>JBJMXC010000112.1:0-3852 GCA_045809825.1 Chthoniobacterales bacterium | reverse complement strand
TATCACCTGTCCAGGAAATTTCCGCAGCGGCCCGTTGCAGCCGGAAGTAAACCGATTCCGGGGCCAGGACCAGCGCTTGATCCAGGGCGGCGCGGGCTTCGGTTTCCCGGTCCAACTCCTTGAGCAGCACCCCGTAGTTGTAAAAGGTCCGTGCTTCTCGCGGTCCCAGCTCCGTTGCTCGCTTGAAATTGGCCACTGCTTCGTCATTCCAACCCATTCCCCATTGCGTGACCGCGGCCGTCAGGATGAGCGACGCATCGTTAGGCAGGAGGCGCACCGCTGTCTCCAGTTCGCGCCGCGTGGTGGCCGCGTCGTTCAGATTCTGGGCACACCGCGCCAATGACGAGTGCGCCTCGGCGGAATTTGGATCCAGGCGCA
Source organism: Chthoniobacterales bacterium (assembly GCA_045809825.1). Taxonomy (GTDB): domain Bacteria; phylum Verrucomicrobiota; class Verrucomicrobiia; order Chthoniobacterales; family UBA10450; genus AV80. Next base: position 3,474 of record JBJMXC010000112.1, on the reverse strand, counting down.
GCGCTTCTTCCGCATTCTTGCGCGCCTCCTTCAGGCGATCTGAATTGGTTTGCTCGAAATACTCGTAGATTAGTGCCTCGACAAGGCTGAGCCGTGCCCGCGCGAGGACAAACTTGGGGTCCAACCCGATGGCCTGTTTGTAGAACCCCTCGGCGCTCGCCAGATTTTCCCGCGATGTTTCTGGCCGGAGTTGGAATTCACGGCCGCGCAAATAAGCGACGTACGCATCTGGGTTATCGGTTGGCTTGGTTTCGACGCGCGCCTTTTCTTCGGCTGTTAGGGTGGAGCGCAATGCGCCTGCGATTTCGCTCGCGAGCTCCCCCTGCAACGAGATCGAGTCCGTCAACGTCCGATCATACCGTTCCGCCCAGACATGTTGGTCGGTCGCTACATCGATCAACTGGACATTAACCAGGACGCGGTTCGCGACCCGGCGCACGCTCCCTTCGAGCACATTCGCTACGCCAAGTTCCTTCCCGATCTCACGCAGATTCCGCGCGCCTTTATTGCGATATCCCATCACCGAGGTGCGCGAGATCACTTTCAAGTCCTTGATCTTCGCCAGGCTGGTCAGCAAATCGTCCTGGATGCCGTCCGCGAAAAACGCGTTCTCTTTCTCATCTGAAAGATTTTCCAGCGGCAGGACTGCAATGCTTTTCGCCGGGACGTTAACCGCGCTCGCATTCGCCGGCCTGGCTGACCCGGACGATGGACGCCTTAACCACCAGGACAATCCGGCGCCGAATAGAACAACAATGAACGCGAGCGCTGCCAGCGCGAGCCGTCGGTTGCGTTGCCTGCGTGTGAGCAGAATGTGGTAACGCCGTGTCCGTTCCACCTTCTCCGGCACCGCTGGATTACCCAAAGTATCAGTGTAGAGATTGACGAGCTCGACCTTGACCCCGTGTTTCACTTCTGCTTCGCCGAGATCCTGCAAGTGCGGCTGCCATTTGCTGTATTGGCCCAGGTCGCCCGCGACCCGATGCGATAAAAGAATGTGTCCAGCGTCGCCGCAATCCATCACCCGTTGGGCCATGTTGATTCCTGCGCCGGCTACGTTCGGCCGGTCGTTCACATCCATGATCAAATCGACTGGGCCGCTGTCTACTCCCATGCGTAGTTTGATTTTGGGACGGCTTTTCAACGCCTCTGCTATTTCCAGCGCGCACCGCACCGGCGCGTCGACACTCGTAAAAAACGCCAGCGCCATTCCGTCACCCGTCGGCAATCGAACCAGTTTTTCCGCCGCTTCCGCCGCGCGAAACTGCTCGGTGCCGCGAACGACCTGATTTAGCTGACCCAGCAGTTCGCTCTGCTGATCAATCGGCAGTTTCGAATAACCAACGATGTCCGTGAACAGGACATGGGCGATCTCAAGCTGCGAATAAGTCTCCGGTTCAGCCCCCATGGCGCGTCCGCGAGGCTAGCCACGGTCAAGCAAAGGGACGAGAAAAAATCAGCAGGAAAGGCGTCATGCGCCGCGACCTACTTGATCCTATCGCGTCAGCAATTCGAAGCCCGTCGTCGCAAGCTTCACCCGATCTTGCGTCGTTGCCTCCAGGTTATCCGCGAGATTTCTCATCATCTGCTCGAGCTCCGCGCGAGTCCCGCGAATCGTTTCAAGTGCCTGGTCGTCACCGCCGAACAATCGATCAAGGCCGCGCTTTAACTCGCCTAATTTTTCGCGCAACCCCTCCAGGGTCGGGCGCGGCGTCGGGAAATCAGGATTGTTCAGCAGCCGCCAAAGAATGTTGTGGACGAACACACTCAGGTTCGTCTCCGTGAACTTCGAGAATTCGCGATTGATGATCATCATCTGCGCTTTTGCCTCCCGATCATGCGCTGAGACACCGCACCCTACAACCCGTCACCCATCTTCGCGCGATTTCCGGGCATGAACCCGCGCCATATGCTCGTGATCGCTTTCACTCTCTTCGTTGCCACCTTCGTCTCTTCGGCCGCGGAATTGGTCGAAGTCGCCAGCTTCGATAACCAGCAGGTCACCGGGGTTGGCGTTTCGAAAAAGTCAGGACGCGTCTTCGTCAACTTCCCTTACTGGTCCGACGACCATCTGCTCTCCGTCGCCGAGATCGTTGACGGCAAACCGAAACCGTTTCCGAACGATGACTGGAACAAACCGGGCCCGGCGGGTTCGCATTTTATCTGCGTTCAAAGCGTCGTCGTCGATGACCAGGACAACCTTTGGATCCTCGATCCGGCTGCGCCCAGGATGAAAGAGATCGAGAAAGGCGGGCCGAAGCTGGTGAAAGTGGACCTGAAAACAAACCAGGTTGTGCAGACCATCCCATTCGGCGAAGACATCGCGCCGAAGAAGTCGTATTTGAACGACGTCCGGATCGACACCGCCGCCAATGTCGCCTTCATCACCGAGAGCGGTAACGGCGCCATCATCGTCGTCGATCTGAAGAGCGGAAAAGCGCGCCGGGTCCTTGACGGCCACAAATCCACTCAGCCCGAGAAAGACGTGAAACTTACCGTTGATGGCAAGGGTTTGCTCGACCAGGAGAAGAAAACGCCGCCGCAGATCGCGTCCGACGGCATCGCGCTGGATACGGAGAACGGTTATCTCTATTACCACCCGCTCACCGGCCGCACCCTTTACCGCATCAAGACCGCCGCGTTAATCGACGACAAACTTTCAAAGAACGATCTCGAATCCAAAGTCGAGGCCGTGGCTCAAACCGCGCCGCCCGACGGAATGCTCGAAGCGCCCGATGGAAGTATTTACCTCACCGATATTGAAGGCGCCGCGATCTCCCGCTGGAATGCCGGCACGAATGAAGTCGAACCGGTGATCGCCGACACGCGCCTCCTCTGGCCCGACACTCTTGCCTGGGGCCCGTCCGGTGAGCTCTACGTGACTGCGTCGCAAATCGAAAACATGCCGCGCTTCAACGGCGGCAAGTCCACGCGCACCGAGCCGTACCGGCTTTGGAAAATCACCGGTCTCGCGCCTGCCACGCCGTAGCCCCCACGATCTCAGCGACTTTCGATCCGTGACATTCGCGGAATCCGCGGTCGATATCTCCGATTCCTTAATTCGCTCTGGAATTTTTCGGAGCGAACATGACAATGCGCCTCCGCATGGCGCGTTTCCGACTTTTCGATCTCAACGACGCCCAGCGCGAAGCCGTCACCACGACACGAGGGCCGCTTCTTATTCTAGCCGGCGCCGGCACCGGCAAAACCCGCGTGATCACGGCGCGGGCGGCTTACCTCATCGCCCAGGGCGTCGATCCGGGCGCTGTTCTCGCCGTGACTTTTACGAACAAGGCCGCCACCGAAATGCGCGAACGCCTGGCGCGCATGATCGATCCCGCCGCCGCGAAGCAGGTCACGATGTCGACCTTTCACGCGCTCTGTCTCCGCATCCTGCGTGGTGGAATCGATCGGCTCGGCTACAAGAATAACTTCAGCATCTACGACGAAGGCGACCAGCTCGGGCTTATTAAG
>JBJMXC010000111.1:0-5467 GCA_045809825.1 Chthoniobacterales bacterium | reverse complement strand
GCTCCCGTGATGGGGATCACGCGAGTAGCCAATGTGACCGGCCTCGACGCCGTCGGCATTCCGGTTGTGATGGTCTGCCGACCGAATTCGCGCTCCGTCGCGGTGTCACAGGGAAAGGGCATCGATCTCGATAGCGCACGCGCGTCGGGATTGATGGAATCGGCCGAGCTTTACCACGCCGAGACGATAACCTTGCCGCTGCGCCTGGCGACGTATGAGGAGCTTCGATATCAACACACGGTGGCCGACGTCGGATTGCTCCCCCGCAGTTCCGGTTCCCGTTTTCATCCGGACTTGCGGCTGCTTTGGTGCGAGGGGCGCGACCTTTTGAGGGAAGAAAACGTGTTGGTGCCATTCGAGATGGTTCACACGAACTACACAACTCCGTTTCCGGATGGTTACGGGTGCTTCACGGCGAGCTCCAACGGGTTGGCTTCCGGCAATCAACTTATTGAAGCGATTAGTCACGGCATCTGCGAATTGATCGAGCGGGACGCCACGACCCTGTGGCAGTTGCGCAAGGACGATGGGAAACTGAATAAGGACCGGCTCGAGCTTACTAGCGTTGATGATCCGATTTGCCGGGAGATCATCGCGAAACTCGAGAGCGCGGGCCTCTCGGTCGCTGTGTGGGATGTAACCAGCGACGTTGGGATTGCCGCTTTCACGTGTGTGATCGTTCCGCGCGAAGAGGGCGCGATGTGGCATGCTTCGGCCGCGGTAGGTCACGGCTGCCATCCCGCGCGAGAGGTGGCTCTGGCCAGGGCAGTGACCGAAGCCGCCCAAGCTCGGCTTACTGTGATAGCCGGGGTGCGCGACGACTTCGGCCGGGAAATTTATGACGCATTGCTTGGCCCCGACGCCCTGCTAGCGGCACGGCAGCGAGCGTCGGCTTCGGTGCCGACGCGGCTCTTCCGGGATATACCGCACTGGGACGCGGAGACCTTCGAAGAGGACGTCGAATGGCAACTGAACTGTCTCCGCAAGGCCGGCCTCGAAAGGGTGATTGTAATCGATCTTACCAAACCGGTGTTCGGATTGTCCGTTGTGCGGGTGATTGTCCCGGGCTTGGAGCCAATGTTCGAACGGGGTTATGTCCCGGGCCACCGAGCCCGGGCCCTCCTGGCAAAACAACAGTGAGTGTCTTCGTCTTCACGGGACCCACTATTTCCCCGGCAGAGGCGCGCGTAGAGCTGGAAGCGATCTACCTGCCGCCGGCTGGGGAGGGCGACGTCTATCGCGTCGCGCAAAAACGTCCCCAGGCGATCGGGATTATTGACGGATATTTTCAGTCGGTCCCAGCCGTACGACACAAAGAAATTCTGTGGGCGATGAGCCGCGGGATCCATGTGTTTGGGAGCGCCAGCATGGGGGCGTTGCGCGCCGCGGAGCTAAGCGACTTCGGCATGGAAGGGGTAGGAGCAATTTTTGAGTCCTTCCGCGACGGAACCCTGGAAGACGACGATGAAGTCGCGATCGCTCATGGGCCGCCGGAGAGCGGATTCATGGCTGGGTCCGAGGCGATGGTGAACATTCGTGAGACTCTTCGGAAGGCAGAGCTGGCGGATGTGATCTCCAAGAAGCTGCGGACAAGCCTGGAAAAGATCGCCAAGGACCTTTTTTATCCGGATCGAAGTTATCCCATGCTCTTGCGTCGCGCCGCAGAGAGCGGACTGCCGGAAGCGGAACTGACGCTTCTGCGGGAATGGTTGCCGCGAGGTCAGGTAAACCAGAAGCGGGAAGACGCGCTGGCCATGCTGCGACTTATGCGCGAACGGCTGGAGGACGGGTTGGAACCGAAGGCCGTTTCTTACTGGTTCGAACATACTGCGATGTGGGAAACGGCTTGCCGCCAGAGCGGCGAACTCCGACTCGATGCGGGCGCGGAGTCCCGGCTCGTCCTTCTTGAATCGCTCGTCGATGAGCTCCGAGTCAAAGGCGACGCATACAAGCAGCAGACTCTCCTGGCGTTGGAACGTTATTTTGCAATCCGCGAGGCCAACCGGCTGGGAATGACGGTAACGACCGAGGCGCGAAAACAGGCCGAACTCGCGTTCCGGCGGGAGAATGATCTGGCGGACGCGGGTCAGCTTGAACGTTGGATGACAGCCAATGGTTTGGGCCCACACGAGTTCGACTCACTCATGATGGATGAAGCGCGTGTAAGGTGGGTTCATCGGCTTACTAGACTCGTGTCAGTTAGTTCTTTGCCGGAACAGCTTCGCCTCACGGGCGACTATCCGCGGTTGCTGGCCCGGGCCGAGGCGAAGAGCCGCTGGCTCGAGTCTGTTGGTTCGCAAGATCCATCACTCGAAACCGCAGGCCTGACAGAGAGTGAACTTCTGCAATGGTACTTTGAGAAGGATTCAACCCGACCTGTGCCTTCGGATCTAAACAGCTATGCCCAGGACTTGGGATTTGCGACAGTTCACGCGTTCCGCCGGGCTCTTCTTCGAGAGTACCTATATACTCAGCACGAGAAAAAAACCGCTGACGACAGATAGTCGCTGCGATTTGTTCGCTATTTCGTCTCTGCCTGGGCACCCGGCTCGGCCAGTTTTTGGAAGCGGGGGTCCTTTCGGAGCCGGTCGAACATTGGATCGAGTCGGAGGAGCGCCGGAGTCAGCGGCACGCCGGAAGCGAGCGGGGCGCCGTAGGGTATGCGGAGTATTTTTTCCAGAACGGCGATAGCGCGGTCGGCGTCCCCTGTCCCAGCGGCAACGCGCGCAAGAATTTCCAGTGATTGGGGTCCATCTACCGCATCTTTCTCCATTGGCGTTATGGCCAGCGCGCGTTCCGCAAGGGCTAAGGCAGTGACATTGTCACCCAGGCCCATGTTTACCAGGGCAAGGTGTCCCATAAGAATTGTGTTTTCCGGCTGTTCTTTCAAGAAAGCGTCGAGCTCGCTGCGCGCTAAGGTCCAGGTTTCCCGCGCGGCGGCGTGATCACCAGCGGTGTCTTCCGCCCAGCCCAGCCAGAAGCGCAGCTGGCTATTAAGGTAACCCAATCCCGGGTCGGGCTGCGCCAGGATTTCTTTGAGTCGGCCAATGATCTCGGCCGGGCGGCGCTCCAAGACGGCCTGGTACGCTTGTGTCTCTAAAACGCGGGAGTCCGTCGCCTTCGGATGAATCGGACCGAGTATGGCGGCGGCTCCCGGGAGATCGCCCTCACCTTGTGCGGTAGCGGCTTTTTCTACAAGCGTGTCGAGGTCATTTGGGGTGATATCTAAAACCTGATCGAGCTTTCTTCGCGCTTCGGGAAAGTGGCGGCGTAAGACATAGGAAAGCGCGTGCTGGGTTAATAGGGAAACGTTGCGCGGGTCGAGGCGCTCAGCTTCGTTAAAGAACGATTCGCTCTGGTCCCACTGACCTCGTCTCCGCGCGACGTAAGCCAGGGACTCAGGAATGCGGCTGCTATTCGGCAGGAGTTGCCGCGCCTGATCAAAATAGCGCACTGCAGTGTCGTAATCCTTCAGACAAGCGTAGTGATAAAAGCCTTTGGCATGGAGCGCTTCGCCAAGGTTGGCCTGCAAAGTGAGGGCGGTTTCAGCTGCCTCGCGAGCCTCGTCGCGTAGCGCGGCGGTTTGTTGAAGAGTGAGCGAGAGGTAGCTGCGGGAATCAACGTAAGACAGGAGCGCCCATCCCAGCGCGAAGTTGGGATCCAGCCGGACCGCTTGCCGAAGATGTTTCTGAGCGTCGAGAGCGTTAGCGGAAGTCGTCGCCGTCTTCAGCGCAAAAGCCAGGCCCCGCAGATAGGCATCATACGCCTCAGGATTATCCGTCGGCTTGGCCGCGATGATTTTTTCTTCCTGGCCGGTGAGCTTCGCGCGCAATTGCTCGGCGATCGCCCTGGCCACCTCGGTCTCGACAGAAAAGATATCGGTCAATTTCCGATCGTAGGTGTCCGCCCAGACGTGGGAATCGGTGGCGGCTTTGCTTAGCTTCACGTTTACCCGCACAGCATCGCCACTCTTCTGGACGCTTCCCTCCAGGATATGCGCGACGCCCAGGTCGCGACCGATATTACGCAGGTCTTCTGACGTGCTTTTGTAATGTTGCGTAGAGGTTCGAGAGATGACCCGCAGGTCGGCGATTTTCGATAAGCGTGTCAAAATTTCGTCCTGGATTCCGTCGGCGAAGTAGGCGTTCGCCTTTTCTTCACTTCGGTTCTCGAAGGGCAGGACCGCGATGCTCTTCTCGGGAATTTCCGGCAGCCGCGAGTCGGCAGACCGATAACGCTGGATAGCGAGCACCCCGATCACGGCAAGCAGGACGCCGATTATGACAAAGTCGAGCTTTCGGCCGGTGCTGCGGACAGTCGATTGTTTTAGATCGATCTCATCAGTCCGTTTGACTCCTTCGGGCGTGAGCTCATAGGCCCACGCCAGGACTAGCGCGACCGGGAATCCAACTCCCAGGCATAGAATTATCAATCGAATCGACCATGCCGGGATGTCGAAGACTGGAAAAACCTGGGTCGTGATTTGGATGATCAGCCAGCTGACCACGGCATACGCGACCGCAACCTTGTAGACGTTTCGCCGCTGAAGCTCGGCAAAGAACTTTTTTGGATTCACGGCTTCATTCCGCGACGGAAGAATTGAGTGCTAACAGCGGGTTTCTCCGCTGACGAGGAAATTAGTGGATCGAAGCGCAGCCGCCTGCGTGAGAGTTATTTTAGTCCGGTTGCGAAGACGGTCTGGAAATGGGGACTCTCTTTTTCCCGCGAGACAACTGTTACTTCGATGTTCTTAAACCCGGCGCCTTCGAGAAATTGATGGAGCTGCACTTCACTGAATCCGAGCCAGTGGTCGGCGTAAAGTTCGCGAGCGCGGTCGAAGCGGTGGCTGAGTAAATCCAGGATCACGATGCGGCCGCCTTTGCGCAGGATGCGATGGGCGCTGGCGATGGCGCGCTCGGGATGGATAGCGTGATGCAGCGCCTGGCTTAAGATAGCCAGATCGATTGTTCCCTTGGTGATCGGCGGATCTTCGATGTCGCCAAGTCGAAACTCGAGGTTGGAAAACCCGTGGCGCTTCGCCAGCTGCGCGCCGAACTCGACCATCTTCGGCGCATTGTCGATCGCAATGACTTTGCGAGCCGTTTTGGCGAGGAGTTGGGAGAGGGTTCCTTCGCCGGCTCCCAGATCGGCGACAGTGAGTGGCGGCAGGAGCGAGATCAAAGTGTGCGCGAGCGCCTGCCAGGAGCGGCCCGGAACGTAGCTCCGGCCGAATTTGCCGGCGAGCTCGTCGAAATATTCGCGCGCCTTGTCGCGGCGCTTGCGCAACACCAGTTGGAGCGCGGTGCGATCTCGCGCTGTCTCCGGCATCTCGCGCGCGAGGGCGTGAATTAACTCCGTCGCCTTCGCCCGGGCCGGGTTCCGTTCCTCTTTCGAGGTCAGTCCGTAATAAACGTTCTTCCCGGAACGGCGATCTTCGACGACGCCAGCGCGTTTGAGCTGGGCGAGG
>JBJMXC010000110.1:0-9580 GCA_045809825.1 Chthoniobacterales bacterium | reverse complement strand
TTATCGGCGCTGTCGGCGTAGATGACGCCTCCCATCTGGATCCCTTCTTTTTTCGTTCGCGCCTGCAATCGCTGGCTTGCGACAATCCCAACCGGTCGTCCGTCGATCCGGGCGTAGGTTGTGACGAGCGTCTTCCCGTAATCGGCTTTGTATTCGTCGAGCGACTCGGCGTCGATTATCGAGGCGAGCAGATCACGCGCATCATAAGGCTTGTTCCCATCCACGCTGATCAACTCGTAAACGGCCCGCGGCTTTTTCGCCGGTGCGACCGACTTTTCCTTAGCAGTTGTCTTCCCTTTCTGCGCTTCGGGCAAAAGGCCGACCAGCGAACGCAAGCGCTTGAGACAGGCCGGATCGTCCTTTTCGTGAAAGTCGACCGTGCCGCTGATTTCGGCGTGCATCTTCGCGCCGCCCAGCTCTTCGGCTTCAACGACCTGGCCAATCGCGGCTTTGACCAGTGACGGTCCGGCCAGGTACAAGCCGCTTCCTTCCGTCATAAGGATCTTGTCGCAGAGGACGGGGAGATATGCGCCCCCGGCGACACAATTGCCCATGATCGCGGCGAACTGCGGCAAGCCGGCTGCCGAAATGACGGAATTGTTGCGGAAGATCCGGCCGAAATCGTCTTCGTCCGGAAAAATCTCATCCTGCATGGGGAGAAATACGCCGGCTGAATCGACGAGATAAATGATCGGCAGCGCGCACTCGAATGCGATTCGCTGAGCGCGGATTAGCTTCTTTGCCGTTGCGGGAAAAAACGCACCGGCTTTCACAGTCGCGTCGTTCGCAATGATCATGCATGGGACACCGGCGACGTCACCGATGCCGGCGACAGCGCCGGCGGCAGGGATCTTGCCCCACTGCTCATACATTTTGTGAGCGGCCCATAGTCCCACTTCGAAGAACCGTGAATCCTTGTCGAGCAGTTGGGAAATTCGTTCGCGGGCGAGAAGCCGCCCCATTTTATGTTGGCGCTCCTGGCCGGCTTTCCCGCCGCCCTGGCGAAGCACGTCTTCTTCGCGGGCAATGGCAGCACTGCGTTCGAACAGGCTCTCGGGGAGCGGAGCGACAGGAGATCGGGATGACATGGGCGCGAAAGGCTTACGCTGGCGCGGCGACGGAATCAAGCCGGAGCGCGCTGGCTTCCGTGTTAAAACGCGTCGGTGTCCGAACGATAGCCCGAATCGTCCCGGATTGATCGCAAACGGTTGCGACTGCCGCGTTCCGATTCCGGCCGGTTAATACGCTCCATCGCCACCTTGACCAGGAATGGCATTGCCGCCAGGGCTCCGACAGAGACCAACGCGATCGCCGTCGCCTGGCGAAATGGGCGGCGCACTTTGTCGGCAACCAGCATTCCGATCCCGAGCCCGAAGGCCGTGCGGGCGAGAGTTAGCAAACCGTCCAATGGGACTTGCTCGCCGGTTTTTGGAATGGATATCGAGAGAGACATCGCCTACCCTTATACGTCTCGTTTCGGAAAAGGAAACGGGAAATCTTGCCGTCCGCGCGCTCGAGTGCCGGCCGCTGTTTGCACCTAACGACATGCCCAATTCGCTCTATGCGCTCATCCTGGCCGGCGGCAGCGGCGAGCGCTTTTGGCCGCTGAGCCGACGCGCCCGACCGAAGCAATTGCTTCGCCTCGTCACGAAGGAAACATTGCTTGAGCAGACGGTGAAACGACTCGATGGCCTTGTTCCACCGGACCGCCTGCTCATCCTCACGAACGTCGATCAGGAAGCTGCGGTTCGGGCGTTGCTCCCGCAGATTCCGAAGGAAAATATTGTCGCCGAACCCGCGAAACGGGACACGGCCGCAGCGGTCGCGTTAGGCTGCGGTTGGGTCGCTTCCCGGGACCACTCGGCGACAATGATTGTTCTCCCGGCTGATCACGTGATCGAAGATGTTGGCGCCTTCAAGAAGACGCTCGAAACCGCAGCAACCGCGGCTGAGGAAACCGGCGCGCTCGTGACAATCGGGGTGAAACCAACGTGGGCATGTCCGGGCTACGGATATATCGAACAGGGCGCAGCCGTCCGGCTCCGCGGTATCGACGCAGACAACGCGGTTCATCGTGTCGTTAGGTTCCGCGAAAAGCCAAACGCCGACCTGGCGGAATCGTTTCTTCGAAAAGGAAACTTCCGCTGGAACGCCGGCATGTTCGTCTGGTCTGTGCCGTCGGTCCTGAGCGAGTTCAATCGGCACACGCCCGAGCTGGCCACTTTCATTTCACAGCTGCGAGCACCCGACAATTTCAAGAAAACCCTCGGCGACCGGTTCAGCGAGCTGCCGCGGATTTCCTTCGATTACGCAATCATGGAAAAAGCCGATCGCGTCCTCGTTGTCGAGGCGGGGTTCGATTGGGATGACGTGGGAAGCTGGCGCGCGCTTGCAAAATATTTCAAAAACGACGGCGACGGCAACGCCGCAAATTGCGAAATCACAACGCTCGATTCGACCCAGAACATTGTCTTCAATCCGGACGGCGCTCGGATCGCGCTCCTCGGCGTTCATAATCTCATCGTCGTCCGGACACCGGACGCGATCCTCATTTGTCATCGTCACCAGGCGGAGAAAATCAAGAACCTGCTCGGCAAAGTGCCTGAGGAACTTCAATGAGCGACCTCCATCTCCGGCGCCGGATCCTCGGAATTGATCTGGGTAAGGCCCGCGTCGGCCTGGCCGTTTCCGATGAGCTCGGCATGTTGGCGCATCCGCTCGAGACAGTCCCGGCGACTGACGACGTCCTCGCGCGCATCGCGGACATCGTCGCCGCCAAAGATATCGAAAGAATCGTGATCGGATTGCCGCGCCATATGAATGGGAGCATGGGAACCGGTGCCGCGGAAGCGGTGGCTTTCGCTGAAAAATTACGGGGCCGGGTCCAGTGCCAAGTCGCGACGTGGGATGAGCGCCTGACCACGATCGCGGCAAACCGCGCCCTGCGTGAAAGTGGTCGAAAGGCACGGAACTCTCGGGGTGTGGTCGATCAGGTCGCGGCCCAAATCATTCTGCAAAGTTACCTTGATGCCGGTGCCGGCGGAAGCGTCCCAGGAATCGAGCCCGGTTTGTAAACCAGCCATGCCAGCGCGGCTGAAGGTGATCGTTGCTTACAACGGAACTCCGTTTTCGGGTTGGCAGAGCCAGGCTGACAGGAACGCAGTCCAGGATCATCTGGAAACGGCATTCGCCCAAATTTGCGGTGAGCGGGTGCGGGTCCACGGTGCTGGCAGGACCGACGCCGGCGTCCACGCCCTCGCCCAATGCGCCCATGTGGATTTGTCGGTTCGCCGGTATGATGCCGGCAGGTGGATGTCGGCGCTCAATGGCGTCCTGCCTCCGGCGATTCGAATCATGCGTGCCGGCTTCGCTTCGCCCTCTTTTCACGCACGATTTTCGGCAAAGGGAAAACTCTATCGCTATCGGATCTGGAATCAGGAAGTTCTGCCGCCGCTGGAATCTGGCAGAGCGTGGCATGTGCGCGACCACCTCGAATGCAAGGCGATGCAGACGGCTGCCGACCGGTTACTCGGCCGTCATGATTTCCGCTCTTTCGCGGCAAATCGCGGCAGCATCGTCAAAGACGCGCACCGGACGGTTTTGAAAACCCGGGTCCGAAGGCTTGGAGCGCTGGTCACGATTGAGGTCGAGGCCGATGGGTTCCTCTACAAGATGGTCCGAATGATCGTGGGGGCGCTAGTGCGGGTCGGTCTGGGGATATCGTCGCCGGGCGAAATCGAGGACCGCCTGGGGGATTCTGAGCGTTCTATCTCCGGTCCTCGGACGGCGGCGCCGGCCTGCGGGCTATTTCTCGTGCGGGTTCGGTACTAACCCTGCTTTTCACCTCGGCAGTCCGCCCTTCCAGAATCATGGCAGACTAATTGCTTTGTGGAATTTACAATGACGGACACTGACGTACCCCAGCCAGCGAAGGTCCGTCGTGGCATCGTGGGCCGCTGTGCCGCGTGGCTTTTCAGTCCCAAGCATTTCCATTTTAAACTTCTTTCCGGAACGGCTGTCGGCATCGTCGTTATCACCTTTTTGGCGGGGGTTTTCCTCTTTGTAACGATCCGCAATCATCACCAGGAAAGTCTGCGCGCTCATACCCTCGAGGTGATGAAGCTGAGCAGCGTCCTGGAAAATGACATTGCTGCCTTGGAAACCGGGCACCGGGGATATTTGCTGACCGGCGAGACAAGTTATCTGGACCCTTTTGAACGACGTCGAGACCTAATCAAACAGCGGGTAGAAGACTTAACGGTTTTGATCCTGGACAGCGCCCGCCAGCGCAAGCGGATCATGAAAATACAGGAAATCGTCCAAAAATGGCTGGACGAGGTCGCTTTACCGCAAATCAAAGAACGGCAAGCCAAGCCGGCGACTACGTTCGCGGCGGGTTCCAATGCGGTGGACGCCCTCGGTTCCGGCCTCCTTAACCAGGCGCGCGAAATCCTCCAGTCGTTACAGAACGAAGAGCAAATCGTCCTGAATCAGCGGATGCGCGAACAGGAATGGGCCGCGCAATCCACCCAGATTCTTGATTTCCTGACAAAGCTCGAGCGCTCTGTGATTGAAATGCAGAAAGAAAAGCGCGGCTACCTTCTGACCGCCGACAACAGCTTCGCGGACGCTTATCGAAAAGCGACGGCCGATTTTTATACCTATCACGGTTACCTCTCGATCCTCGTCGCGAACGCCCCGGAACAATCGAACGCGCTCAACGAAATCCGGAATGCGATTGTCCGCTGGACCGACACGGCGGCGGTGCCGGAGATGGAAGCGAAACGCACGGGGAAAGACTTCTCCAGCCTGGTCGCCAAGAACAATGGCGAGGCGTTGATGTCGGAAATCCGCGAGATGTTGCAGAAATTCCAGAGCGACGAAGTCAATCTCTATGAGTCGCGATCGAGCACCGCCAGCCGCGAACGAATCATCAAAACGACCGGCCTCGCCCTGCTCTGTGTTTTTGCGGTCGGCCTTCTGATCGTTTCCAATAGTTACTCGTTCGTGCTCGTTCGTCGGCAACTCGCGAAGCTTGAGGGCATCGAGGCTCGCATTCGCTCCATCATCGAAAACATCCTCGACGGCATGATTACGGTCGATGAGGAGGGCATTATTCGTTCGATGAATCCGTCGGCGGAGAAAATGTTTGGCTGCATCAACAACGAAATGGTCGGCCACAAGTTCACCAAACTGGTCCCGAAGGCGTACGGGGCTGAACCAGAGCCGGTCGTTTGCGCGTGGGACGATCTCCTCAAGCGCACCGGCAGCACGACGATGGCCGTAGGCCGGACCCGCCGCCATGTCACTTTCCCAGTCGAAATTTCGCTGAGCCAGATGGTGGTCGACAGACAAACACTTTTCGTTGCGATGGTGCGCGACGTGACTGAGCGCCGACGCTTCGAACAGGAAATCGCGTCAGACAAGGAAAGCCTCGCTGTGACCCTGCGGTCCATCGAAGACGGCGTTATCACGACGGACGTTCAGGGCAAGATTATCATGATCAACAACGCCGGGGAAAACCTGACCGGCTGGACATCGAAGGAAGCGATCGGACGATCTCTCAAGTCCGTTTACAACATCGCCATCGACCTCCAGGCGCAGGCCCGCGCCCAGAGAACTGGATCACGGAACGAGGCGCAGTCGATTTTGCTCAGCATGCCGGAGAACGCGACCCTTCGGTCACGGACGGGACGAGAGCATGTCATCGAACAGGTCGCCTCCCCCATCCGCGACAGCAAGAATGAAGTCGCCGGCGTCGTCCTTGTATTTCGCGACATCACCGAACGTCAGCGCAACGAAGCCGAGCGACGCAAAGCCGAGACCCTGGAACAGCTCGGCTTGCTCGCCGGTGGAATTGCGCATGATTTCAATAACCTCCTTACCGCGATCATTGGTAACATCTCGCTGGCGTCGCTGATTTTGCCGCCTAACGACGAAATGGGTGGCCGCCTCAACGACGCGAAAAACGCGTCAATGCGCGCGCGCGATCTCGCTCAGCAACTCCTCACTTTCGCCCGCGGCGGCGCGCCCATTAAGAAGACCGCATCGATGGGAAAGCTCATCCAGGATACCGTCAGTTTCTCGTTGCGCGGGACGCACAGTCGAAGCGAATTCGTTTTCGGCGCCGATCTCTGGCCGGCCGAGATCGATTCAGGCCAGATCAGCCAGGTGATTGCGAACCTGGTCGTGAATGCCGACCAGGCGATGCCGAATGGCGGGACGTTGCATGTAAGCTGCGACAATTTCAGTTACGGCCCCACCAGCTCGCCAGTCATCCCCGACCTTATGCACGGCGACTATCTCCGACTCGCCATTCGCGACGAAGGCGTGGGCATCTCCGAAGACTGCATCAAACGAATCTTCGACCCCTACTTCACGACCAAGGCGAAGGGCAACGGCCTGGGCCTGGCGACGACCTATTCCATCATCAAGAACCACAACGGCCTGATCACCGTGGAATCGAAGGTTCACTACGGATCGACGTTTACGATCTATCTTCCCGCTCTCCGCCATCAAGCAACCCCGGTTGAAGCCCCTCCTCGCCAGCTTAACGAAGTCATCTCTGGCACCGGCCGCATCCTCATTGTGGACGACGAAGAAGCGATTCGCGCGCTTGTCGAGTTCACGCTCGAGCGGCTTGGCTACCAGGTCACCCAGGCGGAAAGCGCGCTTGAAGGCGTCGAGATCTACCGCCAGAAGATGATGGCCGGCGAACGATTCGATCTCGTTATTCTCGACCTTACCCTGCCCGGCGGCATGGGCGGCAAGGAAGCGCTGAAGAAACTGATTGAAATCGATCCGACGGTTAACGCGATCGTTTCCAGCGGCTACGCGATGGACGCAACCATGAGTCGTTACCAGGATTTCGGGTTCCGTGGGGTTATCGCGAAACCTTACGAAGCCGCCGAACTCGGCCGGACCGTCCACGAAGTCATTGCATCCAGTCATGTGAACCTCGTTCCGGACTATCCGATGCAGGCTGCAGGTTAACCGCGCGGCGGTCTCCTCTGATTCCTCTTGCGGCGCTTGGCCGCGACTCTAGTGTTTCGCGATGCGCGAAATTCGCCCAGCTGCTTACGATTCGAAAATCGAGGGCAACGTCATCTTCACCCGCCTCGACGCGGCCATGAACTGGATGCGCAAAAATTCTCTTTGGCCGATGCCGATGGGGCTTGCCTGTTGCGCAATCGAACTAATGGCGACGGCGGCGTCGCGCTTCGACATTTCGCGGTTCGGCGCCGAGGTCATGCGCTTCTCGCCGCGCCAGTGCGACGTCATGATTGTGGCCGGCACGGTCACCTACAAAATGGCGTTAGCGGTGAAACGAATTTACGAACAGATGCCGGAGCCAAAATGGGTCATCGCCATGGGTGCGTGCGCGTCTTCGGGGGGCATGTATCGGTCCTATGCTGTTCTCCAGGGAATCGATCAGCTTCTTCCAGTCGATGTTTATGTTTCTGGATGCCCGCCTCGCCCTGAGGCGCTGCTTGAGGGCCTGATGAAACTTCAGGAGAAAATTTCCGGCGAAAGCTCGTTCCGCGAGCAGAAACGCGGCCTGACTGAAAAGCTCGGCGCCCTCAGTGCATGAGTGGCCAGGACGTTCTCGCGAAATTGAGCGGCGTCCTGGGCGAGAAGATCCAGGAAAAATCCGAATTCCGTGGCGAGCCAACCTTCGTGATTGGCGCCAACGATCTGCGCGAGATTGCTAAACTGTGCCGTGACGACCACGGGTTCGACTACCTCGTCGATATCACGAGCATCGACAACTTCGGTGAGGAGCCGCGTTTTGAAATCGTTTACGAGCTTTACTCAATGCCGTCTGCCGTTCATCTCCGCTTGAAGCTCCGCGTTTCCGAGGACAAGGCTGAGATCCCGACCGTTTCGGATATCTGGCCGACCGCGAACTGGCACGAGCGCGAAATTTACGACATGATGGGTTTGCGGTTCGCCGATCACCCAGATCTGCGCCGCATCCTGATGTGGGATGGGTATCCCTACTTTCCGCTCCGGAAGGAATTTCCGCTGGAGGGTTTGCCGAGTAACATGCCGGACGTGGCCTTTTCGGAGAGCGCGCCGATGGAAGGCGGTCCGTTTGTGACGGTGCCGAGTACAGCGACGACAAAAGATCGCGAGCCACGGGCGCGGGGTCCGATCGAAGGACCGTAGCGATCGAGTCCCTCGGTGAGATTTCTTTTGGTTCTGGTTACTTTGTTCTTCCTGGCCGCTGTTGCGGTGGCCATGGCGGCTTACCTTAATTTCTCTCCCCTGCCCTACGATGCCGTGGCCGATCGTGTTGTCGTCGAAAAATCCGCTCGTCAACTCACGCTGCTGCGCAACGGGAGGACCCTGAAGACGTATCGCGTCGCCCTGGGTCGGGGCCCGGCGGGTCCAAAAGAATACGAGGGTGACCAACGGACCCCCGAAGGCGTTTACTCGATCGATTTTCACAAACCGGACAGCGATTACCACCTCGCCCTCCACATTTCGTATCCAGAACAGCACGACGTCGATCGCGCGGCCGCGGAAGGATTATCTGCCGGCAGCGATATCATGATCCATGGATTGCCAAATGGGCGCGGCTGGCCGGGCCGGTTCCATCGCCGGATCGACTGGACGGCGGGCTGTATTGCGGTCGCTAATTTCGAAATCGAGGAAATTTATCGGGCGGTGCCAGACGGGACGCCGGTCGAAATTCGACCGTAACGATTCGTTAGGCCGCTCGAAATACTGCGTTGAGGAGTCGCACGAATTGCGCTGCAGCCTGGCGCCCTGTCTCCAGCACTTCCGTGTGACTTAGCGGGGCGCCGCCAAGTCCGGCGGCCCAGTTGGTGAGACACGAGAAACCCGCGACCTTCAATCCGAGCGCTCTCGCCTGGATTGCTTCCAGGACAGTGGACATACCGATCGCGTCAGCCCCCAGGTGACGAAGCATGCGGACTTCTGCGGCGGTCTCGTATTGTGGGCCGAGCAACCCCGCATAAACGCCTTCGTGTAACGCGATTTTTTCCGCGGCCGCCGCAGCACGGAACCGCGCTCGCCAGGATTCGGAGTACGCCGCGGTCATGTCGATGAATTTTGCGCTGCCGAGTAAGGGAGTGGTACCGGTGAGGTTAAGATGATCCGTAATCATCATCCAGGAGCCCCGCGCAAACGATTCGTTCGCGACCCCAGCAGCATTAGTCAGGATCAGTTGGTTGACGCCGGCTTCCGCTAATATTCTGATGCCCGCGGTGACCTGCGAGGCCGTGTTCCCTTCGTAGAGATGAACCCGTCCCTGGGCAAAAATGATTTTTGTTTGACCTAGCTGACCGAGAACGAATCGACCGGCGTGCCCGGGCACCGAAGGCTTCGGGAGTTCGGCGAATTCTGAGTAGGCAACAGTGTCGTTAGCCGCTGTTTCCGGCACGAGAGAGTTCAAGCCCGACCCAAGGACGATCGCGACTCTTGCGTCCCAGCCTCGCAACCGGTCGAGCGCGGCCTCGCTCACGATCAGGCCGCTGAAATCGGCGGGGCCGAGGAACAGGACATCGACCCCCTCCACGGCGGCGATCTCGTCGACGTGCTCGAGCGCGGCGGG
>JBJMXC010000109.1:0-30850 GCA_045809825.1 Chthoniobacterales bacterium | reverse complement strand
TGGTCCTCCGCCGTGACGCGCCAGATTTCCTCCAGGGTTGTGACTCCCTCCAGCGCCTTGTCGATTCCCACCATTCGCAGTGTCCGCATGCCTTCGCTGATCGCCTGGTTTTTCACCACCGCCGAGGAGGCGCGCTTGATGATCAACCGTCGGATCGCTTCACTCACCGGCAACGCTTCGATCAGCGCCACTCGGCCGAGATAACCCCGGTGCTTGCAGCGGTCGCATCCGCTTCCATGATAAAATATTGCGCCTTCCGGCATTTCAACACCGAGCCGCCCGATCATTTCCGGCTCCGGCACGAACTCCTCGCGGCAATTCGAGCAGATCCGGCGAACAATTCGTTGCGCGCAGGCCATGATGACCGAGCTCGAGATCAGGAACGGCTCGATCCCCATGTCGTCGAGACGAGTGATCGCACCGGCGGCATCGTTCGTGTGCAGCGTGCTCAACACCTGGTGACCGGTCAGCGCCGCTTTCACCGCGATGTCCGCGGTTTCGTTGTCACGAATTTCACCGACCATGACGATGTCAGGGTCCTGGCGCAGGATCGACCGCAGGGCCGACGCGAAATCGAGCCCGATATCATTTCGAACCGAGACCTGGTTGATCCCGGAAAGCTCGTATTCGATCGGGTCCTCAACCGTCACGATGTTGTACTGCGGGTTGTTCAACTCCTGCAGCACCGAATAAAGCGTCGTCGTTTTTCCTGAACCGGTCGGGCCCGTCACCAGGATCATTCCGTGAGGCGCGTCGATCGCTTTCTTGAATTTTTCCAGCGTCGACTCTTCCATCCCCATCTGGTCGATGCTGCCCGTGAGTGCCGATTTATCGAGAATACGAATAACGATCTTCTCGCCGTACGCCGTCGGCAGAATCGAAACACGAAGATCGATGTCCTTGCCCAGGACCTTGATCCGGAAGCGGCCGTCCTGTGGGATACGGCGTTCCGCGATATTGAGGCCCGCCAAAATCTTGATACGCGACGTGATCGCAAGCTGAAGCGCTTTCGGGGGCGACTCCGCGGCTGCCAGCTCACCGTCGATACGGTAACGCAGCTTCAGCGTTTTCTGGAACGGCTCGATGTGAATGTCCGACGCCTTTTCCTTGACCGCCTGGACCAAAATCAGATTGACGATCTTGATGACCGGCGCGTCTTCCGAATCCGTCGCCAACCGGTCGAGATCGATCTCGTCGTTCTTCTTGCTTTGAACTTCGACGTCGCTCGCTGCGGCTGCGTCTTCCGCGGCTTGCTTCAGCACTTCCGCCATCCGCGCCCCGCCGTGGTGAGTCCCGGCTAGGAGATCGTTGACCGACCTCTCGGTCGCGATCATCGGCACGATGTCGAGCTGCACCCGGCGCTTTACGTCGTCGACTGCGAGCACGTTCGTCGGGTCCGCCATCGCCACGAACAGTTTCCCGTTCAGCCGCGCCACCGGCACCAGTTTGTTCGCCTTCGCCAGCTCGCGGGGCACCAGCGACATCACTTCTTCCGGCACCCGAATTTTTGCCAGGTTGATCAGCGGCGTGTTCAGGCAACGCCCCATGCTCACCGTCATGTCCTGGTCGGTGACGAACTGTTTGTCCGTCAAAATCTTGAGGAGGCGCCCCCCTTCTTTTTGCTGCAGCCCGACCGCTTCTTCGAGTTGGCTCGGCAAAAGGAGCCCGTCCTCGATTAAAACGTCGGCGATGCGTTCCGCGAAAGATTTGCTTCTCATCGTCTCTCGCGGTTAGACCCGGGACTCGAGCCGGTAAACGTCCTGCAAAGCTTTGATGATCGCGCCCGGCCGCGCCAGGTACCACGTCACCGTGTAATCGAGCGACTGCTGGACGGCGTCGCGCCCCGCGGCGTCGAACGGATTACAGCACGCGATCATGATTGTGCGGCTGATTAAATCGAACGGCAAAAAGAGCCGGCCGAGCGTCAGGTTATCCGGCAACATCCGGGGGATCTGGCGGTCCACGTCGTAATATTCGATCGGAACGAACGCGAACTTTGTCCGGTCGATCAGGCCCGAAAGAGCGGCGTCCAATTTGTCGGTCTCCTGCCGGGCGAGTTTGTCCAATAAGGAGGCCGCCAGCGCTTCGCCGGCCAGTTTCTTGTTCAACTGCTTGACCGTCTCCATCGCCTTGTTCACCTCGTCCTCGGGGAAGAGCTGCTGCATCACCAAAAATTTCGCGAGATGCTCGTCGCCGCGGTCCTGCAAATTTGCCGGGGTCCGGTTCATCCCGATATCGATCAACGAGCCGCTGGCGCCGTCGCCGAGAATCAACCCGTTTTGGCCGTTGCCAGACGTCGCCGCGATGAGGCCGGTTTTCGAGCCGCCCTTGGCGATCTCATGGCCGGCCTGGTGGAGGCGCGTCTCGATATCGCCGAGCATGGCCAGGATCTCCGGCGCGTTCGGTTCCTTGATCAGGATCGCCTCACATTCCTGCATGGCGAGGGTGTAGGATCCGGTATTGAAATAGGCTTCCGCGAGGCGGCGCGAAGTCTTGAGCGAATCGTCCACGCGCCCGACTTTGCGATAGGCTTCCTTCAGGATCTCAAGTGATTGATAATCATCCGGTTGAGTTTGGAGGATGACCTCAAACATCTCGATCGTCTGCACGATCTGAGAATGCTCCTCTTCTGATAACGTGTGTTCCAGCACAGCCCCGCCGTAAAAAGCTAGAACCATGCCCCCATTAATGAGCCCGCCCGGCAATTGTTCCCGATTCTGCAAGATTTTCCAGCGCCGCCGCGCGCGTCCTCCTCGCTGTTTCAGCTTTCAGTTTCCAGCGTTTCGGCTTTCCGGCGTTTCCCCTCTTCCGCTATTTTGCCCGGGGTGAAACAACATCAGTTGCAGCGCGGATTTACGCTCATCGAGCTGACCGTCGTGATCGCGATCGTCGTTCTGTTGACCGTGCTCGTGGGCCCTGCGTTTAATTCACTTAAGAGCAGCCAGGATATAACGAACGCGGTTTACAGGGTTAAGGGGGCAATGGAACAAGCCCGTGCATACGCTTTGGTGAACAACACATACGTGTGGATTGGTTTTTTCGAGGAAAACGGAGCGCTTGCGTCCACGAAGCCTCCTACCGTCGGGACTGGCCGGGTTGTAATTTGCACAGTAGCGTCGAAGGACGGCACCACGGTTTACAATTCGGTTACCAGTCCGGCGACTGACATGGATTCCGCGGGAATGAAGCTTGTCCAGATCGGTAATCTGCTGAGGCTTGGCAACGCTCATTTACGGACGTTTGCACTTGGGACGGCGGACGGATCAGACACTTTAACGGGCAGGCCCACGGTCCCAGGCAATAGCCCCGACAATGCTCAGATAGGTGATGTCACCCCTCCCGATTCCCTGCGATATTTTCATTATCCGCCAGGTAAGCCCGAGACAATGGCTGAATACACCTTCAAGAAGATGCTTCAGTTTAGTCCACGAGGCGAATGTCGGCCGCAAAACGACAACTACGCACTCAGGACAATCGCGGAAGTCGGTTTGCAACCGTCCCACGGTGGGGTGTTGGATGATGCGAAATCCTGCGTTGTCCAAGTTGCCGGGTTTTCGGGGAACATGAAAGTTTACCGGCGGTGACACACGCACGCTGCCGGGGCTTCTCCCTCATCGAGGTGACGATCGCCATGGGTGTTGTCGCCATCTCGCTGTTGACGCTCTTTGCCCTAATTCCGGTTGGCCTTACAACCAATCAGAACTCCATATCTCAAACGGCCGCGACGAATATTATCACTACCGTGCTCGCAGACATGCGAGCGACTCCAAAAACAACGGCCACGTCGACTCAGTTCGCGGTAACTTTCGGTACCGCGAAGACATTGTATTTCGACGGTGACGGCGTGTCGTCAGCGGCTCCCACTGCAAATTCACGCTATCGCATGAGTATTACATTCCCGCCGGGCGCCGGTGGCTCGAAGTCATCGACCTTCAGTTATGTCCAGGTAACGTGGCCAGCATTGGCGACCCCCGCTAACGCAGTCGGTCATTGCGAAATGTTCGCTGCTTTCGATCGCAACTGAATTCGAAGATGAGGGCGCAACGCGGTTTCACCCTGGTCGAACTTTTAGTGAGCATCACTTTGCTTGCGTTCATGGTGGCGCTCCTTGCGCGCCTCACCGTCAATGCGACGAACACGATTCAGGGCGGACAAAAGCGAATCGATGTTGACAGTCAGGTCCGACCTTTGTTCGACCGCATGGCCTTGGACTTCTCGCAAATGGTTCAGAGAAGCGATGTCGATTTTTATGGCAAAGGTACGGCGGCCGGCGGTCCGATGACTGGTAATGCCTTGAGCACGATCAACGACAAGATTGCGTTCTACAGTGGAGTTCCGGGCGACTATGCTGGAGCTGGTTCGCAGAGTCCATTCTCGGTCATAGCCTACAAAGTCAACTCGAGTACCGCCGCGGGTAACAAGGACGTCTATACCCGATTTCAGCGAATGGCGTACGGCCTACTGATGAACGGGGACTCCTCAAAGGTGCAGGACGGACCGCTCGTGTTCGGTCCGACCAATATAAGCGACATTTGGACGAGTGTGAAGAGCAATGCCACAACAGATTCGAAGTATGAGGTCGCATCAGCACAAATTTTTCGATTTGAGTATTACTATCTTCTAACGAATGGCAGTTTTTCAGTCGTCCCGTGGGACGCAGCCGCTGGCCATGCTGATCCTTCAGGGTTGCGTGACGTTACAGCCGTTATTGTCGCGGTCGCCGCGATTGATCAGACCAGCCGTGTTTTGTTGTCGAGTGATAACACGCAAGTCGCGACAATCGCGGGAAAACTACCTGACTACGCAGCCACGATGGGCCCGGGCCAATTGCTCGCGCAGTGGCAGAGCAAGGTCACTACTGATGCAACGATCAAAGCAATGCCACGTCTCGCTATTAACGGTATTCGATTCTACGAACGTGCATTTTATCTGAAGCCAACACCGCTATGACTGTGTCGGCGCGAGTCTCCGCCCGCGACGATGGCGCGGCGTTGCTCATCGTATTAGCTTTCATCGTCTTGCTGGGTAGCGTCGTCGTCGCTTATCTCTCTCGCACGACGGCGGATCGTCCGCTTGCTGATTCGAGTTTCGGCAACACTGCTTCCGATCAGTTAGCCCGTTCGGCCCTGGCCATCATCACCGCGGATTTGAAACAGGAAATCGTTAATGGCTCAACTCCACCTATGCCTGATGGCAACATTGTGCCGCAGCGGAGCGGGAACGATCCGAGCATTCCGAATCTGATTCGGCGTAGCGTACGAAGTGACCCGGTCGCTGCTCCGGCTGTCTCCAGTTTCGCTTCACCTGTCAATTCCACTTCGGATGTATCCATAAATGGCCGGTATGTTACCGCCGCACGCTGGAATAAGCATTACTTGATTCCGCGCGACCCCGCACTCTACGGAGGCGCTAATGCGACTAATCTCGGCACCGATCCCGTACCGCAGTTTGTCGCCCCCGACTGGGTCATTGTTACTGACGCAGGCCCGACGGTTCTCACAGCCCCGAATCGTTCGGTCGTCGGTCGATATGCCTACGTGGTCTATGACGAAGGCGGCTTACTTGACATGAATGTCGCCGGATTTCCGTCCGCCAATTCGAATAACGCCGCCTATCTCAGCGAGATCGGCAAGAAAGGAGTAATTGCATTTGCGGACCTTACCGCAACCGGACTTTCGTTCAGCGCAATCGATAACATCGTTGGGTGGCGTAATTGTTACAGCGCGCAGCCTACGGGTGGTTACGGCAATTTTAATTTCACCACGAATCCCGCTGCGTTCGTAACCTATTTTTTGGATTCGGGTCGAGATTTCGGATTTGTTAACGTACCGGCGGCAGCGTATCCGACGTCGGGCGCCCCTTCGAAGGTCGACCAGTACTTCATCAACCGTGCGCAGCTTCTCGAGGTTCGACGGACACTTACTGCCGACCAAGACGCAATGCAGGACCTTGGAACTTCCTCCCGTGGCCTGAATCGCTCGACGTGGACAACGTCTGGAACGTTGCTGGCAGGAAGATTCCCGCTCGCTCGCTTCGATCTCTTCGCAACCACGCCGCCTACAGCAGCCAATGCTTTGCTAATCCAAACTCAGTTCGGCCTCTCATATGTGGCGAAAGTAGGAACAGTTGCGGAACACTGGCAATACTATGGCCCCACCGGCGTGACGTTGCGATCGTCGATTCCTCCGATTGCCGGAACCAACCAGGATCCTGACCTGGTCTCGCTGCTTGGCTATGCTCTCCCCGCCTCAAGCGTTTCTGACGTTCTCTCGATCGTCGCATCACTAATCGACCAGCGTGACACAAACAATGAGACGACATGGGTCGAGTACTCGGACCCGAGCAACCCCACAGGTCCGCCGCTGAAAGCGTTCGGCGTTGATAACACAGCGTCGATTGAGCCCGGCGCACCGACCCGACCGGCGATAGTGACTGTCCTAAACCGTGCTTTCAGAAATGTGGGCGAGCTCGGCTACGGCTACCACAATGGCAACAGCAGTGTCGATTTTCGCACGGCGGGCTCAGCTGACGCACCGTTGCTCGATCTGTTTACTTACAACACAGCAGCAACTCGGTCCGGCCAGGTCAACTTGAACACAAGCAACGTCCCCGTTCTTGCTGCGGTCATCAAAGGCGCGTCTGCGACCGCAGGCGGGAATCCGATCAATGCGCCGGACGCTGCTTCCGCTGCCATGAAGATTGTTGCTGAAACAACGGCGCGGCCGGCCGTTGGTCGCAAAGATATAGCGCGCCTCGCAAGCGTCGTAACAAATACGCCATTTTCGGCGGATGAAGAGAAAAACGAGACGATTGCGCGCGCGCTCTCTGAAGTTACTCAGACGCGGACTTGGAATTTGATGATCGATGTCATCGCGCAGAGCGGGCGCTATCCTCCGACTGCAACGACTGCAGCCGACCTAACGAAGTTTGTAGTGATAGCGGAGAAGCGGTTTTGGCTTCATGTCGCAATTGATCGCTTTACTGGCCAGGTGATCGATCAACAGCTCGAAGCGGTTTACGAGTAGCGAATCGTTATGATCGCTCTTCCCATGTGACGTCGGACTGGGCGATCGACGGTAGGGGGATGGGAGAATCCAGCCGCGGAGTCCGCTAATGGCAGGGATCGGACCGCGGATCACGCAATACCACGGATTAAGAAACCATGGCGGATTTCTTCCCTCGGCATTCAACAAAGCGTTCTCGGCTCGATCCGATTAATCAGCGTCATCCGGGTTCCTCCTTTCCTTCTGTTTTGCTTTCCTGATTCATCCCGGCTCGTTACGGTTTTATCGCTCATGACGCTTTCTGCTTTATCGCTCGCTTTCAAAGGCGAAGCGCCGGTCGATGTCATCCTTGGCGCCGACGTTTTTGAAGCCCAGGCAGCCGTGATCGATTACGGGAGTTCATCGCTGTTCCTCAAAACATGACGATCTATCTCGGTCTGTAATCATGAAAAAAGTTAACCTGGCTGATGTCGCCGCGGATAACCGCGAATCGCCCGGGGGGAAGTACGCGAAAACCGTCAGGGAAATTTCGGTCGCCCTCGGGCGTGACGCCGATTCGCTCGATCTCGCCAAGCGCCACCCGTTTGATCTGGCGCTCGTCCACATTCCGCCTGGCAAATCGTATTGCCCCTATCATTCCCATGGCGCCGAATCGGAGCTTTACCTCGTAGTATCTGGTTGCGGGACAGTCCGCGACAAGGATGGCACGTCGGAGGTTGTCGCCGGTGACGCCTTCTTCTTTGGGCCAGGCGAAGCTCATCAGCTCTCGAACAAAGGGACGGAAGATTTTGCTTACTACGTCATCGCCGATAATCCGCGGCACGACTCTTGTTATTACCCGGATAGCGGCAAGTGGGCAGTCACCAAGGAAAACGCCGATTACATCTTCGTCCAGGGCCCCGAGGTCGACTACTACAAGGATGAGGAATGATGGTGCCTGGCGAAGGTCTGCGGTTGGTCCGCTGGCGACAGCGGACGCTACAGCGCGATCTGGTAACGCGATATCACTCTGATTCGCAATGCGTGGCCGGGCGAAAGAGTTGATTAGTGAGCTCAGTTTGGAGCCACATCCTGAAGGTGGGCATTTCCGGGAGATTTTCCGTTCCTCGAGCCAGGTCCAACCGCTGGACGAAAGACCGGCGCGCTCCGCGTTGACGACGATTTATTTTCTGCTCACCAGCGGCCAGCACAGCCGCTGGCATCGAGTTGCTTCGGACGAGGCCTGGCATTTTTATGAAGGAGATCCGCTGGAGCTTTATTGGATCGGGCCCAACGACGAGATCCACGAGGAATTGCTGACAGGAGTAAGCTCAGAAGGTCGCCCTGTTTGTGTCGTACCGGCGGGATGCTGGCAGGCGGCAAAGCCACGCGGCGAATATAGCCTGGTAGGTTGCACGGTCGGGCCCGGGTTTGAGTTCGAGGATTTTGAAATGCTTTCCGGTGGGTCGGCGGAATTCGCGCACATCACATCGCTCCGAGCAGCCTTTGCCGAGTTTGCCTAATCTGGCTGGCTGCGGCATTCTGCCACCGTTGAAACGGTTTCTCATTTCGGTGGTCGCTGGTCTGTTGATCTGGGTTGCGATTAGCCTGGTCGCGATTGCGCACCAGCCGAGTCACATGGGTTCGCTCGTGGCGACGCTCGAAATTATTCTCGCGCTAGTCGTGGCGATTGTGGCCTGTGTTGTAATCAAAATCCCGTGAAGGATTGCTGATCGTTACACGTTAATGGTTATCGGTTAATCGGAGGGGGGGTGCCCCGAATGTGGCGAGAACCAGTTCGCTTTTGCGCGTTACACCGTGGTCGGCTGGCCTCAGGATGGGATGCAAATGAATGCTCTATCCGACGGGAACCAATGGAAGCTGATGTTCACCCTGTTCGCGGGGCAATCGCCGGTCTTCATCGTCAGCGTGGTGGCGTGCATGGTGATTGTATCGCGGTGGAACGACGGCGGACGCGGGTGGAGCTGGGCGTTCGGAGGATTCGGATTATCGGTCGCGCTTTGCATTTTCATCCCGATAACTCAGACACTGGTCCAGCAGTGGGCGATGGACGGCAGCCACAGCATGGCGCAACGAGCGTCGGTCCTGACTGTGCTGGGCATTTTCTGGTCGGTGATGCGCGCGGTCTCTTTGGGCCTGCTCCTCATGGGCCTGATCGCGGGCCGCCCCGGCGCGACGGTGTAACGGCAAGGCTCGAGATAACGGGGGCCGCGGATAGCGCGGATGAGAGGACGGACGCCCGGAAAACCAATAACAATTAACCGCTGCCCTAGCGGCCTCGCCGCTACTTGCTTTGCGTCTGCAAGAGTTTGATAGCGTCGCGGAGCTCGGCGGCGCGCTCGTAGAGCTCGCTCGCGATCGCGACTTCCATCTCTCGCTGCATGACTTCGAGCTTGGAGAGCGGGCGCTTCGAGCTGACTTCCTCGAGCCATTCGTCGAGGAACGCGAGCTCGGAACTTTTTGCGGCGAGCTCGGGGAAGCTGGAGCTGTTGAAGAATTCCTGGATGGCATCGCGCCCGGATTCAATCTCTCGCATGGCGTCGGCGAACTTGCCTTCGCCGAGGAGGATCGAGGCTTTTGCGCGCGTGTTCATCATCAGCACGTAGGGCCGGAATTGCTGGAAGCTCCAGATCATCTCCTCCCGGTCGGCGTGCTCGGCAACGAAGGCAAAAAGATCGAGGTTGCGCTGGGTGTCGCGAATAACGCCGCTGAAATCGTTGATCTGAAACAGGCTCAGGTAACGGTGGTAATACTGGATGCCTTCCTGCTGGAGGTCGTTGCATTGCTCGGCGGAAAGCTCAAAGGTCTCGCCGCGCGCCTCGGCCCGCTCGGCCCGGCGCTGATGATAAACCAGGAGCGACTCGCAGTTGTGGGGGCGCTGGCCATCGGGCCGTCCGGCGACTTCCATCTGGAGGACGCCGAGGTCGATGCGGAGCTGCAATTTTTCCCGCCCATCGAGGCCCAGAATCTTGCGCACTTTGATGGCGCCCGGTTCATGCGGCCAATCCCTGAGCAACGAATTGAGATCAAGACTCATGTTGTTAATAACGTTCGGAACGCCCGGAAGTTTTGTCAATCTTTAGGAAATCTGGAAGGAGCGTCGGAAAAGAACCGATGGTTGTGAGCAAGTGACGAAATTTCTGATTATCGAGTCGATATGAGACGGAGTGGGTTCAAGCAGTATTCACGCGCGTTCGGGAATGGATCTGGAAGCGAGGAAACCAGGAAGAGAACATGAATCAGGAAAAGAGGAACGCAGGAAACGGCGCTTGGATTTTCAGACCGTCCGGTATTTTCAATGCTGGTTTCCAGATTGGTCGTCAGCCTGATTGAATTTCCTGTTTCCCTGCTTTCCTGATTTATTCCATCTCGTGGAACGCGAGATCGATTCGTTCATTCGTTTTCTGGCGACCGAGCGCGGTTTGTCGGGAAATTATCAGCTCTCGACCAGGCGTTCGCTGACCGAATTCGCGGAGTGGTGCGCGGCGGCGAAGAAAATTATGGACGCCCGCGAGGTGACGCAACCCATGGTTAGCGAGTATCTCGGCGCCCGGAAAAATGGCGGACTGGCGGCGTCCTCGATCAAATTGATTGTGGTGGCGCTGAAGATTTTCTTTCGGTTCCTCGGAGGCAAAGGCGCGCTCGAACGCGATCCAACCGAGACACTGACCTTGCCGCGAATCGAGCGTTACCTGCCGGAAACGCTGAATGAGCTCCAGGTCGAGCGCCTGATTGAAAGCATCGATACGAAACAGCCGCTCGGGTTGCGCGACCGCGCCATCGTTGAACTCCTCTACGCGAGCGGGCTCCGGATTTCCGAGCTGGCAAATGCGCGGCTCGAGAATTTCAACACGGAAGAGCGGATCCTCCGCGTGACCGGCAAAGGTAACAAAATGCGACTCGTGCCGGTGGGAGGAAAGGCAACCGACGCGCTCGCGGCTTATCTCTCGACGGAGCGGCCGAAACTGGTGAAACGACAAACGAGCAGTGAGATTTTTCTTTCCAGCCGCGGGACGAAGCTGAGCACCGCCCGACTTTGGCAGATCGTGAAGAAACGGGCGAAGCAATCAGGATTGGAGGCGAATATTTATCCGCATCTGTTGCGGCATAGTTTCGCGACTCATCTTTTGAGCAACGGCGCGGACCTGCGGATCATCCAGGAAATGCTCGGCCACGCCGACATTTCGACGACACAGGTTTATACACACGTAGATCAGCAGCGGTTGAAAGCAGTCCATCGGAAGTTTCATCCGCGAGCGTAACGGACGGGGTCTGCGCGTCCGGCCCTTCGCAGGTGAACACGGAAATCGGACGTGCGGAAGCGCGCCCCTCCGGCCGGATTTCGAGTTTGGGATTTCCGCCGTCGGCGGTACAGTGGCGGACTCAAATGAGACGACTGCAGTTGCTGGTCCTGCTTGCGGCGGTCACGGCGGGGATAATCTGGTGGGGCTTCTACCGGGCGCGCCATACTTCGAGCCTCGGGGTGGCGTCGTTGTTGCCAAAGGAAACGTTGGCCGTTGTTCACGTCCCGGACTTCAACCACTCGCGCGATCAATGGCACCGGACCGACCTCTATCAGCTCTGGAAAGAGCCGGCTGTACAGGAGTTTCTCGCGAAACCGCGCTCGAAAATCCCGACCGAGGGACGAGCGGGTGCGACGGTTGAGGAGATTGCGTCAATCGACCTGAAAGACGCTTTTTTCGCCGTTATCTCAATCGAGGCGAGCGCGTGGAAATGGGACGGTGGATTCCGTTGTCCGGGCAACACCGACGCAGCGGCAAAACTGGTGGAGTCGTGGAAAGCGCGACTGTTTGGTGAGAACGCAGAGGTAAAACAGGAGACCTTGGATTACCAGGGACGCCGGATCGTGACGGAAAGCGCCGGGATTGTGAGGGTCTCAACAACGTGGGCCGGGCAGTGGTTCCTCTTCGCCAACGATATCGAGAATCTCAAGGTTTTGGTGGATCGAGCGGACGGACGGATTAAGAATGGGGACACTGCGTTATCGGCGGACGAGACCTTCCTCGCGGCGTCGAAACACATGCCGGGGAGTTACGCTGCGATTGTTTATGGTCGCCCCGATCAGCTTGTGGAAAAGCTGAGTGCTGGACGTGAAACAGAGGCCGGCTCATCGGACCAACTAGCCCTCCTTCGTCAGGTCCGCAGTTTCTGCGGCGCGACGGGCTTCGATGGCGGCCGGATGCGCGACACGGTCTTTGTCGGGATGCCGAAAGTCGCGGAGCTCGGCACTCTCGGCCGGACGACCCTGCCGGTCGCAACCAGGGACACCTTTTTCTACGTCGCCAGTCTGCTCGATCTTCGCAAGGAAATCGAGCAGGGCTGGCAGACACCCGGATTCGGCTGGCTCGGCGGTCTGCACAGGGTGACCAGCTCGTTGGCGGCGAGCGGGGTCACCCTTGAGCAATGGAAGGACGCGTTCGGGCCCGAAGTCGGATTAATCGGGACTTGGACCACGAACTCGCAATGGCCGGCGCTCCTCGCGGCGGTGCCGGTCAAAGATTCTGGAAAGGCCCACCAAATCGTGGCGACGATCACCAACACCACGAACGCCAGCGACGTGCAGTGGACCCATCTCGAAAAGGAAGGGATTCAATATCACTCCAGCGAGTCGGGCACTCAGCTGTTCTCGGTATCGCCCACAATCGGTCTGTCGGACCGGATGTTAATCGCGGGCCCTGACATCGCACCGATCGAAGCGGCGATGAAACGGGTGGCGACCGGTTCCTCGGAGCTAACGGCCGCGCGCAATTTTCAAAACGCGGACCGGGCGGTGCCAACCGCACAGCAGGCTTTCGTCTACGTTGATCCGGCATTGCTGTATGCGCGGTTCGACGCCAGCCTGCGCCCCCTGCTCGCGATGGGCGCGGCATTCGTGCCGTCGATGTCCGACACGGTCGACATCAGCAAGCTACCTGCGGCCGAGGTGATCATACGGCATCTGACGCCGATTGTGATGTCGCAAAGCTATCGCGGTGACGGATATGTCGGAGAATCGATCGGGCCGGTGCCGCTGTATCAGACAATAGCCGCCGCGGCGGCAACGGGGATGGCAGCATCGGCAATTTACCGGCAACAGACGCAAGGCACGTTGACGCTACCACTGAATCTCTCGTCGCCCTCCCCTGCACCATCGGCATCGCCTTCGCCGAGCCCCGAAGAATCGCCGTAAGATCCTGCCGCGGATCGTTGATCGGCCCCTGATCTTATTCACAAACGGCGCCCGCCCGGAGGATTATGATCAGGATCAAGAGCAGGAGATTAATTCATTTAAACACCTCAGCATGAAGGAGTAAGTGGCCTTTACAGAGGCTGCGGAGAAATCTGATGCCAAAGCGCCCGGATGTGGTATCATTCCGGCCCTATGGCTATTCTCAAGAAAAACGCATTCTCACGTCGAGTTCCCGACCTTGTGACCGAAGAACTGGTTGCGGTCCTCTCCCGCCGTGCATCTTTCGAGTTCAAGCAACTCTTTGATATTGTGCACGAAAATCTGCGGGCTCGGAATGCGGCCAGCGGCGGCGAAGAGATGCTGCGCCTGCGCGCTTACGAAAAGCTTCAGAATCTGGTGGCTCGTGGGGCAGTCCGTAAGACCGGCAAAAAATACAAGGGCCTCCCATCCGCGCTCGCCCAGGCGATCGCGCCGCAAAACGGCCATATCCCAGCTGCTGCCGCCGCCGCCGCGAGTGCTCGCACCGCCGCCCTGGCTCGTGCTGCCGCTGCTGCTGCGAAGTAAGTCCCGATTCCGGCTACGGTCCGAATAGGATCTGTATGCTTCGCGATTATTTACCGCTTCTCCTCCACATCGGGGTAGCGATCGGCTTTGCTGTGTCTGCGCTGCTGGTCAGCGTATTGCTCGGCAAAACCGGCCGTCGGACCCGGGTCAAGGATACGGCCTACGAATGCGGGATGGTGCCGCAGGGTGGAACGCAGCCGCGTTTCAGTGTAAAATTCTACCTGGTCGCGATGCTGTTCATCCTGTTCGACCTGGAGATCGTCTTCATGTACCCGTGGGCTGTGGTTTACCGCGAGATGATCGTGGAAAGTAAGCTCGTTCTCTGGAGCATGCTCAGCTTCATTTCGATCCTGATGGTCGGTTACATTTACGCGCTGAAAAAGGGCGCGCTGGACTGGAAGCGATAGCCGGACCCAAAGGTCGGAAGTCGGATATCAGAGGTTAGAAAACGGGCAAAATTATCCGCCGGAATACAGCTTGCGCGGGACGCGTTCCCGCCTAAACCTAAGCCCCCATGGTGCATCACATCGTCCTGTTCAAATTGAAGCCGGAAGTGACGCCCGCCCGCGTCGAGGAGATGATGATGAACACGCGGATGCAGCTCCTCAAGATCCCGGAAGTCCTCAGCATCAAGTGCGGCAAGCGAATCGACCAAGAGCTGGCCTGGCCATTTTTCATCGCGATCGATTTCGAATCGATGGACAAGTTCGAAATGTTTCGCGAAGACCCGATCCACGTGAAATTCCAGGAGGAAGTGATCAAGCCGAACACGGCCGACTCCCTTTCGCTCGATTTCGAGATGGATCCCGGTAAGGACGTCCGGTTTTCCTGACGGTTGATCTTCTTCTCCCTCTTCCTCTCAATCTTCGTTCTTTCGTGAGAGAGCAGAAGCAGCGGAAGAGGTAGAGGAAGATCAAAATGCGCCTCGGCTACCTCTATTCGCGCTATCCGGTCCTTTCGCAGACGTTTTGCGACATGGAGATGATCGAACTGGAGCGGCGCGGATTCGAGCTCACCGTCGGTTCGATTCACCCGCCGCTAACCAGCATTCGCCACCCGCACTCGACCCTGCTGAAAGCGCCCGTCCATTATGCGCCGCCGCCAGCGGTCATGCAGCTGTGGAAAGAAAAGGCCCGGGATGAAAAACGTCTGCCCGAGGGTTTAATCGACGCGCACGCCACAAAATACGGTCCGTCCGTGAAGGCCGCGACCCGGGCGCGCAACGCGAATTATTTCGCGGAGTTTTTTCGGCGGGAGCGGGTGGAGCATTTTCACGTCCATTTTGCGAATCGCGCCGCGCACACCGCGCTTTTCCTGAAGGCGATCTCGGGGCTTTCATTCAGCGTGACCGCGCACGGCCAGGATTTTATGGCCGACCTGGGAAACGACGATCTGCTCCGCGAGATCTGTGATGAAGCCGAATTCGTCGCGGTGGAGACGGAGTACAGTCGCGGGCTGATGCAGGCGCGGTGCCCGAACGCGGCGGCAAAGATTCACCGGATCTACAACGGCATGGACCTGGCCAATTTTCCTAACGCGGTCCCGAAAGCCGCCACCGGCGGGGTCGTCAAACTTTTGAGTGTTGGGCGCCTCGTCGCTTTCAAGGGCTTCGAATACCTGATCGAAGCATGCGAGCAACTACGCCAGCGGAGCATTCAATTTCGCTGCGAGATCATCGGCGACGGTCCGCTCCACGAAACCCTTCAGCGGCAGATTGCCGAGCTCGGGCTCGGTCATCTCGTCACCCTGGCGGGCGCCCTTCCGCAGGATTGCGTGCTCGAAAAGTTGCATGATTGCGACGTTTTCGCGCTGGCGTCGACGACCGACGAAAATGGCGCGAGCGATATCTTCCCAACCGTGATCCTCGAAGCGATGGCCTCGGCGCGACCGGTTGTCTCGACGACGCTTGCCGGTATTCCCGAGTCGGTTGTCGACAGGGAAACCGGGTTACTCGTGCCGCCGGGCGAAAGCGGGTTCTTCGCCGACGCCTTGGAAACGCTTTGTCGGGACGAGGAATTGCGGGGTCGCTACGGCGCGGCCGGGCGGGCGCGAATCGAGGAACATTTTCAAATCGAAATCACGACGCGCCCGTTGATCGAGCTCCTGGTGAAAAAGAAAGGGACCGTGCCCGCAACCGGTTCGGCATCGACCCACCACGGTCCGCGGGTAGCGTACCTGATCGATCGCTGGCCGGATGACGCTCTGCCTGCCTTGGAAACCGAGTTGCGTGAAGTGGCCGAGCGACAGATTACGGTCCGGCCTTTTGTGTGTGAATTCGACGGAGACGAAAAACTTTCCGGCGAGCAGGAACGGCTCGCTCTCGACCTCGAATTTTTGCCCGATGCGATGGCGATTGAAGCGGAATGGCAGGCTAACCGCGAGCTCGTCCTGGCGTTGGAAGACAATCGCGCAAACGAAAAGCATCGCGTCCCGGTGGATCTCTTTCTCCGGCAGGCGCGTTTTGCGGTGATGCTCCGGCGGATCTTTGCCGCCGGAGATATCTGCCACGTGCACGCAACCAGTTCCCGCGCACTGGTCTGCGGACTTTTGCTGAAGAAAATTCTCGGCGTCAGTCTGAGCGCCTCGATCGAGGCGAAACCCGCCATGTCGGGCGACACGATCGAGAGCGCTCTCGAGCACGCGGTTGGCGGACGAATTGCGAATCGAAAACTGAGCGAACGAATTGGCGCGCCGTTCTTTTTCGATCGCCCGGCATCCAACAGTCCGCTTGTTCGCGGGCTCCGCTGGCTCAGGCCGGTGAGCAGGATCGATTTGACGCGGCCATCAAGTTTCTGGCAGGAATGGGCCAATCGGCTGAACCATTGGAGCTCGGGCGAGTGATGGCGGTGCCCTTTTTCTCGTGAACAAAAAAGCGATCCTTCTCGCGGGTGGTGCCGGGACCCGGCTTTATCCGCTCACCAAAATCGTCTGCAAACAATTGCTGCCGGTTTATGACAAACCGATGATCTGCTATCCGCTCGCGACCCTGATGCTCGGCGGCTTGCGCGAGGTGCTGATTATCTCCACGCCGAAAGATCTGCCGATGTTGCAGGACTACCTCGGCGACGGCGCGAAGCTCGGGATCCGGATCGAATACGCGGTGCAATCGAAGCCGGAAGGAATCGCACAGGCGTTCCTCATTGGCGCCGATTTTCTTGCGGGCGCCGGCGCGTCGCTGATTCTCGGTGACAATATCTTTTACGGGAAGCTCGACTTCTATCGCGATGCCCTAACCCTGGAGCACGGTGCGTGCATCTTTGGCTACCAAGTGGGGGATCCAGAGCGGTACGGCGTCGTCGAGTTCGGGGCGGATGGCCGCGCCTTGAGCCTCGAAGAAAAGCCAAAGCACCCAAAGAGCAATTTCGCGATCCCGGGTTTGTACGTTTATGACGGCCGGGTGGTAGAGTTCTGCCGGGCCCTGAAACCTTCCGCCCGAGGCGAGCTTGAGATCACGGATCTGAATTCCGTTTATCTGGAGCGGAACGAACTCCACGTGAAACGGCTCGGTCGCGGGATGGCGTGGCTCGACACCGGGACCCAAACCAGCCTGCTCGAGGCCGGCAATTACATCGCAACGATCGAGCATCGCCAGGGGCTCAAGATTGCGTGCCTGGAAGAGGTCGCCTTTCGAATGAAATTCATCGAACAAGCGGATCTCGAACGGCTGATGAAAGCGCTGCCGAAGGGCGAATACCGCGAATATCTGCGTGGCGTCTGCGAAGAAGGTACCGGCGCCCAACCTTAAGGCTCCTCTGGGTTTCGACGGTTACACACCGCCACTCCAGCAACGCTACTGCGGCTGCTCGCGCAGCAGGTGGTTCGTGTCTGCGAGTAATTTCGTGACGCCGTCGGCCGCGAGCGCGTCGTAGTAACCGCGGATTGTTCCGCGGCGATCCACCAAAACGAATCGGGTGCTGTGGACGGGACCACTGCCCTGCTCCTGTTCTTCAGCGATGCCGAGTTTGAAACCGTCGCGAGACAAAGACGTAATGGCGTCGACTGGCCCGGTCAGAAAATCCCAGCGTAAAGGTTCTTTCCGGAGTTTGTCGGCGTACGCCCGCAAGACCTCGGGGGTGTCGGTTGCGGGATCGACGGTTACGGAGACGAGCCGGACGTCGCTCTTCTCCAATGGTTTTTGGAGCTCGCTCATCCGGGTGCTGATGATCGGGCACGGACCACGACAGGTTGTGAAAATGAAATCAGCGATCCAGATTTTGCCTGCGACTTGGTCGGAACCAAACGGCTTCGCGTCCTGGTTCGTTAGTTGAAAACGAGGGATATTTCCGTAGGCGGGAAGCGGACGATTCGCGAGCGTGTTTACCTGAGCTTGGCGGAGCCAAAAAAGAACGACCGCCGTCACTACGGGGATGAGGATTAGCGTCAGTTTCCAGGCCATGCCGCTCTTCGGCGGCGGCGTGCGCGTCGCGACGGAGGCCGTTTCGGTTTTCATAACTTCGTCAAAACAAGCGCGGCGAGCAACAAGGGCAGGTACGCGATCGAGGTGAGAAATAACCGGCGCGCATCGGTCGCGGCCTGGGTCCGGAGAAAACGCATCGCGACGTAAATGAAGAGGCCGTTGAGGACCAGCTCGGAAACGAGATACGACGAGCTCACGATTTTCAGGAAAGCCGGCACGCCCGAGATAAACAGGAGAAGAAAACAAAAGAGCACGCTCTGGCTGGCGCTTCGGGCGCCGGTTTGATCGTCTTTCGAAATCATCTCGAATCCAGCGCGCGCGTAATCGTCCCGGTACATCCAGGCGATTGCGAAAAAGTGCGGCATTTGCCAAAAGAAGAGGATCGCGAACAAACTCCAGGCGCCGATTTCGAGGTGTCCGGTTGCCGCCGTCCAACCGACAACCGGGGGGAGCGCCCCGGGGATGGCGCCGACCAAAGTATTGAAGGTGCTGATGCGCTTGAGCGGCGTGTAGGCAAAAATGTAAATCGCGATTGTGAAGGCGGCGAGGATGGCGCTCAACAGATTGCAGGTCAGGATGAGATAAACGACCCCGCCGATTGAAAGCAGAGCTCCGAGGATGAGCGCGTCGCGTGCGAGCATGCGGCCGGCCGGAATAGGTCGTGAGCGGGTCCGATGCATGAGGGCATCGAGGCGGCGTTCCCACCATTGATTGAGCGCGGCCGCGCCGGCGGCAGCGAGGGCGGTACCAAAAACGGCGTGAAAAAGTCCGGCGGCGGAGATCGGCCCGCGAGCGCCGAGGTAATAACCGACAGCTGTCGTGAGCAAGACGAGCATTGTCAGGCGCGCTTTCACGAGCTCGGCAAAATCCGAAAGAAGACGTTTGCGGTCGGCCGTGGCGGCGACTGCGACTTCTTCGACCGTCGTGATTGGCGCCGATTTCATGAGGCAGGAATCTCTACCGAAACGCGCGCCAGGCGAGGATCGATTGCATGATTCGTGCGGGCAAGCCGCAAGGAGATAGCCGACAAAGCGACGCCGAGCGCAAACATTGTCGCGCCTATCGCCACGTGGGCGGTCGCGATATCGGCGGCCTTATTGCTCCAGATAACCCAGGCGCCAAGAGTAACCTGCCCCGCAAGCAGAAGAAACCATGCGTCCGCGAAACGCGAAAGCAGGCCTGCATTTGCTCCCGCGCGCCGTGCGAGAAAGAGAGCCGAGACGACGCCGACCGTGATGATCGCGGCTCCGAACCGATGCGCCATCTGGAGCCAGATCTGGAATGAAGTGACGTCAGAGAGGGCGCGCGCATCCCGCCATGCATTGATCTGCGCCAGTTTTGTCGGCGAGGTATCGGGAATGAAAGTGCCGTAGGCGAGCGGAAAGTCTGGGATGGAAAGATCGCGATGCTGGTGGCGCATCGTCGCGCCGAGCCCGAGCTGGAGATAGATGACGATCGTGGTGCCGATCACAAGGCGGCAAAAATTCCGGATATGGACTGCACGCTCCGCCGGACCTAGCCCTGCCCAAAGACGGGAAGTCGCCAGTGTTATCACCACCACGATTCCGAAAAACGCCTGGGCCAGGGCGGCGTGAAAGATTCCGATCTCGTCCTTCAGCAGCGTGACGCGCAATCCACCGAGGATGCCCTGAAGAATCACCGCGCCGAGCGCCCCGAAACCGAGGTTACGCAGCCAGCGGCGATCATCGGCACGCCAGATCCACATCGCGAGGAGGATGGTGAGCAAACCCACGGTCGATGCGATCAGCCGATGAGTGTGCTCGAAAAAGATGCCGCCCACCCATTTCGAGACGGGGAACAGAAACATGTTGTAACCGAAAGTTGTTGGCCAATCGGGAACAGCGAGGCCAACGCCTTTGCTTGTGACCATGCCACCGCTGCAAATCAGGAGGAGCGTCGCAACGAGGGTAAGCCACGCAAATCGATGCAACCAGTTGTAGCCGCGAGCGCTGATCGCTGTGAGAGGAGACGTAATCAGAGGTTCGTCGGGCGACATCGAACGAACTTTGGCCGGGATTACCGATCCCGGCTACACCTCAATGATGCTCGTGCGGATTTGGAGCCGGGCTTGGCGCGTTCGGCGGCTCACCGGGTTTGGCGTCAGGCTGGCCACTCGGATTCGCGGTCTTCGGCGCGCCCGGAGGCGGGACCGTGCCCGGTGTCGAACCAACGGATGGCTCGCCCGGCGGGCGTTCCATCGGTGCGGGGACGGATTCGGTTTTCGAGAGCTCGGCCCGTTCCTTCAGCCAGGCCTGATATTCGGCGGGTTCATCAACAACCAGCGTGCCTTTCATGCTGTAATGGCCGAGACCGCAAAGCTGGCCACAGACCACTTCGTAAGTGCCGGTCTTGATCGGCTTGAACCACATCGGGATGATCTGCCCTGGAATCGCGTCCTGCGCGATCCGCATATGCGGCAAGGCGAAATTGTGGATCACGTCTTTTGACGACAACTCAACAATCACGGGACGATCCTTCGGCACATGGAGTTCGCCGCCGGCCGTGATGTCGTCCTTGGCCGCGGGATCCGAGGCATCGAGCCCTAGCGGGTTGTTGTTGCTGACAAGCGCAACGTCACGCCGCCCGAAAACGCCATCGGGCCCGGGCATGTGAAAATTCCAATTGAACTGCTGGCCGACCGCGTGAACGACGATCGCGTCCTTATCCTCGGGAAATGAATTCACGCGCTTCGCCCAAAGCGGAATGGCGAAGCCAATCAAAAGAACCGCCTCGATCAAGACCACGGCAAACTCGAGATGGGTCGAAATCCCGCTTTTAACGCCTTCATGATCGGCGACGGGATGGCGGCTGCGGCGAAAACGCAGAAGCACGTAAGTGAAAAAGATCGACCAACCGAGGAACAACGCGCCCATGAACCAGTGGGAGAACTCGATGATATGATCGATCTGGAAGCCATGCTCGGAAGCGTTCGGCGGCATGCCGATGAGCTCGTTGATAACTGCGAGGCTATTCATACGGTTTCAAATCTTCGTCGGTCAGCTCTTGGTGTGGCTCAAGCGGCATGTTGGCGTGGCGCCAAAGATGGAAGCTGAAGGCCCCCACTCCGCCCATGACCGACATGATCACGCCGAGCATGACCCAGATCGCGACCGCCATGTGCTCGGTGCTTTTCGCATCCCGCGCCCCGAAACAAACCGAACAGGCCAGGGCTTGGCCGGCCGAGGTGCCGAGGAAAAGAAAGATACCGAGGATGATTCGCGCTTTCATGTGATGATGCGGAGCCTTTTCATTTTCCGGTAAAACCAAACCCCGTAGATGATCAGGGCTGCGCCCGCCACGAAGGAACCGATCGCGCCCATGCGGAACGCCGGCGACCCATGCATCGAATCAACCCAGAGGCACCATGCCCCGGCGCCGAGCGCGAGCAGGGTCGCGAAAGTAATGAAAACGATATGGAAACCCTTGAGCGACATCAGTGATTAAAACGGTTTATCGGATCGTACCACGCCAGGTAAGTCAGAAAGAAAAGTCCGAGAACGAAGAACGCGGTGAAGACGAGGATCCGATAGATCAACCGCTTCTCGTTCGAGAGATGCATGAAGATTGCCGCGACAAGCGTCGCCTTAAACGTCGCGACCAGCATGGCGACGGCGACGTTCGCCTTCATCGTGCCAAAATTGACGTAGGAGAGAAAGACGGTGATGGCGGTGAAAAGGATCAGCGTCCCGCCCACCATCAAATATTTGCGGACGTGTTTCGCGACGTTATGAGCCCCGTGTTCGTCCGGTGCGGCGTGGACGTCTACGACCGCGGTCTCATGCCCAAGGCTGTCGTGGGTTTCGTTCATGATTAGAGCAGATAAAAAAGCGGAAAGACGAAGATCCAGACGAGATCAACGAAGTGCCAGAACAGGCCGGCGACCTCGACGCGGTTGGCGAGATGCTCGGGGTTTCGTTTGTAAAGCTTCTTGCTGACCGGGAGCCAGAGATAAAGGAATACGATCACCCCACCGAGAACGTGGGCCCCATGCAAACCGGTGATGGTGAAATAGGTCGCGAAATAGGCGCTGTGTTTCGGCAGAAACATGTTCGCGTACTCGACGTCTTCCTTCTCGATTGTCGCGACTTTGTCGGTGGGCGGGACATAGAGGAAATGGGGTCGGTCCATCTGCGGATTCGACGGATCGGCGTTCACCGGATCGAGCGCGATCTCGTACTCCTTCACGTTTTCGTCGTGGAGCGCCTCGTGGTTATGCAAATGCCCGCTGATCTCAGTCCGGGGCGCCAACCCCTTTTCCGCCAGATGATGGTTTCCGAGGTATTGCTCGTACTTCTCGAGCTTGTCCTTTTTGATGAAGGCGCCGAAGTGTTCGAATTTTTGCGGCCACTCGTAAGCCAGTTTGACGGCGAGAAAGATTACGCCGCAGAGGATGGTGATGAGCATGTACCACCAATAGGCATTGTATTTTCGCATCTTCAGCGACGCCCAGGCCAGGACGACCGTGACCGATGAAGCAATCAGGATGGCGGTGTTCATCGTGCCGACGGGCACGTTCAAGAGGCCATGCGGCCATGCCCCCGGGTCCGCGTCTAAGCGCAGAAAAACGTAGGCGGAGA
Source organism: Chthoniobacterales bacterium (assembly GCA_045809825.1). Classification (GTDB taxonomy): domain Bacteria; phylum Verrucomicrobiota; class Verrucomicrobiia; order Chthoniobacterales; family UBA10450; genus AV80. The sequence goes on along the minus strand of JBJMXC010000109.1, from coordinate 8,077 downwards.
ATAAGCCGCCGAAGAGCATGACTTCGGACGCGAGGAATAACCAGATGCCGACCTTGGCATTCCACAGGCCGGTATCGGGCCGCGCCGTGACTGTGTACGGAATTTCCATGGGGCGCCTTTAGTGAACTCCGGCTGCCGCGGCGGCTTCGTATGCTTTGCGGTCGCTCTCGGTCAGCGGTTCGGTCTGCATCGTGAAATCCTGTTCCCGGCCCGGCAGACTGTATTCGTAAGGCCCCCGGTAAACCGTCGGTGCGGTGACGAAATTCCCGTGGGGCGGCGGCGACGGCGCGGTCCATTCCAGGGTGGTCGCTTCCCATGGGTTGTCGTTCACTTTCTGGCCATGCCTGATGCTCCAAAAGAAATTGATGATGAAGGGAATCTGGGCGAGCCCCATTACCCAGGCCGCAATCGAGATCGGTGTGTTCCATTCAAATCCGCTCAGGCCCCAGACCTTTTCGCCAGCGAGGTTCCAGCCCTGGCCGCCGTCATACCATCGGCGGTGCATGCCGAGCATTCCCTGGAGGAACATCGGCAGGAAGATGATGTTCATGCAGATCAGGGAAGGCCAGAAATGGACCTTCCCTAAAAATTCGTTCATTCGCCGCCCTGTCGCTTTCGGGAACCAGAAATAAATACCAGCGAACACGGCGAAGATCGTGCCCGGCGCAACGATGTAATGGAAATGGGCGATGACGTAATAAGTATCGTGCAGGTAAAGATCGGCCGAGTTGAAGGCGAGCGGAATACCGGTGAGGCCGCCGATCCCGAACATGGGCAGGAACGCGGTGGCGAAGAGCATCGGCGCGTTAAACCGAATTGAGCCGCCCCAGAGCGAAATGAAGAACGCGCTCAGGATGATGACCGACGGGATCGAGATGATCATCGTGGTCGTTTGGAAAAACGCGGAAACGACCGAGCCCATCCCGGTGAGCCACATGTGGTGGGCCCAGACGATGAAGGAAAGAAATCCGAGGACGAGAGCGGCAAAGACGAGGGATTTGTAACCCCAGAGTGGCTTCCGGGTGTTATTCGCGATGACTTCCGCCACGATGCCCATGCCAGGCAGAATGAGCACGTAGACCTCGGGGTGGCCGAGAAACCAGAATAGATGTTGCCAGAGCAGCGGACTCCCGCCGCCGCTGATATGGAGCGGCGCGCCGTTCACAACCAAGCCACTGGGCATGAAGAAACTCGTGCCGGCGACGCGATCCATTAACTGCATGATGACGGCCGATTCCAGCGGCGGAAACGCGAGGAGCAAGAGGAAGGCGGTCACGAACTGGGCCCAGACAAAGAAGGGCAGGCGCATCCAGGTCATGCCTTTGGCGCGGAGCTGGATAATTGTCGCGATAAAATTGACCGCGCCGAGAAGCGACGAAGTGATTAACAAAATGAAGCCGACGAGCCAAAGCGTTTGCCCATTCCAAAACGGATGGTAACTCGGTCCCTTATCAGCAATAACCGCCAGCGGCGTGTAGGAAGTCCAGCCTCCCTTGGCTGCGCCGCCCGGAACGAAAAAGCTGATCAGCATCACGAGGCCGCCGAAGAAAAATGCCTGGTAACTGGCCATGTTGATCTTCGGGTAGGTCATGTCGGGCGCGCCGATCTGGAGCGGCACCACGAAATTCCCGAAGGCTGCGAACGCGATTGGGACGATGCCGAGAAAGATCATGATCGTGCCGTGCATCGCGCCTAACGAGTTGTAAAACTCCGGGGTCATCTTGCCGTCGGGCATGCTTCCCGGTCCGAAGAGATTCCCGATCGCGTTGCCGATTACTGGAAGGGCGTGGCCAGGATAAGCCAGCTGCCACCGCATCAGCATCATGAGGGAAAACCCGAAGAAGAGAAAGATCAGGCCGGAAATGCCGTACTGGATTCCGATGACCTTGTGGTCAGTCGAGATGATGTATTTCCGCCAGAAGGGCAACTCATGGTGGTCGTGACCATGATCGCCGTGATGCGGATCGGCGGTCCCGCCAGCGCCGGGCGAATGTGGATGTTCGGGCTGCGTAGCGAGGCCAGAGGAAGCGTCCATAAGCGAAAGTGAAACTGAATATCAGGGCAAAGATTTCAAGTGGAAAGCGCCTTTTTCCGAAGAATCCTTTCCCCTCGCTAATCATCGCGCGCCCAATGGATTTTGCGCGTCTCTGACCCATGGAATCTCGGAGCTGGGAGCTGAAGGCACGTTTCTCGCTAACTCAAGGCGGCTTCTCCCGTGAATAAAGAACTAATAGATGGCCTGTTATCGGCCATGGTCACCAGCAGCAAAGGAGTTTCCGACCTTCTCTTTGCCGTCGGCAAACCGCCTATTGTCGAAGAGCACGGCGTCCTCGAAGAATTTCCGATCGACACCCCGACTGGCGTGTTGGATGCCCCCCAGATCGATCAAATCGCCGATCACATAATGGATGGCGATGAGCGGCTGAAATCGGACCTCGCTAAAAATGGGTCCTGCGACTGCAGCTATGCCCTGGCCGATCTAGCCCGGATGCGCGTCAATATTTTCAAGCAAAACGGCCGGCCCGCCATCGTGATGCGGAAACTGCAGACCGAAATTCCCACCCTCAAACAACTCGGCTTGCCGGCAATTTTTCGCGAAATGATCCGGGAGAAGAACGGGATCATTTTCGTGACCGGCGCTACCGGCAGCGGGAAAACGACGACGCTGGCGGCGATGCTCAACGAGCTAAACGAGACGCAAAAGATCCATATCCTGACCCTGGAAGACCCGATCGAATTTCTGCACCCGCATAAGCAGGCCCTCTTTAATCAGCGGCAACTCGGGAAAGATTTCCCGGACTTTGCGAGCGGCTTGCGAGCGGCGTTGCGGCAGGCCCCGAAAGCGATCCTGGTCGGCGAGATCCGCGATCGCGAGACGATGGAAATCGCGATGACGGCGTCGGAGACCGGCCACGTCGTTTTCACGACGATGCACACCGTTAACGCCGGACAGACGATCAACCGGGTGCTTGGCATGTTCGCGAAGGACGAAGAGCAGCAGCTTCGGCAGCGGCTCGCCGACACCATTCGCTATATCGTGAGCCAGCGGCTGGTGACCAAGATCGGGGGCGGCCGCCTTATGGTTTCCGAGATCATGGGGAGCAGCCTGCGAACCCGCGAAAGCCTGCTTTACGGGGAGGGCGAAAACCGCACCTTCCAGGAAATCATCGAAGCGGGCGATACGATGGGCTGGCATAGTTTCGACCAGTCTCTCCTGAAGGCTTTCAAAGCCGACCAGATTACGGATGAGACCGCGTTAATCTTCTGTGCGCACAAGAACAAGATGCGGCGCGATTTAGAGATGGTGAAAAAATTACGCAACCTCACGGTGGACGAGCCGTCTGGTTTGCGTATGGAGACCGAGACAGAGCCGGAACCCCGGGTGCAGTCAGCGGCATGAGCCTAATTAGAAAATGCCTTTTATGAATGACACCTTTCCCATCGCGGAAGCTCCTGAGGAAGTCCCCGCGAAAGAGCGCGCCTTCCGGTCGGAGCTTAATCAAAAATTGCGCGCGCCCCTGAATGCGATCATTGGCTTCGCGGAATTGCTGGCCCTTCGGCCTGGGTCCGCTACGCAGAGCGCGGATGTCCAGCGGATCTTGAGAGCGGCCCGCGATCTTCTCGGGATCATCAATACGGAGTTGGGCGAAGGCGGCGGTGAACAGATGGCGCGGGTGGCCGAAGAACCCGTGGCTTTGTGCGACGTTCTCTACATCGAAGATGACCCCGTAAACTTTACTCTTGTTGAGCGGATCCTCGAATTTCGTCCAACCTTGAACTTGATGCATGCGCGATCGGGCGAAGTGGGGGTCGAGATGGCGCTGAACCATAAGGCGCGGTTGGTGTTGCTCGACCTGAACTTGCCGGACATACACGGGTCCGAGGTGTTGCAGCGTTTACAGGCGGATCCGGTGACGGCGCAGATACCAGTCGTCGTGCTAAGTGCGGATGCGACCCCGAGCCAGATCGAGCGGTTGCTCGCGGCCGGGGCCCGCAATTATCTGACCAAGCCGTTCGACATCGATCCATTTCTCGCGGTCGTCGACGAAATCGTCGGTGACGGTCAAAACGGGCTGCACCCCTCTTTGGTAGAGTAGATTGGCGAGTGATCGCGTCGACCGACCTGACGAAGCTGCCAAAGCCGGAGCTCTACCGTGAGCTGGCGGATCAAATCGCAGTGATCGTGCGGGATGAAACGGACCCGGTCGCGAACATGGCGAACGCGGCTGCGCTCATCTATCACGCGGTGCCGAGAATAAACTGGGTGGGATTCTATCTCCTGAAAGGCGGCGAGCTCGTGCTCGGTCCATTCCAGGGAAAGCCAGCGTGCGTGCGGATCGGGTTTGGACGGGGAGTCGTCGGAACGGCAGCGGAAAAGCGGACGGTGATCCGCGTCGCGGATGTGAATGAATTTCCGGGCCACATCGCGTGCGACGTGGCTTCGAGGTCGGAGGTTGTCATTCCGCTCGTTAGCGAAAACGCGTACTTGCTCGGCGTGCTCGATGTCGACAGTCCGGAATTGGATCGCTTCGACGCGGAAGACGAGGCCGGGTTCCGCGCGATTGGGGCAATCATTGCGGCGAAATTGTAGCTAATCGGCCTTTTCCTCGGCTTCTTCGCCGTGCTCGACGATGTCGCCTTCCTTGAAGAGAACGCCCTGAGCGATTTCTCGCCATTCGGGCTTGGCCCGGAAGAGCCATTCCAAGTCCATCGCGAAATGTTTAAACTCCTCCTTTTGCGCGTTCTTCATGATCGCCCGGGCGCTCTTGTCTTTCTCGACCGAAATCCGTTGCTCGTACCAATTGATCGCCTCGGCCTCCTCACCTAACGACACAATCATTCGGGCAAAGGTTCGGGTCTCGCCCGACAGTTCATTAGCAGGTTCGTGGTATTGTTCGAAGCCCATCAGGTTTTTCTCCGTTTTGGTTTTGGTTTAGAAACTTCCGGGACGGTCTTTTCCTTGTCGAGCTGGACTTCGCGAAAACGGCGAAGGGAATGTGACGCGAGACTCTTTTCAAACAGGTCGCGATTGATCGCCTGGGCGGCGGCCGCCCCCTGCCCGGCCGCGATAATCATCTGGCAATTCGCGGGCGTAACACAGCCGGCGGCATAGACCCCTGGCACGGTCGTGCGCATGCATTGGTCTACTTCGATTTCGCCCTCGCGGTCGATTTTCGCTCCCAGTTTTTTTGCGAGTTCGTTGTGGAAAACGTCGCCGCGGGTTGTGAAAAGATAATCGATCTTCACAGTGTGTCCGCCGCGGAAACTCAAGCCCCGGATCTTGCGGCGGCGATGGTCGACGTCCGTGATGGGTTTTTTTGCCACGGGTATTTCGTATTCGGCAAGCCAGGCCGCGTGTCGTCGCCCCCAGTGGATTTTTTTCCCATTTGTCGCCACAATCACGCAGGCCGAGTAATGCAACATTCCAAGCGCATATTCGACCGCTTCGTTATTCGATCCGATGATCGCGATTCGTTTTCCCCGGACGCGGTAACCGTCGCAGTCCTTGCAAAAAAACATGCTGTGCCCGAGGCATTCTTTCACACCAGGAATCTCGGGCGGCAGATGGAAGATGCCGGTCGCAAGCAGGACGCATTTAGCCCGGTATGTTTTTCTTCTGCCTCTGAGCAAGAAGACGCCGCGTTTCCGTGATACGCTTTTAATTTCATCCTCGGCAAACTCGACTTCATGTTTGTTCGCCTGGGCGCATCCGTTTTTCAAAAGCTCTTCCCCGCTTACGCCCTTCGAGAAGCCGAGATAATTCTCAACAATCGGCTCCCACTTAGCCATGGAATGGCCGGAATCGATCACGAGCGCGTCACGCTGGGCGCGGCCGAGATAAATCGCGGCCGATAGACCGGCGATGCCGCCGCCGACGACAATGACTTCACGCGCGTTCGAATCGTCAAAGTCAGCGGGTCGTTTCATGGGTGCGAGGATGAATCGGTCATGGACTGCGTTGAAGATGCCTTGTTGTACTGACGCCGCTCCGTCGGCCTAGAACACGTAGCCTGGTGAGGAGCGTATTTACGGCGACAGAGCGCCGTCGCTACAGCACTACTTCGGCGCGGGCGCCGGGGCTTCGGCCGGCTTAGCGCCGGCAGCTTCGTCACCCGGAAGATTGGCGTCTTCGGGCACTGCCTTGAGATCGGCTTCGACGAAAGAATCCGTATGGCTCGCCAGCTCTTTGCGTAAGGCGGCCACGCCGGCGGGCGAGACCGGGCCCGCTTTGTTGCCCCACTCCTGACGAATGTACGTCAGCACGTCCGCAATCTTGGCGTCATTCAAGGTCTTATCCCACGGTTGCATCACCGCGGTTCCGAACTGGCCGCCTTTCACGGTGACGGGGCCTTGCAGTCCCTTAAGCACAATCATGCCGAGCCGCCGCGTCCCGCCGAGGACGTACTCGGAGCCGGCCAATGGCGGATATTGTCCGGCAATCCCAAGACCCGTCGCTTGGTGACACGTGGCGCAATTCGCCGAAAAAACTTTCTTGCCCCGGTCAGCCTGGGAAAGTTCCTGCGTCTGCGCAGGACCGGTCCCGCCCGATTTTGTCGCCCGTGGTGCGCCACCGAGAGGATCAAGACCATCGCCGGTGAAATTACCCGAGAACCGGCCAAGATACGCTCCGCCGAAAAAGATGGCGAGCCCGTAGACGGCGATTAGCCAGATGGAGAGAGGCTCGAGTCCAGCGCGCGGCTCGGTTTTTTCGCGTTGAATCGCCGCATGCACCTGATGGACGTCCGACGTCTCGCCATAATCCATCCCCTGGCGGACGCGGCGCTCCGGTGCGTTCTCGTTCATTTCTTTTCCTCCTTGGCGGGCGCAGGTGACGACGATGGAGGAGCAGTGCTCAACTTCGCTTCCTTCAATTCATGGGATTGGTCGAGGGACATGAGGTACGCAACCAAACACTTCGCGTCGTAACTCGGGACGATCTCCCAGCCTTCTTCCGGTGCGTCATTGCCCGTGAGTTTCAACGCATCAGCCGCATGTTCACCACCGACGCGCCGCTTCTCGTAAAGGAAACGGAAGGACGGCATGTTCGAAGTTGAACCCGCGAGGACGCTGCGCGGATTGTAAAGGTGGAGATGATGCCAGGCGGCGGAATAAACGGGCGGCACGCCGCTCGGCGTGTTCGGATTGTCCGCGGAGGTGGCGGCCGTCGCGGCGGCGTTGGCACTCGGCGGCGGGACGGAAGGGTTTGTGGCATTCGTCGGCGCGGGCGCTGGTGAATTCGCTGCGATGGCGGACGCGGAAGGCGAAGCACCTGCGGCGGAAGCTGCGGCAGGAGCTGCCGAAGCGCTCGGTGAATCCCCGGGCTTTGGCTGCGGAGCGTTCGGAGCGGGCGATGTCGCTGCCGTCGCAGTAGTCGGCGACGCACCAGGAGAAGCGGAGATCTTTGGCTGGGGCGCGTTCCCGGCTGGCGATGTCGCGGCGGCCGGAGCTGCCGCTGCCGCACTAGGAGAAGCCGCGGCCTTTGGCTGCGGCGCGTTCGCGGCGGGCGAAGTGGCAGCAGCGGGCGGAGCAGTGTTAGGCGCTGCGACAGGAGAAGTCGCGGCATTCGGCTGAGGAGCATTCGGCGGCGGTGCGGCCCCGGGCGCCGGGTTCGTGCTCGACGGCGGCGGCGCGTTTTGGTCCTCGGACGGCGCGCGTTTGCCGATATTCGAAAGATCCGGGCCGACCCTCATTTTGCCAAGCAACGCCGGCCGCTCGAAAATGTAATCGCGCGGCGCGCTTCTCCGCGTTCCCCATTTCCGATCGATATCCGAGGCTGCGTAATCCGCGCGGACCTGTTGGCTATGGCAATACACACAGCCATTCGCTGCGTAAATTTTTCGACCGCGCTCAGCCATGCCGGACTTCGGCACCGGATAGATATCCGTTTGTTCTTCATCCGACTGCGGGTCGAGATGACCAATTTGGAAATTTGGAATCAAGGTCAGACCGGTCCATGAAAAGAGGAACGTCCCGAAAATTCCGAGAAAAAGAGGAGCTACACCCTTCATATGTGCTCCTTCACGGCCTCGTCTTCCTGCGGGTTCAAAAATGTTGGCATGCTCGCGGTGCGTCCGAG
>JBJMXC010000108.1:0-31551 GCA_045809825.1 Chthoniobacterales bacterium | reverse complement strand
CGGAATCGGAATGGCCGGTGCGACCAAAACGGCGGGGGACCCGACCAACGCCGGAGATGGAGCGCGCAGCGGAAGAGCTGCGGAAACGCCGGGACGCCGTGGCGAATATGCATGGATTGGAGCCGTCGCTGATCGCGCCGCGCGGAGCGATTGATGCCTTGGTCGCGGACCAAAGCCAGGGCAACGCGCTCCTCGTTCCGTGGCAGCGGGATTTGTTGGAGTTGTAGCCGGGATCGGTGGTCCCGGCTGATGTAGTACTTGCGCTCACCTGGCCGCGATCACCGATCCCGGCTAGAACAGGAGCTTGACCCGGGGAATCTGGCGAGTCACAACTAGGCGCTTCATGCCCGGCGCTTCCGATCTTTCTGGAACCTTTTCCCGTTTCGCAGCCGGCGTGCTCGCGATGGCGGCCTTTTGTCTGCTCGCGGCGGCCGCTCATGCCCAGCAGGTGAGTGTGCAGGACCGGGCCCAGCTTTTGCGCCCGCCACCGCCGACTACGACCGATCCGTACTCGGATGAAAACGGAGTCGATAATGGGCGAGCCGTCGAAAGCCCGAACGACCCCGATATCGGCGAACAGGAAATCCTCAAGAGGATCGAACGCTACGAGCCCTTTAGCGCTTCAGTTTCGACCCCATTTTACTACACATCGAACGTCGCTTTGACCCGGAACGGAGAACAAGGCGACCTGCTGGTCGCGCCGGCAGTGGGCGTCTCCTACAACCCGCGGATCACCCAAACACTCTATGGATCGGTCTCTGTTTCGCGGCAGGAGTTTTATTACAACAAGTTTACAGCGCTGAATTTCGGCAGCTTCGATTTCCGGGCCGGCCTTTCCTACATTTTGCCCCAGGCGCACAACCTCGTTTTGCGGGCCGAATACAATTATAATCGGCTCACTTTTTCGAACAGCTTCAACGATTTCTTCAACAATCACTCGATCTTCCTCAGCGCTGAGCTGCCTTTTCGCATCGGCCGGGCCCAGCAAATTTCCGTCGGCGCCGATACGAACATCAGTCTCGGTTCCAGTCCTTCGGCGCCGCGCCGGCATGAGTTCGACGTTTACGTCGGTTATTCGGTCAGCCTGACGCGGTCGCTTTCGCTGGGCGCGGTCGGCCGCGTTTTCGTGCGCGATTACACGAACGTGAGTCGGACCGACGTGAGCGAAGTCTTCGCCCTGAGCGCGAACTACCGAATCACGAAGTATTTTTATGCCGGCGTGGCGACCACGATCGCGTCGAGTCAATCCAGTGCCAGCGTGTTCGATTACGAGGTCGCCAACATCGGCGGCGCCTTGTCGCTCAACTTCAGGTTTTAGGAAATATGAAAACGATTTCCTTCTTCATGGCGGCGGTGGGATTAATCTTGTTAGGCGCGGCGCCTGCCGACGGACAGGGAGGGACGGCGGGTGTGCTGCGCGAAGCGCGCGTGACCCAGATTGTGAAGGACGTGAAGATCTTGTCGGGTCACGGCGATCAGCACCCCGCCACTTTGACGGACAAAGTGCATGGCGATACGGCCGTCCGGACTGGGGTCGAATCACGGGCTGAGCTGACCTTCACGGATTTGACCATCGCGCGGCTGGGCGCGAACACGATCTTCAGCTTCAACGAAGCATCGCGCACGGTCGAGCTTGGTAACGGGGCCATTCTTCTCCGCGTTCCGAAAGGATCCGGCGGAGCCAAAGTGCAAACCGCCGCCGTGACCGCGGCCATCACCGGCACGACCGTCATCGTCGAATATCATCCCGACTCTTACGCCAAATATCTCGTCCTCGAGGGAACGATGCGCGTCTACCTGAAGGGGGTTATGGGCGAATCGGTTCTCCTAAACGCCGGGCAGATGATGATCGTCAACCCGAAGGCGACTCGACTTTCCGACCCGGTCGATTTTGATTTGGAACGCCTCCGGCAGACGTCGCTCCTCGTCCAGGGATTTCGCCCCCTTGGCAGCGAAGGACTGATGGCCGATGCGCAGCACGAGCAACTCGTGAAGAAATCTGGCGGCGAATTGATCGACACGAACCTGGTTATCTTCGGCCGCGGAACTTTGGTGACGCTGACCGATCCACAATCGCTCGACGTCATCGATCGCAAGACCGCGGCGGTGACTTTGCCGACACCAACTCCTACAGCTAAACCGACCGCGACCCCTACCGCGACTCCAACGGCAACGCCCACCGCTACTCCCACGGCGACTCCGACCGCCACGCCGACGGCTACTCCGACCGCGACGCCCACCGGCACACCCACGCCGCAGCCGACGCCGAGCAAGTTCGGAACGCCGCCGCCGATTGTTACTTCGGTGCCCTATCCAATTGATAACGGCACGACCATCCAGACCGATCCTTTGATCAATCGCGCTGGCGTCGACGATTTCGGAAAAATTTATCGCGACCCGGTGCAGGACGGACCTTTTTCGGCATGGGCTTTTACCGCGACCTCGCCGTTCGATACCACCGCCGGCATCGATGCGCTCTACGGTGGAAATATTCCGGTGGCGGCATTCAAATTCGTAGCGATGCAGCTGGTCGGCGATCCGACTATTTCGACAGCGAATGGCGGCGCGACCAATCTTGCGTTGATCTCCGTTGGACCGATTACATCTGCCCCGGCGGGAAACACGACCTTCACTTTTGCTGGAATGCAGAGCGTCCTTGTGGCGACCCAAAGCGGTTCGATCACTTTGTCCGGGATCAGCTTCCTGAATATCCCGCAACTCTTCTTTTATGCGCGCGGCACAACCTCCAGTCTCACGCTCGGGGCATCGATCGCCAATTCACAGTCGTTGCGGCTGATGTCGGAAGGCGCAATCCAGATCAATGCGTTCGAAAGTCTGCAGAACGGGCCGAATGGCGGCACACTCGTGGGCATAGCTGGCGGCGATTTCTCTGTGAACTCGTCGATTTTTACGCCGACGGCTGTGGTCCCGTCCGGAACCTTCACGGGAGCCGGCGGGAGTGTTTCTCTTTCGACGCTGAATGGCGCGATCGCGGTCGATTCGATGATTGAGGTGTCCCACAACGACGGGGCAGCGGGAATAGGATTCCACAGTGCCTCCGGGGGGTCGATCGTCCTGAACAGCGGCCTGACGACTGGAACCGGAATCTCGTTAACTGCAAATGCGAGGCTTGCTTCGTTGTTAAATGCGGCCGCGCCCGGTCCCGGTGGCAGTATTACTTTAACGACGCCAGGCAGCGACATCATCAGCAACGGCGCCACGATCGAAGCCGATCGAGGCACAATCACGATCCAGAACACCAACGCGCCCACGGTCGGGACCGCTCAGATCACGCTCGATGGCGGAGCAATCACGAGCGAAACGCTGTTTGCTTCTTCGCGCGGTGACCTCACGATCGGTGGCACGACGGCGGTAAACCTTTCAGCCGTCTCGTTTCAATTGATCGCGTCGCGAAATCTATCGTGGACCGGCGGCACGTCCGTCGCGGCGGCGAGCGCGTCGGGAGGGAACGTCCAGATACAATCAGGCGGCAGCCTTACCCTCACGGGTCCGCTCGACATCCAGCGCTTCAACGGCGGAATTATTGCTGGCCTTAACATTTTACTTAATGGGGGCACCATGCTGCAGGAAAACGGAGCGCTCCATCTCCAGACCGATGGTAGCGGCCTAACAAACGGAGCCGACATCAGGGTCCGCTCTGGCGGCGCGCTGACGATAGCCGGAACGGCGAATTTTGAGACCGCCGTGACCACGGCAAACCAGGGGGCCGGAAGCAATATTATCGTCCAGCCCGTTGGCGCTATGTCGACCGCAACCTTATTTGGAACTGTTCAGGTCAACGGCGGTCGCACGTTGAGCAACGGCGGCAACATCAGTCTGACAGGCAGCGGTTCGTTCACGGCGACGCAGGCCGACGGCGGCATCAATTTCAAAATCAATAACATGCCAACGGGAATCATTACGACCGGCGGAAATATTTCCCTCACGCTTTCCGGCGATCTCACAACCGGGGGGACTGGCGAACTCAATCTGCTCGTAAATAATCAGGGCAGCTCGATCCAGACCGGCGGCAACATTACTGCCACGATCGAGGGCAACGTCCTGGCGAACTTCGTCAGCCTCCTCGTCGACAACCGCTTCAAGGGTTTTATCGGCACCGGCGGGAATGTGACTCTCAACGTGAATGGAACCCTGAAGGTCGCAAGCGAGTTTAGCATCGAGATTCTCAACAGTCAGATGGGAACGACGGGTGGAACAATCACATCGCCGGTCGCCATCAATGTAACCGCGGGCGCTACAACCATCGGGAAGAACCTGAACGTCTTCATCGACAACAGCGATGGCTCGATCGGTCCCAGCGGCAATGAAGGTACGGTGAAGCTTCAAATCAACGGAACGCTGGCTGTTTCCGGCCAGATCAACGTGTTTGGGACGCTCAACGCTACTGGGGCGATCACCGCTTCCAAGTTGTCCGCCACAGACGTTACCGCACCGAGCATCGCCATCAGCGGCGGAGGTATCACCCGGTTTACGTTCCCCAATGAAATCATCCCCAATCCGTTGCACACGATCACCACTAACAATCTTACTTCGACCGGCGGGATCAATTTCAATGGCCCGGACTTCGACAGCTCTTCCGGCTTCGGTCCATTCGCGGGTGGGCTCCTCACGATCAACGTGCCGTCGCTCACCTTCGGGTCCGCTGCCGCGGACAACATTCAGGGGCCGGTGACCTTCAATGGCGGCAGCACTCCCAACAACACTCTCCCCGCGGGCGACGGCGGAATCTTCACCGTGAACGCGACCGGCGCCATCACCGTTGCGAATCCGATCCAGGCAACAACCGGACTTGCGCCCAGTGGAGCAGAAGCGAGCGGGGTCGGTGGAACAGTCAATCTGACTTCAACCGGCGGCCCAATCACGATTAGCTCGGCGATTGAGGTTTCTTCGGCGGATCCGGTGACTGCGCCCGCTTCGCCGAGGCGGCATAGCAAGGTGGGGGGGAATATCAATTTGCAGAGCAACGCGCCTAACGTGGCTATTAACGTCACCAGCACGGGGCAGCTTCTTTCGCTGCTCGAGGCTGCCGCGCCCGGGCCTGGCGGCAAAATTACGATTCTCGCCACCGCTACCAACAGCCGCATTACCGTGAACGGCTCCCCGGGCGCTATCTCTCCCCCGGACACGATTCGAGCGGACCGCGGAACCGTAGATATTCGCCACACCGGTGACGGTGGGACGATCACGTTGAACAACGCGCAGATTGCGGCGGATATCGTGAAGGTGGGCGCACTGGGAACCAATGGCGTTCTCAGTATCGGTGGCGGTCACATTAGTGCGGACACGATTCTGAAGCTGTATGCAACCGGGTCGAATGGCTCGATTGTTTTCGTTAGCAACGTTTTGTTGGGCGCGAAGAGCATGATCATCATCGGCGGAAATTCCGTGACGGTGAACAACGGCGTGTTCGTCTCGATCGCGACGGGCAGTCCAAACGCCGAGGTCTATGTGCTCGACCCGAACAAGGCGAATTACTCGGGCTCCGGGGGCAATGGTTCCACCAGTGGCAGGTTCATTCAGCAAGGCACTGAGCTGAGCCCGGTGTCGGGCGCGAACACGCATCTCGGCATGGCACCGCCGCAGCCGTTCGATCCGTCGCCCGGGCACTGATTTTCGGTAGCGTCCCGGTGGATCGAGCGTTCCGTCGCCAGATAGCGTGAGACGTTCGATAGGACGTCGCACCGCGGCGCGCGCGATAGACCAACTATTTTCGGCGCTCCTGGTCTAGATATCCCGCGCCTAGCGCCATGCCTACCACGATCAACGCGCCGGCCGTTACAAACGGAACCGGATCGAAGGGCGCGGGCGGCAGCGAAATTATTCCGTGTTCATCCGTTCGCGCCGAGCCGCGAACGTAACGCCCATGACGTGGGGCGCGGAAATTTTCCGCGAACCGTTCCAGGCGCACGGACAGGTCCTGTTCACAGCGCGGAATCCCGTGGCCACAGCCAACGACGTTTGGGCGCAATTTCGCCAGTTCCTTCACGGACAACCGGGTTGCATCCCAGTCCGTGTTGAACGGGGCTCCGGCTCTGGCCAATGTCCGCCTGCCTGTCACCAGTCCCGACCAGGAATCCATGTTCATGGTCGCGAAGGCATCGCCGGCGAGGAGGACGCGGTCAGACGAGCGAAAAAGGGAGACGTGACCGGGCGAATGGCCGGGCGTGGGAAACCATTCCCAACCTGGTGACCCCGGCACTTCGTTCGGTTGGAGTTCACGGATCCGGCCAGTCAGGTTGTATCCGCCCGCCGGCATGAACCGCGAAAGAAACGCGATGGCGCCTCCGACGGTCGGATCCGGCGGGGGATAATCGGAACGTCCAGTCAAATAGGGCAGCTCGAGCCGGTGCGCGTAAACAGGAACATTCCAATAATCCGCGAGGGCAAGAGCCGAGCCCGCATGGTCGAAATGGCCGTGGGTAAGCACAATTGCCTCAGGTGGGACGCCGGCGCCAAATCGTGCTTCCGCCGCTTCGACGATCTGGTTGCTGCGGCCGGGAAGACCGGTATCGACCAGGATCCAGGCGCCTCCAGGTCGTCCCACAAAAAAAACGTTTACGAAACTGATCGGCATCCAGCCGACGTCGGGAGCTATGCGGGTGATGGTGGTCACGGGAACGAAGGGTTAAAAAGTTAATCGGAGGGACGTGGTTCCGCACGTCCAATCTTCGGCCGAAAAGAACAGAGGTGCGGAAGCACGGCCTCCGAGCGCTCACGGAATCGTGAGGGTCATGCCGGGTTTCAGCTTGGCCGGATCATCGAGCACGCTCTTGTTCGCATCTCGAATCTTTTTCCAGCGTCCGCTGGACTTGTAAAATTTCCTCGAGATGGATGCGAGGGTGTCGCCTTCGCGAACAACATAGGTCCGTGGCGCACCGCCCGTTTTTTGGTCTCCCGGTTTGGTAGCAGCTGCGGCTTTGTCGAGCGGGTGATTACCCCGTAGTTCGTCGACGTCCTTGCGTAGCGCGAGGTTTTCATTTCTTAAGCGAGCGGCCTCGGCGCGACTGACAACCGCATCGCCGGACAAAGTCGTCCCAAGCTCTAGCTCGTCCTTTTTCATGAAGTTTTTCACTTCGTTAGCGTGGGGGCCGGACGGCGCGAGCGTGAGGTAACGTTTGAAATGGTGCAGGGCGTGGAGCGGCTCATGCATCTTGTCGTCGTAAAGGAGGGCGAGCCGGTAATGGACATCAGCCGCGCGCGGCGAATCATCCAGGGCGCTTTCATACAGGGTGATCGCACGCAGAAAATTGCCATCGGCGCTTTTGTTCTCGGCGTCCTTGACGATTTGGGCACTGCGCGGAGTGATCATTCGGTCGCAGCCGCCGGCGGCAAGGCCGAGAATGGCCGCAAGGACGATGTTTTTCAGGAAAGGCTGCATTACGGTCTAACTAGTCGCATGAAGTCGCCCGATCTCACACCGCGTCATCGTTTTTCCTTACGCGCGATCATTGGCTGGCGCCAAATTCTTTTCCTACTGGCCGCGGTGAGCGCGGTGACGGCCGCGCTCGGCGGCCAGTTACGTGAAGGAAATAATTATTCGCTCTCGTTTACCGATGTCGACGGGAGGCAGCACGCCACGGCCAATGGCCACGTCACGGTAATTACGGTCATGACTCGACGGGACGAAGTTAAGGCCGACACACTGGGCGAGAGGGTGACGCACGTGACTTTGGGCGACCCGAAGTTTGAGCTCATTAATCTCGTCAATTTTCAGCAGAATGTTCTTCCTCCGCTGCGCGGCATGGTGTCGGCCATGATCCGGCATCGGCTCGACTCGGAAGCAGCTGAGATCCAGAAAAAATACGATAAAATGCAGATTAAGCGGAAAGCGCGGGACGATGTCTTCGTCGTCGCTGACTTCGATGGGAAGGCGCTGACCCAGCTCGGGATGAATCCGGCATCATCGGACTTCGGGGTTTTTATTTTCGACGGACGCGGCCGCCTTGTCCGGCGATGGAGCGATGTGCCGGGCGCAGAAACAGTGGCGCAAACGCTGAAAGAAGCGCGGTGAATAAATGATCAGTATCTTGGCACGGACGGATCGATCTGGACGGACCATGCATCGATCCCGCCTTCGAGATTGAAAACGTTTTCGAATCCTGCTTCGCGCAGGAGGAGGGCCGCGTGTTCGCTTCGTCCGCCGCTGTGGCATTGCATGACCAGCGTGCCGTCCCGGGGCAATTCACCGGCGTGTTCCTGCAGTTCGCCGAGCGGAATCAGACGGGCACCATCGATGCGCGCAATCTCGTATTCATAAGGCTGCCGAACGTCGATCAGCAAAAGCTCTTCCTTTCGATCCATTCTGGCCTTGAGCTCCCGAACAGAAATCGTCGGCACCCCTTCTGGCGCAGCGAACCAATCGGGCTCCGCGGCAGGCCCGGCGCAGAATTGTTCGCAATCGATCGGCGCGAAGATGGTTGGGGATTCGCCGCAGACAGGGCATTGAGGATCGCGTCGCAAGTTAAATTCGCGGAACTTCATCTTGAGCGCGTCGAAATGAAGAAGCCGGCCGATCAGGCTTTCGCCCGCGCCGATAATGAACTTCAACGCTTCGGTCGCCTGGATGAGCCCGATGATCCCGGGAAGCACGCCGAGAACACCCGCTTCCGCGCAACTGGGAGCTGCGCCGGGCGGCGGTGGTTCGGGAAACAGGCAGCGATAGCACGGACCTCCGAGGTGCGGTGCGAAAACGCTGGCTTGGCCTTCGAACCGGAACACGGAGCCATAGATGTTTGGTTTCCGTGCGAAGACGCAGACGTCGTTCGACAAATAGCGCGTCGCAAAATTATCCGAGCCGTCGATCACGACGTCGTAATCAGCGACAATTTCTTGGGCATTCGAGCTCGTCAAACGCGCTTCATGCAGGACGACATTGACGTCCCCGTTCAGATCCTGGAGACGCGCCCGTGCCATTTCCACTTTCGATTTCCCGACGTCGCTCGTTCCATAAAGAATCTGGCGCTGGAGATTCGAAGCATCCACCCGGTCAGCGTCCACGAGTCCAAGAGTGCCAATCCCACCCGCCGCGAGGTAGAGCGCGGCTGGCGAGCCAAGCCCGCCTGCGCCGATACACAAAACTCGCGCCGCCCTGATACGCCGCTGGCCTTCCGCGTTCACCTCGGGCAGCAAAAGCTGGCGTGAGTAGCGGGAAAGATCGCCGCCACTTAAGGCAATCTTCGCCACGCGTTCCGGATTGATTACGCTTTCACTCACGCCGCTACGATTGCACGAGCGCCCAGTCGACGCCCACGATTCGTTGCCCCTCGAAACGCTTCAGCGACTTCGGAAAAGCCAGGAAACGCGCCCCCGGCTTCTGGTGAAAACCGACTTCGCCGAAATCGGTACCGCTTTCGGTCGGCCGAATGGTCATGACACGATTATTTTTCAGGAGCGACTGGAAATGTTTATCCGTCTTCGGCTTTTGCCAGAGAGTGTAAACTTCGGGGCGGCCCGCCTTTTCAACGATGGCGGTGAACCGCGCGGTTTTGACCTTGAGCAGCTTCATTTAGGAGAGCGTTCGATTAGCGCGAAGCGCAAAAAAAAGTCCGCCAGAGAACTACGGCAAAAAGGATCAGACTACCGTTGCTGCATTCCTGCTCTGGCGGGGTTCGTAAGTCCTCAGTCCATAGCCCCTGACGGAACGAGACTGTTCCCGAAAGATCGGGGGCGCGCAATTGGCTTTTGTGGTGGCGTGACAGTCTGTCGAGACGTCCACGTGGCCGCTCCGCAGAGCGTCGCCCTGCCAAAAGAAAGATTCGCGGCTCTATGCGAACGGCATGTTGGCCTTGATCCGGGCTTCGTCGGTCTTGTGGACCACCGCGGATTTGGCCATGAGCCGTTTGCGTTTGGCACTCTTGGACGAGAGCAAATGGCGGCGGGAGGCATGCTGACGCAGGACTTTGCCCTTGGCGGTAATCTTGAAACGCTTCGAAACGGCTTTGCGCGTTTTGCTGCGGGCAATCGGCTTTGGCATAAGGCGCGCAAGATAGCGCAGCGGCGGCAGGTGACAACCGGTTTTGCTCCAACTTGATTGACCAACAAAATGCTCGCGTCTGCTGCGTCGCGGGGGAAATTGGCGCGATGGAAAACGGACCGGCTCGAAGGGCGCGGGTAATTATCGTCGGGGCAGGCTTCGGCGGACTCGAAGCCGCCAAGAAGCTCGCCTGTGAAAAGGTCAAGGTGACGGTCGTTGACCGGACCAATCATCACCTCTTCCAACCGCTGTTGTACCAGGTCGCAACTGCAGCGTTGTCGCCGGCCGACATCGCCGCTCCGATTCGCGGCATCTTGAGCGAATGCCGCAACATGGAGGTAATCCTTGCCGAGGTGCAGGCCGTGGATGTTGCGGCCAAAAAGGTCAAGGCGGGTGAGCTCGATCTCCCTTACGATTATCTCATCCTCGCCACGGGGGCCCGTCATTCCTATTTCGGTCACCCGGAGTGGGAGCCGCTCGCGCCCGGGCTAAAGAGTCTCGAAGACGCTGTTGAAATTCGGCGGCGGATCCTCCTCGCATTCGAATACGCGGAAAAGGTGAACGACGAAGCGGCGAAACGCGCGGCAATGACTTTCGTGATCATTGGAGGCGGACCGACCGGCGTTGAAATGGCGGGCGCGATTTCCGAGATTGCGCGGCATACCCTGGCGAAGGATTTTCGGCACATCGATCCGTCGCAGGCCCGCGTGCTTTTGGTCGAAGGATCGAAATGCGTCCTGGCCTCCTTTCCGAAGGATTTGCAGGAGAAAGCGATGGCGCAGCTGGCAGAGCTGAAAGTCGAGGTGCGCACCGGCATTCACGCTACGAACCTGAACGAGGAAGGGTTGCAGGTCGGTGACGAGTTTATTCCCTGCCGCGTAAAAATCTGGGCGGCCGGCAACGAAGCGTCTTACGTCGGCAAGTCGTTAGGCGTGGCGACCGACAAGGTCGGCCGCGTTGTCGTGAACCAGGATCTGACGATCCCAGGCCATCCTGAAGTCCAGGTCATCGGGGATCTCGCGAATTTTACGCCCGAGGGCGGGCACTCCCTTCCGGGCGTGTCGCCGGTCGCGATGCAGCAGGGCCGCCATGCCGCTCGCAACATTCTTGCGACGATCGCAGGCCGCGACCGCGAGCCGTTTCGTTATTTTAACAAAGGGAGCATGGCCACGATCGGCCGGAACAAGGCGGTCGCTGACCTGAAGTATTTCCATTTGAGCGGCTGGCTGGCATGGATGGCCTGGCTTTTCGTTCATGTCATGTTCCTCGTCGGCTTTCGAAATCGCATCGCCGTGATGTTTCAATGGGCGTGGTCTTACTTGAGTTTTAACGCCGGGGCCCGGTTGATCACCCGCAATTTCCAGGCGGAACAGCGGCCAGTCAGGTGAGCCAAAGATTCACCCCGAGGACGCGGCGTTTATTCCTTTCAAAACTCTGCACCCTTCGCGCTCTCGGCGGTAAAATAACCGGATGACTGTCCTGCGCCCCGGCATCGTTCTCTCCGATCGTCAGCGAAAAGTCCGGCTGGACCTGACCGCACTCCGAGAGTTCGCGAAGCGCGCGGTGAGCGAGAGCCTGAAATTGCCGCCCCAAAAAAACGGAACCCTGGCCGATCTACCCGAGGTAAACGTCGTCCTCGTATCCGACCGGCGGATCGCCGCCATCCACAAAAAATTCATGGATGCACCTGAACCCACCGACGTAATCACTTTCCATCACGGTGAAATCTTCATCAGCGTAGAAACGGCGAAACGCCAGGCTCGGAGTTACGGGACCTCGCTCGGGCACGAGTTGCGTCTGTATCTCGTCCACGGATTGCTCCATCTCCATGGCTACGATGACAAGACCGTTAAGGGGGCGGGGGAGATCAAACGCCTTCAGGAACGGGTCGTTACGAAGCTGGTTGACCGTTGAACCGAATTTATTCTGTGATAAGCTTATTTTTATGAGCGGCCGGCCACGGGTGGTTCCGCGAGGGTGGTGCCAGACCTCTTTTTGAAAGCCTCCGACCGTTCCCGCGCCGATGCAGAGTTCCATCGCATCTTCAGTCGAAAATCCTGTTGTCGAACAGGAAAGCCGCACCGCCGAGGAGCTCGATCTTCCGTGGCAGGTTGTGGTTCACAATGATCCCGTCAACCTGATGAGTTACGTGACGATGGTTTTTCAAAAAGTTTTCGGCCTAACGAAAGAAAAAGCCGAGAAACACATGCTCGAAGTGCACCAGCTCGGCCGCTCCATCCTTTGGAGCGGTATGCGCGAGCGCGCAGAGCTCTACGTCCAGCAGCTTCACGGGTATCTCCTCCTCGCAACCGTCGAACGCACGAACTAAAATGGAGTTCGGCCGCAAGAAAGATTGCCTTGAGATCTCCGAGCTCGATCCGTTTCTGGCCGAGCTGCTCCGACAGATTCCCGAAAGCACCAACACAGAGGGCGCCGAAGCCGCGCAACAACGAATTTTCAGCGCCCCAGCCGGCAGTTCTGAAGCCGAGTTTTGCGCGGAATGGAAGGTCTATGTCGAACCCGAGCTGCGGCGGTTATTTCGTTCGGCGACCGAAACGGTGGCCGCGGATCTCGAGCAGCTCAACGGATGCACGAAACCTTTTGCGAATTGCACGCTGCGTATTCCGACTGCGAACGCTGAGGCTTGGCTGAATGCTTTGAACCAGGCGCGGCTCGCCATCGCCGCGAAATACAATTTCAGTGATGGCGAGCTCTGCGATCATTACCGATCGCCGATCGGTTCTCGGCGCGACCTTGGGTTGTTCCAGGTCAATTTCTACGGGTTCTTGCAGGAGTTTATCCTGCAGGAGCTCGACTCGTAGCCGGCTGCGCCGTAACTTCCTGCTCCTGATCACGAGCAGGAAAAGGTGGCGAAAGGCGGATCAGCTCTTCTGCCGGTTCCGCACCATCGACATGAGGCGGTCCTTCAAGGCATCGGACGATTTAGCGGGCCGCAGGCTCAAGGCAAAGGCTTCGTGCATCGTGTAACACTCGCCGATGAAATCTTCCGCCTTTTGCCCAAAATCTTTCCGCGCGTGCTCAAACTCTTCCAGCTCTTCTGGTTCCAATGCCCCAATCACGTAAAGACGCGATTGATTCTGGAATTCGTCAAAGCTCATCTCGAAGCTCCTTAAGGCCGTCATAGATCTTTTTGAGGCCCAGTTCCAGCCTCGTTTTCACCGTGCCCAACGGTGTATTCGTTTTTGCCGCGATTTCGCGCTGACTCATCCCCCGGAAAAATGCCAGATTTATTGCCTCCTGTTGGGCTTCAGGCAGCGTGTTGATGATCTTGCGGACCAATACCCGGGTATCGCCGAAGGTGATCTCCTCCTCAGTGGCGTTATGAACCCAGGCGTCTGGCTGCTGTTCGGTCTCGCTCTGGAGGCGCTCCCCAGCGCGGGCGTAAGCCTGCTTTTTGCGCAAACCATCGATCGCGCGCCGCCGCGCCAGCGTCACCATCCAGCCGAGCGGCTTGCCTTTCTGGGCGGAAAAGTTTTTCGCCTGGTTCCAGATCTCCATGAAGATCTCCTGCAAAAGGTCGTCCGCTTCGGCTTCGTTGTGAATGACGCGCAGGATCAGCGCTTTCAAAATTCCGTTGTAACGATCGTACAAGGCCGAGAGCGCATCCGGGTCTTCTGCCTGGATTCCATGCATCAGGTCCAGATCGGTCGGCGCGCCGGGTTCAAGAACGGGCGCCGCAGCCGGTAACCGCGTACCGCGCGATTCCGCGGGATCATCGGGAACGCCTGCCGTTGATGAAAAATCTATCGCCATGTTTTGCTCAGGACGTTTTTCGTTTTGCGACCCATTCCTTGATCTCTGTTTCCAACACGCTCATCGGCAGACCGCCGTTCTTTAAGACCTCATCGTGGAACGCGCGCAAGTCCATTTTCTGCCCGAGCTCTTTTTCGGCGTAGGTGCGCAGTTCGCGAATCTTCAGCTGCCCGATCTTGTAACCAAGGGCCTGACCCGGCCAAACGATGTAACGATCTACCTCGACCTCGATGTCGTGCGGAGGGTTGTTGCTGTTCTCCTCGAAGTATTTGATCGCCTGCTCACGAGTCCAGTCCATCGAATGCAAACCGGTATCGACGACGAGCCGGACCGCGCGCAGCATTTCATCACCAAGATGCCCAAAGTTTTGGTAGGGATCTTTGAAGAACCCCATCTCGTAACCAAGGCTCTCGGCGTAAAGCGCCCAACCTTCGGAAAAAGCATTATAGCCGCCGTATTTTCGGAAGTCGGGCAGATCTTCCATCTCCTGCCCAATCGCAATTTGGAGATGATGACCCGGGACCGCTTCATGCAACGTCAGCGTTTCCATGCCCCATTTCGGCCGGCCCGGAAGATCGTAGGTGTTCGCGAAGAAATAGCCGGGGCGACCCGCTTTCAATGAGCCTTGCTCATAATGCGCGGCGGCGGCTGACTTTTCGGCGTAGCCCGGAACCGCCTTCACCCCATACGGGAGACGCGGCAAAATTCCGAAGAATTCGACGAGCTTCGGGTCGATCCGCTTGGCAATGTCGCGATAACCGGTAAGCAGACTTTCGGCGTCGGTGTAATAAAATTTCGGGTCTGTCAGCAGGTATTTGATAAACGCGTGGAAGTCACCCTGGAACCCGGTGCTGGCGATGACCTTGTCCATCTCGCCGCGGATCCTCTTCACTTCGTCCAAACCGATCTGGTGAATCTGAGCGGGCGATAAGTCAGTCGTGGTTTGCTGGCGCACGCTGTAGGCATAGAACTTCTCGCCATTCGGAAGCTTGTTTGCGCCGAGGGTTGTCCGCGCGCCCGGCAGATATTTTGTGACCAGAAAATCGTGCAGCTTTTGGAAGGCGGGCTCGACTTTCTTCGTGAACGCTTCGGTCGCGGCCTGTCGCAGGCGCGTCTGGTCCGTCGCCGGCACGATTGCGGGCATTGCCTTGAACGGCGCCAGCATGGAGCTTTGAGCCGGATCTTTTACAATCAGGTTCAAGACCTGTTGCGGAACGTCGCGGAGCGTGACCTGCGGCCATGTCACTTTCAGCTCCAAACCTTTTTCCAGGAGTGCGATCGTTTGATCAATCAGAGCCGGGATGGCGTTCAGCCGCGCGACCAGATCTTCGTAATCTTTCGTGGTCTTGAACGTAGTCGCGCTAATGACATCGGCGACGCTCTGCTGCACCCCGCCCATTTGATTGAGCTGCAAATATTCGAACGGCAGCTCGTCGCCCTCGACCGCGAACTCGGCGTTGCGCCGGTAAAGGTCGTAGCTGATGACGTCTTGCCCGCTCAACTTCGAGCGATCGATCGATTTGATCAGCTCGAGGTCGAGCTTGTCAGTCTCTTTCCGGCGCGCGATTGCCTCGAACGAGATCTCAGTCCAGCGATCGTTTTGTCCCGGATAACCGACCGAGGTCGCGAACTCCGGGTTCTCCTTCATCGTGTATTCCCACGAAAAATCGAAGAGACGATGGAGGCGTTGGGTCTCGTCGCCCGGCTCTTTTTTTGCGAGAAACTCTTTGCCGCGCGCGGTGAACTCTTCAGACGGGGTCGCGCCGAGGGCGATGCCCGCCATCCCTAAACAGCACAACGCGAAAGCCACCCGTCTCATGAAGTATGGAGATTTAGTGGCAAGTGTTGCCTGCGTCCAACGATTTACGGCGACTCGCGCAGGTCCAGAATTAGCAAGCGCAGAGACCCTCGCGCACGCAGGATTTCATTGCTCTTGACCCCGCTGATAGGAGCGAGCTAGCGTCGCCCTAAATCTCCGTAAGAAAAGTCATCATGCGCCTACTTGTTTTCGCGACCTTGTTGCTCGTCTCAACAGCTCTGGTCAGAGCGCAGGATGCGGCTTCGACCCCCTTCCAATCGCGAACGCCTTCCGCTGCGGAATCGGCGTCCCCGAGCCCGAAACCGAAAGCTTCACCGACCGCGACCGTAAGACCTTCAGCGAGCGTGAAGCCAAAATCTTCCCCGACGCCGACGGTCCGTCCGTTGGCGACCGCCACCCCGGAGCCGATCGAAACTCCGGAATCTTCTCCGGGCCCAACGGAAAGCGAGAACGAGACCTTCCCGTTAATCCCGGCGCCGGTCGAGACCACTACACCATTCCCGGAAACCACACCGATTCCAACTGCGGAGACCAAGCCGTCGGCTGCCTCAACCGCGAAGCCAATCACGGCAACGACACCGAAAACCGCGGCAAGTCCGACAGCAAAAGCAGTGACCGCCAGCACGCCGTTCCAGCCGCAGCGTCCCGCGACGAGCCCCGGCTCGACGAGCCGGCCGATGACATTCCCGACGGTAAAACCGCTCTCCGATTCGTCGCGGCCGCAACTGACGCCACCGCCGCTGACAATTCCGAGCCCCCGTCCCTTCGCGACCCCGATGATGCCAAAGCCGAGTGCAACGGCGACCGCAACCGCAACGATAAAACCGTCGCCGAAACCAACTCCGTCTCCACCGCCTAAACCGAGCCCAACTCCATCGCCGAAGCCAACCCCGACTCCGAAGCCGAGCCCAACGCCCAAGCCATCTCCAACCCCCACGCCAGAACCGTCGCCCACACCGACGCCCGAGTCGTCGCCGACGGCCGAGACTTCGGGCCAGACCGACGATTCTGTTACTGGAAACATCAAACAGTTGGAATCGCGCTGGGAGGCCTCGCTTTTGAAACACGATTCATCGGAGATCGAACGAATCGTTGCCGACGACTTTATCGGTACATCCTCGAGCGGCAAACAGGGCGACAAAGCGATGCTGCTCGCGGAATCTAAACGCGACACGAACACCTACACATCGGCCTCGTCGAGCGACATGTCGGTGCGGATGTTCGGTCCCAACGTCGCGGTCGTGACAGGGACTGCCCGCGAAAGCGGCAAAACCAAGGCCGGCAAGACCTTCACGAACACCTTCCGTTTTACTGACACCTGGGTCGAGCGGAATGGCGAATGGCAATGCGTCGCGGCCCACGCCATGGCGGTGCCCAAAAAGTAGAGCGCCGCTTCTGTCCGCTGCGCTCCGGCGCAGGAACCAGAACCAATCCGCTAATTGCGCACGGTTAATTGTTGCGCCAACTGTGTAGCCTCATGTCGACCACTTCGACGAATGAACCGGCCGTGGATCCGCTCTGGTATAAGGACGCCGTCATCTACGAGCTCCATGTCAAAACGTTCCACGACAGTGATGGCGACGGCATCGGCGATTTTCGCGGCCTGATCGAGAAACTCGATTATCTCCAGGAGCTTGGCGTCACCGCCCTCTGGCTCCTGCCATTCTATCCCTCGCCAATGCGCGATGACGGCTACGACATCGCCGACTATTACGACGTCAATCCTAACTTCGGTACCCTCGACGACTTTCGCGCTTTTTTGGCCGCGGCCCATGACCGCGGGCTCCGGGTCATCACCGAGCTCGTCATTAACCACACCTCCGATCAAAACCCGTGGTTCCAAAAATCGCGCCGGGCCGCGCCGGGATCGCCGGAGCGCGAGTTGTATGTCTGGAGCGATACGCCGGAGAAATACAAGGAAGCGCGAATCATCTTCAAGGATTTCGAGACGTCCAATTGGTCGTGGGATCCAGTGGGAAAAGCGTATTACTGGCACCGATTTTATTCGCACCAGCCCGATCTGAATTTCGACAACCCGGCCGTCCACGCAGCCGTCGAGAAAGTCCTCGATTTCTGGCTCGCTATGGGCGTCGACGGACTGCGGCTCGACGCCGTTCCTTACCTTTACGAACGCGTGGGGACGATCTGCGAAAACCTGCGCGAGACGCATGAATACCTCGTGAAGCTCCGCGCCCACGTCGACGCGAAGTTCAAGGGCCGGATGCTGCTCGCGGAGGCCAACCAATGGCCGGAAGACGCGGTCGCCTATTTCGGAAAGGGCGACGAGTCCCACATGAATTTCCATTTTCCGCTTATGCCCCGGATGTTCATGTCGCTCCAGATGGAGGACCGGTTCCCGATCATCGATATCCTGGACCAGACGCCGCCGATCCCCGAGACCTGCCAGTGGGCGATGTTCCTTCGCAATCACGACGAGCTTACCCTCGAGATGGTCACCGACGAAGAGCGCGATTACATGTGGCGCGTTTACGCGAATGACCCGACCGCGCGGATTAATCTCGGGATCCGGCGCCGCCTCGCGCCATTGCTCGCCAACAGCCGGCGCAAAATCGAGCTCCTCAACATTCTCCTCTTCTCCATGCCGGGCACGCCGGTTCTCTATTACGGGGATGAGATCGGGATGGGAGACAATTTCTATCTCGGCGATCGCAATGGCTGTCGCACACCGATGCAATGGAGTCCCGACCGAAACGCCGGTTTTTCAAAGGCGAACCCGCAGCAGCTCTACCTCCCGATCACGATAGATCCCGAGTACCATTACGAAGCGATCAACGTCGAGAATCAGCAGAAGAACCTTTCTTCCCTGCTTTGGTGGACTCGCCGCGTCATCGCGATGCGGAAAAACTTCAAGGCATTTTCGCGCGGCTCTCTCGAATTTCTCCACCCTGAAAACAACAAGGTCCTGGCCTTTCTTCGACAACACGAAGAGGAAACGATTCTCGTCGTCGTTAACCTCTCGCGATACTCGCAGGCAGCGGAGCTCGACCTTTCCCGGTTCGCCGGATGTTCGCTGATGGAAGTTTTCTCGCAGAACTATTTCCCGCCGATCACAAAGGGGCCGTATGTGATTACGCTCGGTCCGCACTCGCATTATTGGTTCGCGCTCCGGTCCACGGCCGTAGCGGCGGGCGCTGCCGGGGAACGCCGGGTGCCGACAATCGCTCCGGTCGCAAGCGTTGCGGCGCTGGTCAATGACGGACAGCGGGCGCGGCTCGAACGCGACGTTCTGCCACAATACGTCCGCAGCTGCCGATGGTTTGGAGCGAAAGCGCGAACCGTCCGGCAGATGCGCATTGCCGAACAAGTCCCGGTCGGTGGGGAGCATGGAGGCCAAATATGGTTTGTCGAAGTAAGTTACCTGGACGGGCCAACCGAGACTTACGCGCTTCCGGTCGAGATCGCTAGGGAGGAAGCCGCCCGGGCCATCGAGCGCGTCGCGCCCCACGCTGTTATCGCACGGATCGGCGGGGAAGGGGACGCGGTCCTCCACGATGCCATTTACGATGAGTCATTCCGCAAAGCGCTTTTCAATCTGATGACGGCGGGGCAATCGGCCCGCGGCCAGAATGGAGACGTGATTGGCCTAACGAGCAGTGCTTTGCCGGCCGAGGCGCGGACCGGCGCCGGCGCGTCCCAGGTCCTGAGCGCGGAACAAAGCAATTCCTCGATGCTTTTTGAAAGCCGGTTTTTCCTGAAGCTCTATCGGAAGCTCGAAGATGGCCTGAACCCGGATGTTGAAGTCACCCGATTCCTGACTGAGCACGCGAAGTTCGCTAACGTCCCGGCCTTTCTTGGCTCGATTGAATATCGCCGGTCCAAGACCGAGCCGACCGTAGTCTGCCTGCTTCAGAACGCGGTCACGAACGAAGGCGATGCCTGGACCCTCACGCTTGACGCGGTCGGCCGTTTTTACGAGCGGGTCCTGACCCGCAAAGCCGATCTCCAAAATCAAACTGCGCCCGGCCCCCTTCTCGAGGAACTGATCGGCGGCGTGTATCGCGAGAAAGCAAAACTGATAGGCCAGCGCACCGGCGAGCTGCACCGCGCGCTCGCTATCAGCAGCGAGGATCGCGGTTTTGCCCCGGAACAATTTAACGCCATGGCGCAGCGTTCGGTTTACCAAAACATGCGCGCATCGCTTCGGCGCAATTTCGCCTTGCTCGAGAAAAAGTTGCCGAGTCTTCCAGAAGTATTTCGCGACGAAGCGGCGGAAGTCCTCGCCGCTGAAAAGCGCATCCTCGCCCAGGAACAGCGGATCCTCGATCGCCGCGCGAACGCGACGAAAATCCGGATCCACGGCGATTACCATCTCGGCCAGGTCCTCTACACCGGGAAAGATTTCATCATTCTCGATTTCGAGGGGGAGCCCGCCCGGCCTTTAAGTGAGCGAAAACTGAAGCGCTCAGCCCTGCGCGACGTCGCGGGCATGATGCGGTCATTCCAGTATGCCGCCTACAGCGCGCTCTGGCAGCCGGCCATGCGGGCCGAGGATGTCCCGTTTCTCGAGCGTTGGGCCGACCTCTGGTATCGCCAGATGAGCAGCGTCTTTTTGCAAAGTTACCTGGCCGCTACCCACGGGGCCGATTTCATTCCACCCGACGAAGGCGATCTCCAGATCCTTCTCGAAGCCTATCTGCTCGACAAAGCCGTCTACGAAGTCGGCTATGAGTTGAACAATCGGCCGGACTGGGTCGTGATTCCGGTTCGCGGAATCAAACATATTCTGGGGACGAGCTAGCGGAAAAAAAGCGTCGCGCTTGCCTCAAAGCGGTATTACAACCAACCGTCAACCAGGACCCGACACATGAACCAACACCTCGACGCCATCGATTGCCAAATTGCTGCAAAACATTTGCTGACCCATCCGTTTTACCTCGCCTGGACGCGTGGCGAATTAAGCCGCGCCGCGTTGGGTGATTACGCGCGCCAGTACTATCATCACGTAGCCGCCTTTCCGACTTATCTCTCCGCTGTTCATGCCAAATGCGATGATCAGGCGACGCGACGACAATTGCTCGACAACCTCATGGACGAAGAGGCCGGCTCGCCGAATCATCCCGAGCTCTGGCTCCAGTTTGCGGAATGCCTCGGGGTCTCGAACGACGACGCTCAATCAGCGGAAAAGTGGAATGAAACCAGGAACCTCATCGACACATTTCGATCCGTTTGCGCCAAGGAAGGCACCGCGGCGGGTCTCGCCGCGCTTTACGCTTACGAAAGCCAGATTCCTTCGGTGTCCGAATCGAAGATCAAAGGTTTGATCGAGAATTACAATGTAACCGCACCGCGCGATTACGAATATTTTTCAGTCCACATTGAAGCCGATCGCGAACATGCCGCGGCCGAGCGTGCAATGCTTTCCGAGTACCTGAACGACGACAATGCCGCGTCGGCCTCCGGCGCTGTTGAGCGAATTCTCAACGCGCTATGGGAAATGCTCTCCGGCGTTTGTCGCCGCCACGCGATCGCGTGCTAATTGTAGCGGCGTATTTGTTGCAGGCGCTGTGGCGACGGCGCTTTGTCGCCGTAAACACGCATGGCAACGAATCACGCGTTCTTACGCCGACAGAGCGGCGTCGCTACAATGCGCGGCTCAGCGATTGGTATTCTCCAGTCCGCTAAAAAACGCGGCGAAGACTTCGATGCCGTCCCAAAGGTTCTGGAGGCGCAGGTTCTCGTTCGCAGCGTGCTGATTGTTGTCGTGGTTCGCGATCGGAAAGCAAATAACCGGCGCGCTGTTCCCCTGTTGAAAAAGATACATCGGAAGACTTCCGCCTGACGTCGGTAACAGGACTGGATCATGACCGGCGGCGGTCATGATAGCAGCGAGCTCGCGTGAGAATGGAAGATCGAGTGGCGTTCGCGAGGCCGGATACCCGGCACTCCACTCGAGTTTGATCAGCTTCGGCTTGCCCTGCCTCGTTGCTGCATCCGGCGTTTCCTGGACAATCGTGTAACCCTGTTCGGCAAGATGATGCTCGACCAGCGGCTTGATTGACTCCGGCGTCTCGTCAGGCACGAGGCGGAAATCGACGGAGGCGCGGGCTTCCGTGGGGATCTGGTTCGCCGCTTTTTCCCCAACATGTCCTCCTTCGATTCCGCGCACGTTCAGCGCAGGCTGCATGATCAATTCGTTGAGCGACTTTCCGTTTCCCTCGGTTCCGGCGATCTGAAATTCCCTCCTTAATTCCGCTTCGACGTCAGGGATTTTCGTGAGCGCTGTTTTTTCGGCTGCGCTTGGCGCCCGCACGTCGTCATAAAAGTTTTTGATCAGGATTCGCCCATTCTCGTCGCGCATCGTGTCGAGCAGATGGGTCAGGCGGACGATCGGGTTCGGGACCCAGTTCCCATAATGACCATCGTGCAAACCTTTGATCGGCCCATAAACAGTTAGATCGAGGCCGATCGTTCCGCGCGCGCCAAAGACCAATTCCATGCGCCGGCTTTGATGAACCGGTCCATCACAAAAGACCCAGGCGTCGGGACGCGAGGTTTCTGGAAATTTCTTCAAATAATCGGCGAGATGCGGTGAACCGGCTTCCTCTTCACCTTCAAAAAAGAAACGCAGGTTCACTGACGGCTTCGCGCCCTGTTCGTGCATGGCATCGAGCGCGGCGAGCATGGCGATGATGGCCGCCTTGTCATCGCCGGAGGACCGGCCGAAAAGGCGCGATTCGGGATTGATCGATTCCGCATTTCGCCAATCGATATCCCGTCCGCTGCTGTCACGCATGACTGGTTTCCACGGGTCGCTCTTCCATTGGGCAGTGTCGACGGGCTGCCCATCGTAATGGGCATAGAACGCGATCGTGCGTTTTGCATTCGACGCGGTGAGATCGGCCACGACGATTGGAGGCGCGCCTTCCAGCGTCAGAAGCTTCGTGGTCAACCCCCGTTTCTCGCAAAGCGTGCGGACCGCGTCGGCGTTACGCCGGATGTTGGACGAATCGTTGGCCAGGTTTGGCAGCGAAAGCAGGTCGGCAAATTCGCTCAGGATCTCTTTCTCGTGCGTGACCCGCCACGCTCGCGTCTGGTTCGCTACCTCGGCGGGGCCAGCAACCAGCGAAGTTTGAACAAGGAGGAGCGACAATGCTATGGCCGTTTTCATGGTGGTTTCCGTCCAACACCAGTTGGATCTGCGACAAGAATAGCGAATCCTCTTTATTGCGCGCGTTTTTTGACTGGCGCGACTGCCGCCACCGACGCACGTTCGAGTCATGAAACGTTTATGCCGCAATCTTTTGGTTCTTTCCGTCTCACTTCTGGCCGCCTTGCCCGCCCTCGGCCAGGACAAACAGCGCGTCAGCCCGCACGAGACTGTCACGGCCGACATTGACGGCGCTACCGTGACGATCGTCTACGGTCGTCCCTATTCCAAGGACCCGAAGAGCGGTGCGACCCGCAAAATCTGGGGAGGCGTCGTCCCGTTCGGCAAGGTGTGGCGAACAGGTGCTGACGAAGCGACTCTCATGACGACGACGCAGCCTCTCGATATTGGCGGCACAAATGTTCCCGCCGGAACCTATTCGCTCTACACCCAGCCGGAAGAAAACGGTGGCGCGAAATTGATCGTCAACAAGCAGACCGGCCAGTGGGGGACGAAGTACGACGAAAAGCAGGATCTCGCCCGAATTGAGATGAAGAAGGACGCGGCGGACAAGCCGGTCGATCAGTTCACGATCGCAATCGAGAAAAATTCCGCGGGGGGTGGCACGTTGAAGCTTAGCTGGGAAAACACCCAGTATTCCGTCGCGATCAAATCGAAAAAATAGTTAGCGAACCGTAAAGGTGTGGCGTAAAACGCCGGCGCCGAAATCTTCGAACCAGGTGACGTGTTCCGCCACCATGTCGAATTCGATGATGTAAGAGCCCGGTTTGTCCGGCGCGTCGAAATTGAAATCAATTTCTGCGGTTTCGCCTGGGGCGACATCGCGTGGAAGAGAAGCGCGTCCGCCGTCCCATTGCACTTCCTGTTCGTCGTCCCGGAGTAGATGGGCCCCGAGCCGAACAACGCCTTTCGTTTCAGCGGCGCCAGCCGATGGCCAGAGGATGCGGCCGGCATTGGTGGTGGCAAGATGAAAGGTTAGTGCTTCGCCAGCGCGACAAGTCGAAGCCGGTATGTCGCCGGCAAATGCAAGCTCGGCGATGTAATCATGAACACTTCGGCCGCTGCGCCTGGCGCTCTTTCGGCAAACGATCACCGCGCGATCGCTCACGACGCTGTGAACGATCGCGTCATCGAACCCGACGTTGATGAGCAGGGCCTGCAACGCGGAAGTGCCAGGCAAAAACCAATTGAAGACCTGTTCCTTTGCGTCCGCAGGATTCTCCGCGAAAAAGAGCGGATGGAGCGTCTGCCTGATCACCCCGAGAGGCTGAACGAATGACTCGGGCGTTTTTTCTGGTGGAATGATCGCGGTCTCGAGGATCAACAATTCATTGGTCACGTCGTAAAGCCGTTCGAGAGCGAGGACGAGATGCTTGAGGTGATAGACCAGACCCAGAGCTAGCGTGATGTCGAACCGGCCAATCGTTTTCGGATCGAGGTCGTAAACCGAAAATCGGCGGAACTCGAGGTCGAGCCCGAGAACTCTTCGGACGAACAACCCCTGGCGAACGTGCTGGCGCTGGCCGTCCACACCGAGGACCCGGCGGGCGCCGAGTCGCTTCGCTTCAACGCAATAAAAGCCGCCGTTGCAACCGACATCGAGGAGACTTTTGCCGGTAAGATCTTTCGGCAGGCATTGCCGAATAATTTCCCAAGTCGGCGCGGGATGTTCGACGGGTTCACCCATGACGCTCTGGGTCTTCGTCAAAAGCCCGTCACCCACATCGATGCGATGGAACCACGGCTCGAGAACTCGAAGACCCTCGATGATTTCGTTGCGGGTCATCTTGGTCAGTGGGTCTTGCGCATGGAGGGGCTCGTTATTATCGCCGTCGGCTGGCATACGACGCGCCATGATAGCCGCGTCGTTCTAAACCGGAAGCGCGCATCGCGCGCGTTTTGCGAGGCTCGAAAGCCGGGTATGGTGACGCGTTATGGCTGAACAGGTTCTGGCTGGAAAAGTCGGTGTCGTTTTTGGGGTCGCGAACAAGCGCAGCATTGCGTGGGCGATCGCGAAAGCGTGGGCGGCCGCGGGCGCCAAATTGATTTTCAATTATCAGGGCGAGCGATTGAAAGAAAATGTGGAAGAGCTGGTGGGCGAATTTGGCGAAGGCACACCGCTCTACCCGTGTGATGTGTCGAAGGACGAGGACATCGCGGAATTTTTCAACAAGGTGCGCGGTCAGACCGAGCGGGTCGATTTGATGCTGCACTCGGTGGCGTTCGCGCCGAAGGAAGCGCTCGAGGGGGATTTTGTCAGCACGACGCGCGAAGCGTTCCGGACCGCGCATGACATCAGCGCCTACTCGCTGGTGGCGCTGGCACGGGAAGTGGCGCCGATGATGACGAACGGCGGGAGCATCGTGGCGATGACATATTACGGCGCGGAGAAAGTTGTGCCGCACTACAACGTGATGGGAGTGGCCAAGGCGAGCCTGGAAGCTTCGACCCGTTATCTAGCCTATGATCTTGGTTCGAAAAAGATCCGGGTAAACTGCATCTCCGCCGGGCCGGTCAACACCCTGGCGGCGCGCGGGATCAGCGGATTCAGCGCGATGTTGAAACATTACCAGGAGCACGCGCCGCTGAAGCGAAGCTGCGAACCCCCAGAGCTGGGGGCGATGGGAGTTTTCCTGGCGGGCGACGGCGCCGCCTCGATCACCGGCCAGGTGATCTACGTGGATGGTGGCTACCAGATCATGGGAATGTGAGGGCATTTTCGATTTAGATTTTGGATTTTCGATTGGGTAGTCATTCGACGTGAAAGAGAAGCTCGTTGAGCTGCTTGGTGCGGATGTGGTTGCAACCGCGCCCGAAATTCTCGAGGCCCACTCGGGCGATAAGTGGTTCGCGAGCAATCCTCCGGAAGTTGTTGTCTTAGCGGAGTCGACGGAGCACGTCAGCAAGTTGTTGAAGTTTGCTTCAGCGAACAAAATTCCGGTGACGGCACGCGGCGCGGGATTCGGCTACGTGGGTGGGTGCGTCCCCGCGGAGGGCGGAATTGCGTTGTCGCTCGCGCGGATGAACCGGATCAAAGACATCAGTTTTGCGGATGCGATTGCGGTGGTGGAGCCGGGAGTGATCACGGCCGATCTCCAGGCGCTGGTGCGCGAACAGAAAATGTTTTATCCGCCGGATCCGGCGAGCAAAAAAGATTGCAGCCTCGGCGGCAACGTCGCGACGAACGCGGGTGGGCCACGTTGTTTGAAGTACGGCGTGACCCGCAATTACGTTGTCGGGTTGGAAGTCGTGCTCGCTAGCGGCGAAGTGCTCCGGACCGGCGGCCGGGTCCACAAGAACAAAACCGGATTCAACCTTATCGGGCTCTTCGTCGGTTCGGAAGGAATGCTTGGGGTGGTGACGGAAATCACCCTCAAGCTCCTCCCGATGCCCCCCGCCCGGGCAACCTTGTCGGCTTCGTTCGACAGAATGGCGGATGCCGCCGCCACCGTGCAGAAAATCTTCGCGGCGGGTTTTTTGCCTTCGTCGGTGGAATTGGCGGACGCCTTCACCCTTGAATCGGCGAGACACGATTCGGCGCTGGCAGGCGACGTTCCAGAGGGAAACGCCCATCTTCTCGTGGAACTAGATGGACAGCCGGAAACCGTCGTAATGGAAATGGATAAACTGCGCGCGCTTGTAGGCGGTTGCACACCGGTGTCGTTGAAGGTCGCAACGGCCGAGGCCGATTGTGAGCGTTTTTGGGCGCTCCGGCGCGCGTTCAGTAATTCATTACGCGCGACTGGCCTTACGAAGTTGAACCAGGACATTGTCGTGCCGCGGAGCCGGCTCGTCGACCTGGTCGAGTTCGCCGAGGCACTATCGAAGCGGTCCGGATTTCCGATCGCCTGCTTCGGGCACGCCGGCGACGGCAACATGCATGTCAATATCATGGCGGACCGGTACAACCGTGAAGCGGAAGTGCGCTTCCGGGCGGAGCAGGCACTCGATGAATTATTCGCGCAGGTGCTCGCGTTCGGCGGAGTGATTACGGGCGAACACGGAATTGGGCTGGCGAAGAAGCGGTGGTGGCCGCAGGCGACAAGCGACGTTTCCCGGGAACTGCATCTCGCGATCAAGAACGCGCTCGATCCGGCGGGAATTTTGAATCCGGGGAAGTTCCTGTGATGTAAAGGCGCTCGTCCGCGGCGAGCGCCTCTACATCATCGGATCTCAAGAGTCGCGGTCACGGCGCGATGATCGCTCGATTGGGAAGAAGTATTTCCAACCCACGCTTTGATCAGGGTCGAGCCGCGATAAAAAATATGGTCGAATGAGGCGGCTGGATAACGGGCATTCGCCGGGACCGTGATTCGCGAGCCAAAAGGCATTCCTTCCCAACCCCAGCGGAAACCCTCAGCCCGGAGAAGCGATACGGTTTTTTCCGCTGCGAATCGCGGCTCGTCCGGCGCGGTGTTGAAATCGCCGCCGACAATCCAGGCGAGGCGGCCGAGTTTGCCATAAGCATTGTTCATCGCCTTCATGTGCTCGACGAGCTGTTGCATTGATTCCTCGCGAATCCGCATGTCTTCGCGGATTTCACCGCGATTGCTCTTGAGATGGAGCGCATAAACCAGAAGAACTTCATGCGGCGCGATCTGGTAAGCGGCAAAGGCAAAACCGCGTGGAGGCACGATGACGCCCGATGGTTTCCAAAGTTCCGACCACGCGCTCATCGGCTGGAGGCGGCTCGTAATCGCGACCTGCTGAGCTTCGTTCTGTCCTTCGCGCGGAGGGAAGTTGGAAATCACGTCGACCTTGAAACCGCTTAGAGGTTTCAGGGCGAGGGCCGCGTGCTCCCAATCGCGGACTTCTTCGAACGCGATTACGTCGGAGTTGAGCTGGGCGAGATCCGTGTGAACGGCATTGATCTGAAGATTTTCTTCGCTCGCGGAAGCGTTGGGCCGGCGGCCGGGAAACCATTGCACGTTCCAGAAAGTGGCGGTGATCGTAACCGGGGCTGGCGATTCCGCGACCAGCGGTGCGGTAAGGAGCGTGGCCGCAAATAAAGCGACAAGTGTTCTGGGGAACATTCGCCCAAGGTATAGGTCCTGTAAGACCTATGCGACCTATTTATCCGGGCCGGATGATCTGGCGGAGTTGTTCGAGCGCGGCCTGTTCGGCTTTCTCGGCGTCGTCGTAACCCCACGCGACGATCTCCAGCATCTGGGTGCCGATATCCCGTTTTCCTCGCTTAACCGCTTCGAGGCGGCCCGAGGCCGTCCAGTTTTCCTGGTCGAGCATTCCGGCTTCAGGTGGCGTTCCATCCCAGTAACAATAAAAGACGTGGAGTGGCCTCCCGGCATTTTCGAAAACGTAGGCGCGAATCGGCAGTGGGATCCCGTTAACGTTAAGTAATTTATTTTTCACCCCGCCGCGCTGCATCATGCCGGTGGCCGGCAGGCAGATATCCGGCCGGTGATTCTTGATGAAAAGTCCCGCGGTCCGGCCCGGGAGCCATTTGAAAAAATACATGCTCCAGTTGTGGCCGTCGGCGAACCAATCACCGCCGCCGCCTTCGTTGTAGCGAAGCAGACCCTGGGCGCTTTCTTCAATGGGCACTTCCTTCCAATTCGGGGCTTTTGTAGGCCACGTGATCGTCCACGGTGCGAGCTGGACGGTCCGGGCTTCGTGGGTTCGATACCACGCCTGGGTACCGGCCTCGGCGGCGATCGTCAGCAGCAAAACGCAAATTAAGGCGAGCCGCGGGATGCGAAACGTACCCCCCGCGCGCGGCGGCGGCGCGCTGCCGTCATCCTTGCGCGAAAGCAACATGCTCAAGCCCCACAGGCCTAACAAGCAGACGCCTAGAATTGTGTGCCCGGCCGGATCGTGCCAATTCTTGAGGGTCTGGAACCCGTGTTCCGAGCCGAGGTAAACGAGCAGAAATGTTCGAACGAGATTGCAGAAAAACGCGAGGACGGCGCCGGAAACAACGAGGATAAAGCGGCGCAGGACCGAGAACCCGTAAAACTCGCCGAGAAAAAGCGAAACCATGAAGGTCGCCTGGAGTGACCGAATCCCGGTGCAAGCCTCATCGATTCCAACAAACCCGGAACCCACTTCAATAACATTGCCGAGCTGGACCGCGGGAATGCCGATCGCGGTGAGTACTTCGACGTTGACCAGGGCATCGATGCGCATCAATCCCTGGATCACGATCTGTTCGAGGAAGGTCGGCCATGGGACCGCGACGAGGAAAAACAAAATCGGAAACGCGAAATGCCGCAGCCAGGTAATTCCACCGGTCAAATAGACAGCAGCCGCGGAAGCGGCAACGGCGGACAGCGCCAGGACCCAGCTTAGCAAGCGCCAATCGGGGTTCGCTTCGAGAATCAACCGGACCGGCACGGTCGCCGCGGCGGCCAGGACGAGCAGGGCCGACCAAACCACGGGCGCGTTGGGGGCGGCGGCCGCGGGCGCGCTGTGCCAACGCCGCCAAAAAATATACGCGGCCAGGAACGGCACCGCCCAGCCATAGCTGTATTGGGGGTTGATCGACCATTCCAAGCGGAGCCTCGACACAACTTCGAGCCAGACCAACCCGAGCACGACGACCGGGAACCACGCGATCGTGCGGGTAGTCGCGGTCGGGGTCGGGGCAAGCTCAGTGGCGATCGCGTTCATTGCCGGGCGCCGCCAGTTGAGCAGATAATGAGCCGGGCGAAACGGCCGCGGCTCAGTGGCTCGCGGGCTGCTTCGAGGGCAAACGCTCGCTCCGTTCCCGACCGCCCTGCCAGATTGACTTTGAAGCGAGCCATAGAAAGCTTCTCAACTTGGAACATCCTCACGACAAAATCGAGCGTTCGATCCTCAAGGTCATCCTCTGGACGGTCGGCGTGATCGTGCTCGTCTCGGTCGGCGGGGTCGTTGGTTATCAACAATTTCGAGCATGGCAACAGCGCCGGCTGGTCGCCGAGGCGAACGCCTTGGTTAACCTCGGCGACTACCGCCGCGCCAGTCTTGACGCGCGTCGGCTCCTCCAGATCAATCCGAGCAACGCGGAGGCGTGCCGCATCCTCGCGCGAATTTCCGAAAAGGCAGGATCACGGGGGGCGTTGGAATGGCGGCGGCGCGTCATGGAACTAGGGGTCGCGACGCCCAATGATTTGATTCTTCTGGCCCGCGCGGCGGTTCGTTTTGATGAGCGCGGCACGGCGGACGTGGCCATCGGCAAACTTCCGGAGAGCGCAAAACAGACGGCTGAATATCATGCTCTTCTGGCCGATATCGCGTTGGCGCAACGCGATGGCGTCGAGATGGAGCGCCAGCTCAGTGAAGCGGCGCGGCTCGAGCCGCAAAACAAGGATTACACGATGCGCCTTGCGGCCTTGCGGCTCGGCGCCACCGACACGTCGATACGGGCGCAGGGAAAACAAACGCTCGAAGAACTGCAAAAGGATCCACTGCTGCGCCGTGAGGCGACGCGTTACCTGGCTGAAGGCGCGTTGCGGCAGAACCTCACCCTGACGGCACTCGATCTGGCGCGCGAACTCAATGGTCTGCCGGACAAAACATTTGCCGATCAACTCGTTCTCCTAACGGCGCTGGACGCGGCCAAGGACAATGGCTTCGCTGCGTTCCTTGAGGAGATGAAAGCATCGTCCGTGGACGACCCGGAACGTGCCGCAGCGTTGATCACCTGGCTGAACGTGCACAACCGGGCAGGGGATGCCATCGCCTGGAGCGCGAAGCTCGCGCCGGGAGTTATTGGCCAGAAACTGGTGCAAATCGCCCTCTCCGATTCGTACGTCGCGGCGAAAAACTGGACGGGATTGCAACGCTTGGTGAACTCGGGCAACTGGGGCACCGTCGATTTTCTGCGCAACGCGCTCCAGGCGCGCGCATTTCGGGAGCTCGGCAACCAGCCCGAATCGGCCGCTCAATGGAATGAAGCGATGAAGAAAATGTCGGCCGATCCGAGGCAAGCCATGGTCCTTGCGGAGACCGTCGAAAAATGGGGATGGCGCGATGAGGCGGTCGACCTGCTTTGGCTCATCGCGAAGGATCCGGTCCGAGGGGACGATGCCTTGTCCGCGCTTTATCGGTACTTCGTGAAGAACGGGGACGCCCAAAATCTTTACCGTGTCATGCTCCACCAGGCTGAGCTCCACCCGAACGATGCGAATGTGCAAAACAATTTCGCACAGCTATCGCTTTTGCTGAACCTGAATCCCGATCGCGGCCAGAAAGTCGCTCGCGAAGTTTACGAAAAAGACCCGAAGAATCCGGCTTACGTTTCGACTTATGCGTTCGCACTCCTTAGCCAGGGAGACACGAAGAAAGCTTTAAAGACCCTCGAGACATTAACTCAGCAACAGCTCCAGCAGCCGGAGGTCGCGGCCTACTACGGAGTCGTGCTCGCCGCGGCGGGTGACCAGGCGCGGGCCCGCGAATTCCTCGATCTCGGCGAGAAGGCGAACTTGTTGACCGAGGAGAAAGCGCTCGTGGAAAAAGCGCGGCGTTCGCTGGCGCAACCTTGAATTTTGGGTGAGGTTACCCCCGAATCGGACCTAGGACCCGATTCTTAAAATAGACCGCTCATTCGGTCACCCAATTGCCCGGCGGGCAACCCTTCGCGATGAAACCCGGCACCATCACCCACACGATAGCGGTAGCGTTGTCGTCCATCTCGGCCTTGTTCACCCACGGGGCCGCCGGCGCTGTCCCGGCTCCGAGATTGAAGCTCAGCAAAAAATCGAGCGAGCCAAAGGAAGACAAGCTGTTGAAGTTCGATCCCGTTTCTTTTTCGCCGATGGCCCAGACCGATCCCCCCCTCGATCAACCCGCCGAGCGGTTTCCCTGGCGGACAGAAATCGTGACCACGGTTTTTTG
>JBJMXC010000107.1:0-11482 GCA_045809825.1 Chthoniobacterales bacterium | reverse complement strand
GAAATCATGATGCCGCCGACTTTGGCGCGATTCTCGGGACGGGCGGCCCGCCAAATCGCGATCGCGGCCGCAGGCAGTCCCCACATTTTGAAGAGATAACCGCCCGTCATATTTCCCGCGGTCGGATCACCCGCGATGAAGCGCGCGATCTCACCGTGCACCGTGGTGCCGGTCGCATCTGTGTAGCTGCCGGCCTCGAAGAAGAACGGCACATTCCAAACGTGATGCAGACCGAAAGGAATCAGCGCCCGCTCGACGAGCCCATAAATCGTGAAGGCCAGCGCAGGGCTCCCGTGGACAGCCCAATGCGAAAAGGCGTTGATGGCGTTGCCGATCGGCGGCCAGATAAAGCTCAGCAACGCGCCGACAAAGATCACGGCAAACGACGTGATGATCGGCACCGAACGCTTGCCCGCGAAAAAGCCGAGATAGGCGGGCAGTTGTATCCTGTAGAAGCGGTTGAAACACCAGGCGGCGATCATACCGACGATGATTCCGCCAAAAACGCCGGTCTGGATCGAGGGAATGCCCATGATCGGCGCCACCTCGATGCCGCGCAGTTTTGCGCAGACACCCATGGCCGCCAGAAAGACGACGTAGCCAGTCGTGCCAGCCAGCGCGGCGACGCCATCGTTTTCGGTTAATCCAATCGCGACACCGATCGCAAAAAGGAGCGGGAGATTTCCAAAGATTGCATCGCCCGATTTCGCCATCACAAGCGAAACGCTTTCCGGCAGCCAGGAGAAGTTCGCGCTGCCGACGCCGAGCAAAATGCCGGCGACCGGCAGCACCGACACCGGCAGCATCATGCACTTGCCGATTTTCTGGAGAAGCGAGAAGGCGTTACTGAAGGCAGACATGTTGATTACTCCTCGGGAAGATTGACCAGGGCGCGGACGGCGGCGCCGGATTCGGCGGCCAGCGCTTTCTCGGCCAGGGCGCGACATTCTTCGGCATTCAACCCACGAACCTGCGCTTTGATCGCAGGGATCGCCGGCAGGCTGATACTCAATTCATCAACGCCTAGGCCGATCAGGATCGGCACGCCATGCGGATCGCTTGCGATGCCGCCGCAAACGCCGACCCATTTTCCGGCCGCGTGCGCTCCGCGGACCGTGTGCGCGATCAGGTGGAGCACGCTGGGACTCAATCCGTCGACGCGCGGCGCGAGCTTCGGATGCCCGCGATCCATCGCCAGGGTGTATTGCGTCAGGTCGTTCGTCCCGATGGAAAAGAAATCCGCTTCCTTCGCGAATTGCGCCGCCATGATCGCCGCCGCGGGCACTTCAACCATGATGCCGACCGGAATCGGCTCGATCCCGAGTCGCTCGCATTCCTCCAGCATCATCCCCTTGGCATCGCGCAATTCCTGCAGATCCGAGATCATCGGGAACATCACCCGGAATTTGCCAAAGGCGGACGCGCGGAGGATGGCGCGTAATTGCGCGCGCATGATTTCCGGTCGATCGAGCCCAACGCGGACGCCGCGTTCGCCGAGGAACGGATTGTCCTCTTTCGGAATCGGAAGGTAACTCAGCGGCTTGTCGCCGCCCACATCGAGGGTGCGGATGATGAGCGGATGGTTGCGGCCGACGGCTTCCGCGATCGCTTTGTATGATTCGTATTGCTCGTCCTCGGTCGGCGCGCTGCTGCGTTCCATAAAGAGGAACTCGGAACGCAGAAGCCCGACACCTTCTCCACCAAACTCGTGAATCTGCTGCGCGTCCTTCAATCCGCCGATGTTCGCGACGACCTCCATTTGTTTGCCATCGCGCGTAGCGGCCGGTTCCTGCGCGTGACCGAGGTCTTCCTTGCGCTTCCGCTCCGCCCGCTCCTGGGCGCCGCGGATGCGCACGATCTCTTCCGGGGATGGACGTAACCGCAGCGTGCCCTTGTTGCCATCGAGAACAACGCTCGTGCCATTCGGAAGGTCGAGCGCCGCAGGCTCGGTCCCGGCGAGAGCGGGAATGCCTAACGAGCGAGCGAGAATTGCCACATGCGAAGTCGCGCCCCCGCGCGTTGTGCAAAATCCCATTACGCGGGTGCGGTCGAGCGCCGCCGTGTCGGAGGGCGT
The DNA here is from genome assembly GCA_045809825.1 of Chthoniobacterales bacterium. GTDB lineage: Bacteria > Verrucomicrobiota > Verrucomicrobiia > Chthoniobacterales > UBA10450 > AV80. Next base: position 9,408 of record JBJMXC010000107.1, on the reverse strand, counting down.
CAGATCTTCCGCGATCAGGATCGCGTTGGCAGGATATTCCGGGGTTTTCGTTTCGACCCCGGTGATGATGCCGAGCACCCGCAGGCCGACATCGCGGAGATCATTCGCGCGCTGGGCGAGCAGCGGATTACGAAGGGAAGCGAGCCGGTCCGCGTGAGTGGTGAACGCCTTGTTCCAGGCGAAGGCCGCACTTTTTCCTTTCGCGATTGCGGACTCAACGATCTCGAGCAGGTCCGGATCTTCGATCAATTCTTCATGCGCGGCGAAGATCGCAGCCTTGGCCGGGTCGGCTTTCGAATGAAGCTGCGCCCGCAACGCTTCGAGCTGTCCTTTCGCGGTATCCACCGCACTCGTTAGGCGACGGCGTTCGCTCTCCGCGTCTTCGCCTTTTTCGGCGACTGCGATGGTTTCGTGACGAACTTGAAACACCTCCCCCACAGCCAGCCCGGGAGACGCGGGAACGCCGGTCAGAATCCCATCGCTCGACGGCGCCCGGCGCGGCGCCGCGGTTTCGGGCGCGACAGTTGTGGTGGCGGGCGCGGGTGCAGGCACGCACCCTTCGTCTCCGAGACCTTGCGCGATAATTGGACCGATCTTGTCGATCGCCACACGCGCGTCGGGCCCGCTCGCGAGGAGGTGCACGATGGAGCCGTTGCGGACATCAAGGCCCATGATTGCGGTGATGCTCCTCGCGTTCGCCTGCTGCCCATCGAGCTGGAGCTTGATCGAAGAACGAAAACTCTTTGCCAGACTCGCGAGCACGGCGGCAGGCCGCGCATGCAGACCCGTTGGATTCGGAATCACGATCGCGCCGGAGGTGATCGTCTCGCCTCCTTCTGCGCCATCGGCAGATTCCGCTCCCAGGGTTACCGTGAAAAGCACGTCCTTTCCCGCGACCACGTTTCCACTGGCCCGTTCCCAATTCGTAACCCGATCGCTGTTTGTAATGACGATCTGCGTCAGGAGGCTCTTGGCGCGGGTAGCGAGAAAATCGAGATCGAACGCAATAAGCGCATCGCCGGCCCGGACCCGGTTGCCTGCGGAAACGCAGGGCCGAAACCCCTCCCCTTTCAACGCCACAGTATCGATGCCGATGTGAAGCAGGACCTCAGCGCCTTCAGCTGTGCGGAGGGTGATGGCGTGCCCCGCGGCATGAAGCGAAACAACCTCTCCGTCGCAGGGTGCGATCAGGGTCGCGTCAACCGGATCAATCGAGAGACCGTCCCCGACCATTTTCTGCGCGAAGACGGGATCAGGAATTCGCTCCAGCGGCCAGACCTGCCCTGACAGCGGAGCGAGCAACTGCAGTTTGCCGTTGTTCGTGGCCATCACCACCAGGTCTCCGCCTGCAGACCGTAGGTTAATCCGTCGGTCGCGTTCTCGTAGGGTGTGCCGCCGACACGGCCTTTGAAGCCGTCGCTCCATTGCGCGTAGGTGATGAAGGCGCGCAGAACCGGCCGGTCGAAGAATTTGCCGCCACGCGAGATCTGGGGAGCCAGGGTGATCTTCCAAAGATGACCGTCGGTCCCAAGCGGTTCGCTTTTTGCCCAGTCCATCCCGGCCTCAAACGCGACACTGAATCGATTGCTAAAATAATAGACCGGCCGCGCGCCGATCGAAGCCCATTTCTGACGCGAGTTCGGCCCGCCGAAGTTCGTTTCCTCGTAAATACCCACCGCCTGCATGGCAAAGCTCGGGCACGGCTGAATGGTGAAGTGATCGGTGACGCGAAAACGCCAGGCATCATCCAGGTCCGGCCCGGAAGCGTCGAGCGTGCTGGCAAAATTGTAAGCGGCGCCGCTGCCGTACTGGATACTGAAGTTATTATAACCCCCGAGGAATCCGCCGGTGACCGTTTCGGCAGAGACAGGACCATTCTTACCATCCTTGGAGTCAGCTGCAGCCACGGCCGTCGGCTCGTTCGTGCGGTGGATCAAGCCGATGGCCCAACCAGAGGAAGTTCCGATGGCAAACGGATTTCCGTTTGGATCAAAAACGTTCCGGACTTCGCCGCCCCTTGTCCGCGACAGATCCCCCCAAACAGTTAACTTCCCGCCCAGGACCTTGATGTCGGTAAGGCGGAGATCGACGTTTTGTTTCGCGACATTGCCGTGATCGGTGACGTAGTTATCCACGCTGCCACCGATCCACGCCGCCTGGAGTTTCGCGAAACCGCCCAAAGGAATATCTTCCACCCCGGCGCCATAGCCGCTCATGTCGAGGTAATAAAAATCGTTGATGTGAATGTCGTGGCGGTGGTAGTAACGCTGCCCTCCCCAAAAACGGATATCAGGGATGCTGGGGAAGACATTGCCGCCTTCAACGAAGGCTTCCCGGAGCGCAACGTCATTGCCTTGCGCCTGATTATTTAACGAATCGTAGCTGAAGTTTTCGCCGGTACTGTAGGAGACCCGGACCGTGGTCCGCACATACGGCGCCTTCAAAACGTCGTCCTCCCGCAGCCAGTTGTTAACCAGCGCGAACTCTCCGTAAGTCTCGGCCTCGTTGCCCAATCGATACTTCGCGCCTGCTCCCGGCGCCTGGAACGCGACCATCTTTCCCTCCTGGTCGCTCAAGCCGAAGCCGGATCGCAAGTAACCGTGAAACTCGAACGGCCGTGGCAAATCGTAGAGCTTCGCCAGGTCGAATGACCACGGTTGCTGCTTATAAATGTCGCGCGTCTCGGTCGCGGTTTCCTCGAGCCGCGTTTGAATCTTGCGGATTGCCGCGGTGTTTTCCGAGTTCTGTGGCGGCGCGGGCGACTCCCCGATGGGTTTTTCTGCGCTCGTCTGCTCGAGTTTGTTGACTCGCCGTTTCAGCGCAGCAACCTCGGGCGATTGCGGGCTGGGCGCGGAAGCGGATTTTTGATGCTTTAGCTGGGCATTCTCGCTCTCGAGCGTTTCAACCCGATTCTCCAGGCCCTGGATCTTGGTCTCATACTTTTCTTTGATCGCGTTAACCTCGGCTTCGATCTTAGCCTTGAATTGATCAAGACTTTCGTCGGCCCCGCGAACAATCGGCGCCCCTGAAAGTAGACCTGTGGCGAGAGTCAGCCACGCCATGCAACGGTGGAAACGCCGGGTGGTCGTGCCCATGCCCCCATCATGCAAATTAGCGGCTGTCTTCCTATAAGCCGTTGGTCCTACGACAAGGCGGCCCTCAGCCCTTCACTTCACTTCGCTTCACTTACCCGGACCCTTGTCTAGGGCGTCTTGTAAGGCGGCTCCTGGGTTGGGATGGGCTCTACCTGTGCTATCGGGTTGATCGCGTTAAACGTAATGGCCGCCGCGATAGCCGCCACGAACTCCGCAACCAGATAGATCCAGATATTGGGCCAGGGCGAAATCCCGAGAAACGAAATGGCCGCCGCGACCGCGGGATTAAATGCACCGCCGGAAATGTCGCCTACCGCGAAGGCGCCCGTCATGACAGTCATGCCGATCGCGAGCCCGTAAAATGAGTTGCCGGAAGTGCCGTCCGCAGTAGCCGCATTTAGGACCACGTAAACGAGGGCATAGGTGAAAAGAAACTCCGCCAGCAAGGCGGGACCGACACGGACCGCGATCGGAGTAACAGCGATCCCAGCGCGAAGATATTTCGCGACCACCATCGCGGCGACGATGCCTCCCAGCACTTGCGCGATCATGTAGGGCACCGCATCCGCTGCCTTCAATCTCCCGCGGATGAGGATACCGAGGGTAACTGCTGGATTGTAATGGGCGCCGGAGATGTGGCCGCCGGCAAATACCATGACCATCAGGGCGGCGCCAATCGCGAGCGGCGCAATCACGCCGGCCGGCGCGCCGATGCCGGTGCAACCTATCGTTAGAACGAGAAAGAATGTTCCAATGAACTCCACGATGTACTTATTCATAAGCGGGATGCTGAAGGGTTCTGTTAAAGGAGGAAAGAGGTTTTCATGGCGTTCTGAGCTCGAAAAACCCAACGACAAACAGGCAGAGCACGGCCCCAACAAAGACGACGCGTGTCCACACATCGACTTTGTCGGCAGCAGACTCGCGTTTTTTGCCCCGCATATTTTCGGCGATAATCACAGATGCGCTTTGATCGAGGGCATAAACGATGTGGTCGGCGGCGGCGCGCGCATTGAAAAAACGCAGGCTCAACGCCGCTCGCCCTGGCTTCTTCGAGTGCGAGTTGAATTCCTTCGAGGCTCCCCTTTCCGAACGCTTGGAAGTCGCCGGTCATGGAAAGGGCCGCGGCGATTTCGACCTTCTTCGCGGGCGATTGCGCCTGCGCCTGCGACCAAAGGCAGGCGGTGGCAACGAATCCGAGAGACAGTTTGACCGAAGTCGTGAAAGGGTGCCGAGCACGCATGTTCCGTTGGCTCACGGAGGGTGTCGCCTCCAAGGGCATCACTAGGACTTTCGTCCAATACGACGGGCTGTCGCGGGTCGCGCAGGTGCTGCGATCAGTTCGTCGCGAATACGTCGGACTGAACAACCTGCTTACGCACGACAGGATAATCGGTGACGATGACACTCGTCCCGGGCTTCAGCTCGTTAGCGAGCTTGTCGGCGAACTCCGGACTAAAGCGCAATCTCGATTCCAGCGACTCGGCGTCTACCGCCCGGCCTTCACCGGTCACTCGCAACCATCGCGCTTCCTCGTGGCCAGGCGTAAACCGGCTCGTTTTTCCAGTGGTGCCTTCCAGCATCGTAAAGACGTGATTCCCGAGCTTGTCGCCGCCCCCGAACATCCCCTTTTTGTTAATCTCGATAGCTGCCCGCCCGATCGGGTTCCCATTGCGGTAGACATACATCGCGCGATCGGCCGAACTGATCACAATCGCGATCGGACCTTCGGGACTTCTTTCCGGATGCCAATCATACTCGTTCTTGTTCAGCGAATGCAGCATCTCGGGCGTCAGATCCGTCGGCGCCAACATCAGACCCGGAGCTGAGGCAAGACGGGGCACGGGTGTTTTGCCGTCACCGATGATGACGGTGCCGCCGCTACTGGTAATTCCGAAGAGCAATTGAGAGAAATCGTAGGGAAGACGAACACAGCCGTGACTGGCAGCGTACCCGGGAAGCTGGCCGGAATGCATGGCGATGCCGGAGTCGGTAAGCCGCTGCATGTTCGGCATCGGCGCGTTGTTATATTTCTTTGAGTAATAGGTCCTGTTCTTGTCCAGGATGGTGAAAACGCCGCCCGGGGTATCATGCCCCTTCGTTCCGGTGCTTACCGTCGAACGTCCAATAAGAATCCCATTGCGATAAACGTGCATCATCTGCTCGGGAATACTGACAAGGATCATCAGCGGACCCTGGGGTGAGATTTCAGGATGCCACCAGTATTCGCCCGGTTTCATTTTGCCGGTGGGGTGACCCGTCGGCATGCCCTTGGTGTGAAAAGAGGGTTGCTCCATGGCGAGAGCGGTTGTGAGAAGTGCGGCGAAGACAAAGGCGAGATGGCGGAGTTTCATAGTTGCTCGGAAAAGCAAAATGATGGAAGCAGGCCGCGGGTGTCCTGCGTATAAGACCTTTGGCCGATGCGTCGCTCCCGGCCACGGAGCTACTATCGGCGCATGTTCACCGCAGAACCCGAGCCCGAAACGCTCGCCCCGATCATCCGTCATGTTCTTCATCCATCCGATTTCTCGGAGGGCAGCCGGACCGCGTTTGCCCATGCCCTGAAAGCCGCGCTGATCGCCCGGGGCAAACTCTCACTGATCCACGAGACGGACGATGAGCGGCGGGATTGGTCCGAGTTTCCAAGCGTTCGCGAAACATTGGAACGCTGGGGTATCCTTCCGGCAGGCAGCCCACGCGAAGCAGTGCACGACCTCGGGATCGATATCGCAAAGATTATCGGGCGGGCAGCTGATCCAGTTAAAGGTATTCTCCACTACCTGGCGGAACACGAGACCGACCTTATCGTCCTTGCCACTCATCACGACGGGTTCGACTGGCTTCATAGGTCCGTCTCCGAACCGCTCGCCCGGAAATCGCGGGAGATGACGCTATTTGTTCCAACAGAGGGCGGCGGCTTTATCTCCCCGGAGAATGGGACGGTTTCTCTCCGCAATATTCTCATTCCAATCGCGGAGACTCCCTCACCCCGGCCGGCGATCAACGGCGCGGCGCGGCTGGTGAAACAGCTGCGGTGCGAAGAGGGAAAGTTCACCCTGCTCCATGTCGGCGATGGCGCACCGGAGATTGTCACTCCACGCGTATCGGGATGGGGTTGGCGCAGGCTGGTCAAAAAGGGCAACGTGATCGACGTGATTCTCGAAACTGCACAGAAAACCGACGCCGACCTGATAATGATGTCGACCGACGGGCGAAACGGATTCCTCGACGCGGTCCGCGGAAGCCATAGCGAACGGGTGCTGCGCCAGGCCCCGTGTCCCGTCCTCGCGATCCCGGAGTTCTCTCACGCCGCCGGGAAAATAGAGACGGCAGCTACGGCAGATTGGTACCGGCAGCGAGAAAAGCCGGTTCGACGATAGTCGACGACGAGTCAGCAGTTACGCTGGTCAGGCGTGATCGCCGTATTTCACCTCACCGTGAGGCTTGGCCGAGGTCGCGCCGGCATGCACGAACTTCCCGCTAGCGCTGTAACTGTAGCGCGGCGTGTATTCGTTAGGCCCGACTCGACTGACGTCGATTGGCGTGCTTAACAGAGTAGCGTCAAGAATGAGCCACCCGCTCGGCCCCTTCCAGAGCAGCCAGGCATGATTCATTCCTGAGGAAGCGTGCGCTCTACCGACGACAAAGCGAAGGGTCCGATCATCCATTTTGTACGCGACCCAGAGGGACTTCGCCTTGCAGTCGCCCGCCCGGGTCGATTCGGTTTCCGCCGGAGTTTGCGGGACCAATGGATTTTTCATGTAATACCGGAAACCGCGGCCTGTCTTCACATAACCTTCAACTTCCGGAACCTCAGGATGGTTGCCACCCAGGCTGCTCAAAGTCGTGCGCATTACTCCAAGATAATTGTCGAAGGGCGTATGCGATGTCGGCTGCCCAAGGTCCTGGGCCATGGCCAGGCCGCCAGTTACAAACATTGCGATTGCGAATAGCGTCTTAGTCTTCATTGGGACTTCAGGGTTTGGTAACGATGGCGCGAATACGCTCCATTTCTTTGAGTTCCTTTTCGGTCCAGCCGCTAAGGTTCCTGAGGTAATCAGCTTCGCCCCACTCAGCTGCGATTTTGATTAGTCGCTTATACCGACCGGCGGCGGTGGATTGGTCGCCGGTCGCGGCGGCGGAGAGACACATTCCTGCATTGATATCGGGATCAGCGCCACCGGCGAGGTCATCGGCTTTCTTGAATTGCTCAATTGCCTTCGCCGGCTCGTTCAAGTTGTAGAGGCTCCAACCGTAGTCGCAATAGGTGATCCTGTCCTCGGATTCGGCCGCAATCGCCTTCTCGTACTTTTCGATCGCCGCTGCCTTGCGATTCTGTTTCGCATCGAGCTTGGCCGCGCGCCGGAGAACGCGGAAGTCATTCGGCGCGGCGGCCAGCGCAGCCTGCATGGTGCGCTCGGCTTCCTCCATCCGCCCGTACTTCGCAAAGGTGGAAGCTACGTAGGATTGGGCAAGCGGATTATCAGCCGCCCGCGCGAGCGCAAATTCCGCGAGGAATTCGCCCTGGCGCTGGGTAGGCACATACAGGCTCATGGCCGCAAAAATTAGCGGGTTCGCGGGAGCCGCTTCGAACAGTTCGTAAAGCACGTCGAGGGACCGGGCTTCGACCCCGGCGACGACGTTCGATTCGATCGTGGCAGTGGCGCGCGGCGACGTAGTCCGATTGACGCCCTCGGTCACCATCCACTTGGCGAGTCTGCCGAAATCAGAGTTCGGTGGTGTGTTCGGCGGCGGATACTGTTGCATCTCCGCGTACGTCGTTTCGACCGGCGCGAACTTCTCGGGCCCGTCAACCCGCATTCCGATCATCCGCTCCGCAAAATCCGGCATCCAACTCGGGATGTCGTCCGCGGCCAGAAAAGGTGATCCGTAGGTTCTCACCGTCGAGTCTGCGCAGGCGACGACGATCTTGTCGCTGTCCGGGTGAAGATCAATCGTAAGCGCCGGGGCGGGAGTGTCTATTCCTCCGCCAAAAGCGCGCCCGCTCGCGATATCAAAGAAGCGAACGCCCTCGGATTGTTCCGAGCTTGCCGCCAACACTTTCCCGGCAGGCCCGATCACCGCCGAGTAAGCTTCGCCGGGCAGAATCATGGGCTGGCCAGTCGGCTCCCACTTCGCGGTATCCCAGACGATGATCGCGCCATCCACGCCGGTAGTTACCAGCAGCTTGCCGTCAGGACTAAAGCGCGCGCTCGTCACTGCGCCTTCATGTTTCTTCAGGGCCGCGACTTCTTTCCGCGAAGTGTTGTCCCACACCCGGGCGATCCCGTCCTCGCCCGCGGTCACAATGAGGTTCCCATCCGGGCTGAAGCGCGCCATCCGCAGTGCGTGATCGCCTGCACCGGTATACTCAATCGCCGGCCCGGAAGGTGCCGCGTCATCCACCGACCACACAACTGCCTTCGTGCCGGCAGTAGTGAGAAAATGTTTGCCATCCTTATGGAAGTCCACCCAGCGTCCCGGGGCTCCCAGGTCGCGCGGCTGGCCTTTCGCTTCACCTGAGTTGCCGTCGACAAGCAACGCCTTGCCGTCCTCCGTCACCGTCACCACGAATGAACGGTCCGGGCTGTAAACTGCGCACGACGGGATTCCATCATACTGCAGTCTCTTGCCGATCGGTCCGCTCTTCGCAAGGTCCCAACGCACGGTCGTGAGATCCTGCGAACACGATACCAGCCCTTTCCCATCTGCGCTGTAGCTCGCGGTGCGCGCAGCGGCGCCATGTGTCCTAACCGTTGGAATCGCCTTGCTCGCCGAGCCAACATCCACCCGCCAGATCCGAACACTTCCATCGGCGCATCCGGTTACGATCCGGCGCGAGTTGGGACCGAACGCTGCAATCCGGACCGCCGATTGATGCAGCATCCCCTCGCCGATGCGCTCCCCCGTCCGCACCCGCCAGAAGTTTGCCACTGGACCTTCCGACGCTGTCACCATGCTAATGCCGGCACCACCCCAATCAGCGCTAACGATCCCATCGTCAGTCCGAATGACACCTTCAGCCGGCTTGCCGGTTTCGGATTCCCAGATGCGCACGGTGTGGTCGGTTAGCGTGGTGCTAAAGAAAATCCCGCTCGAGCCGAAGCTTGCGTGGAGAATGCCTACCCCACAGTTCACATCCTTCGGAACCTTGGGCTTGCCGTCTTTGGCGTTGCTCACCTTCGCGATGCCATCCTTGCTCGTGGTCAGTAGCCAAATGCCGAGTCGATCGATATCCACCGACGTGATCGGCCCTTTGTGTTTAACCACAAAGCTGCGCGGTTTGTCTGTCTTTACGTCCCACACCTGGGCT
>JBJMXC010000106.1:0-23590 GCA_045809825.1 Chthoniobacterales bacterium | reverse complement strand
TCGTCCGGATAACCAGGTTGAGGGAGCTGAACGGCACCTGCGCGAACGGTTCGTAAGATTGCGCGCTCGTGGGCTTGTCCACACCGTATTGCTTGATGTCGGCGACGATGCCGATGATCTGGCGCCAGGTGTCGGGCCCGTTCGTGATGTTGATCCGTTTGCCGATTGGATCTTCGTTCGGGAAAAATTGCCGGGCCATCGTTTCATTGATGACGGCGACGCGCGGCGCTTTCGAGTCGTCCTGCGGAGTGAAAACGCGGCCGCGAATCAGCCGGATTCCCATGGCCCGGAAATAATCGGGGGTGACCGAATAATAGTTTGTGCTCGGCAAGTCAGCCGGGTTGATCGCCGGCCGGCCTTCGATATTAAAGCCGAGGACATAATCGCCGACGAGCGGCATCGAGTGGGTGATGCCGACCGCCTGCACGCCGGGTAAATCCTTCACGCGCTCGAGGACTGAAGTAGCAAACGCATTTTGCTGCTCAGGCTGCGCGTATTTTTTTTGCGGCAAGGAAAGCCGAAGCATCGTCGCGTTTTCCGGAATGAAGCCCGGATCGACATGGGCGAGTTGCATGAAACTCCGCGCGAGCAAACCGGCGCCGCCAAGAAGAACGAGCGCAAGCGTCACCTCGATGACAACAAGCGCGCTTCGGAGCCGGCCACGCGCGCCACCTTCGGTAGAACCACGTGTCCCCTGCTTCAACGCTTCGTTCACATCCGCGCGCGCAGCGAGCCAGGCGGGTGCGATTCCGAACAAGAGGCCGGTTACGATGCTCAGTCCCAGAGCAAAAAGAAGAACGCCGGCATCGAGATGGATCTCGCCACTGCGCGGAAGGTTGGCGGGGGCAAGCGCGAGAAGCGCGTCGAGTCCCCATTTAGCGAGGACTACCCCGGCGGTCCCGCCGCAGACAGCGAGAACGACGCTTTCGGTCAGCAATTGCCGGATCAAACGCCCACGTCCGGCGCCGAGCGCAGCACGAATCGAGATCTCGCGATGGCGCGCCGTCGCACGAGCCAGAAGAAGGTTGGCCAGGTTCGCGCAGGCGATCAGGAGGACGCACCCGACAGCGCCGAGCAGCGCATAAAGCACCGGCTTCACTTCTCGGACAGCGTAATCCTGCATCGGCATCATGAAAATCCCCCAGCCTTTTTGCGGATCCGGATACTGCACCGCGAGCTGGGTCGCGATCACTTCGAGTTCCGCTTTCGCCTGCTGGAAGGTCACCCCGTGCCTGAGTCGGCCGGCGACGTTAATGTAATGCGCACCGCGATTGTTGTTCGCCGTCTCGTCGGGCTTAAACGCCATCGGCGTCCACGCGTCCACTTTGGTCGCGACGCCGAATCCCTGCGGAGCAACGCCGACGATCTGATACGGTTCGCCGTTTAATTGAACCGAACGGCCGACCACATCGCGGACCCCACCAAAAACGCGTTGCCAAAAATTGTAGCTCAGGACGACGACATGGTTTTTCCCGACGGCGTCCTCTTCCGGCAGGAGCATCCGGCCGAGGATTGGTTTCACGCCGTAGACATCGAAGTACTGAGCCGTCGCTTTCACGCCAACAAGGCGCTGCGGTTCGCCTTCACCGGTCAGGTTCAAGCTGGCACCGCCATAGGCGGCAAGATACTCGTAGGATTTTGTCTGCTTCTGCCAATCAATGAAATTCGGCGGCGAGACCGAGAATTCGGGAAATTGTGGCAGTTGGGTTTCGCGGATCATGACGAGCTGAGCGGGATCCGGATAATCGAGCGGGCGCAGGAGCACGGTGTTGACGACAGAAAAAATCGCGGTGCAGGCTCCTATCCCGAGTGCGAGCGTCAGGACGGCGACGATGGTGAAGCTCGGAGCCTTGATGAGCTGACGAAGCGCGTAACGGAAATCTTGTAGCATAAGTTACCTCAGAGGAGTGACTGCATCCTCGGGGGAGCGCAGTTGTTCATTTTCGCAGGTTAATATTTCCAGCCGACGCTCGGACGAGGATGGCAGGGCCGCCCCCGTTGATGTCGCCCTTCAGCCGGGTCTCACTGGTATGGACGAATCCCGTGACACCGAAATCGCTATTAATAGAGCCGGCGCTGCACTCGGCGTTAAGCGAGATGGCGATCGTCGCCGGTAGCCTCAGGTCGACGTTGCCCGCCTCAGCCACCAGCCGAGAGTCGGACGCGGGCTGTTTCGAAATGTAAGCCGCGACTGATCCGCCGGACGCTCGCGCATCGATCGAATCAATCGCCTCGGTGATCGAAACGCTTCCGCCTTCCGCGACCACTCTGGCCTTCCCATTCACACGACCGACTGAGAGCGAGCCGCCGCGGCTTTCGGCATCGAGCTCGCCGCCGATGTCACCCGCGCTGAAGCTGCCGCCATTCGTCCTGGCGGAAACGCGTTCCTTCACTTTGCCCAGGTGCAGGCTCCCACCGTCCACTTTCACCTTTGCCCAGCCGTCAATGTCTCCAACCTTCGCGCTGCCGACCGTCCGCATTTCCAGGTTGAACTTCCGCGGCATGGCGATGCGAAAATCGAGCCGAACCTTGTCGCTTTCGTGGCCGTGTCGACTGCCGGTATAACGAACGTTCAAGTTCACCAAATTCTGACCGCTGTTCGTATCGTCGTGCTGCCCCATCTCGACTTGCACCTTCTGCCGGAGCTCGTTCGCTTCCTGCAAGGTGGGAACTTTGAACTCACGGGTGAACTCGATCCGGACCGTGTCGGATTCCGAAGTGGTGATCTCGACGTTGCCCAGGTCAGCGTCGATTTTCAGGACGCCGCCCGGCCTGACGTGGAAAGATTCTTCGATCTCGTCCCGCGTTCCTGACGCGGCCGGCGCCCCACTGATCGCGAGGGCGAGCAGCGTCGTAATCAGCAAGATTTGGTTTTTCGTTTTCATAAACGTCACACGTCACTTTCTTTATTCCGTTCTGAGTGCTGCCATTGGGCTGATTTTGGTGGCGCGCCGTGCAGGCAGCCACGTTGCGAGCAATGCCGCGGTCATCAAAACCACGGGGGCGATTGTGAAAGCGAAAGGATCGGTCGAGCTGACCTGGAAAAGAATTGCGCTCACAACTTTGGCTGTCGCCAGCGCGAGGAGAAATCCGAAAAAGAGTCCGACGGCAATCATCACCAAGCCTTCGCGCAAAATCATCCAGAGCACCGTCTTGCCCTGGGCACCGAGCGCCATCCGAATTCCGATCTCGCGCGTCCGCCGCGCGACCGAGTACGCCTTCACGCCGTAAATGCCGACGACGGCCAGGCCGAGCGCCAGTCCGCCAAAAATCGAAAACAACGACGCGCCCGCCCGGACAATCCAAAGCTGAGGATTTCCGTCCATGTGCTTCGCGAACGTCCTCAGCTCGAGCACCGGCAAACCCGGATCGACGTTTTGAACGGTTCGGCGAAGCACTTCGGCGGTAGCGGCTGCATTCTCCTCCCGAAGGGAAGCGAACCGCACGAAAAAGAACGCGTCGCTATGAAAGGCGCGCGCGAAAGGAAGGTAAAGCGCGCCGGCAGGTTCCTTTTCGAACAATCGTGCTTTCGTGGTTGGCACAATCCCGATGATCTCGATCGATTCGCCGCGTTTGATCTCGTTGTTGTCGGCGGCGGCGTTCTCCGGCGTGCTCTCGGGTCGGGTTGGAAATTGAATCCGCTGACCGAGCGCGTCGCCCTCCGGGAAAAGCTTTCTCGCGAGCACTTCATCGATCATGGCAACGGCGGGTCCGCCTGGCTGGCTCGTTTCTCGTGCCGTGAAGGAACGTCCGCGCAACAGAGGCAAACCGACTGCGGCAAAATAATCCGAGTCGACGCTATTCCACCAGGGTGCGAAGGCGCGGCCGTCTGCCGCCGTGGCGGGTTTGCTATCGGGCGCGGGATGGACGCCCGCCAGTTGCACTTCGCGTTTCACGAAACTGATGCCGAACGGAACCATCGCCGAGAGACCGGCATGCTCGACACCGGGGAGCGCCGAGAATTTTTCGCCGAGAGTTCGGTACAGATCCTGGGTCCGTTTTTCATCGAAGCCGCCCAGGCTGGCATCGACCTCCACGAGAAATGTCGCGTCGGCGTGCAAACCTGAATCGACTGAAGCTGCCTTTGAAGCGCCCCGGATGAAGAGCGCCGCGGCTGTAACTAAGGCGAGCGAAAATGCGACTTGTGCGACCACGAGCGGGTTCCGCGGAAGAAACTTCCAGCGCGGCCGGTGCGCATCTTCGCCGGCTTGTTGTTTCAAATCTCCAATCACGGAAAGCCGCGAGAGCTTGAGCGCCGGACCGAGCGCGAAACAGATCGTCCCAAGAACGCAGAAGAGAAGAGTTGCGGCGAGGATCGTCGGATTCGGACCGCTCAGCCAAACGAAATCGAAAGGAAGCACCGCGAGAAGCGACGCGACCAGGAGATCGGAAGACCAAAGACCGAGGAGAAGGCCGCAGGCACCTCCGAGCAGCGCGAGGACAAATCCCTCGATGACAAGCTGTCGCACGATCCGACCGCGACTGCCGCCGAGCGCGAGGCGAATCGCGATCTCTTTTCGCCGCGAAGTACCGCGCGCGAGCAGCATGTTCGCCAGGTTCAAACAGGCGACGAGCAAGACGACGCCGGCCATTCCGCTGAGGAGCGCTCCGATCATGGAGATCGGCCCGTTATCGCCGGGACTCGTGCCCGAATCGAACGGCAGGAGCCGCGCCGTCATGAAGGTCTGGTTTTTCTGTTCGACCGGAAAAGCCGCTTCGAGATTTGCGGCCAGGCCCTTGAGCGCGGGGTCCGCCGCCGTGGCCGAGAGACCGGGCTTGAGCCGGCCGATGACCATTAACTTTTCCAGCTGCCGATCGGCCAGCGTGTCGGTGCGCACACCGGTCGAGTCGTTCGCGATTTCGTCATAAACTCCGAGCGGCAGCCAGAGCTCCGGCGAAAAAACACTCGTTAGGCCGGTGAATCCCTTCGGCATCACGCCGATGATCGTGAACGGCCGGCCGTTAATCTGAAGCGATTGGCCGACCAACGATGGATCGCGCGAATGCTTTTCCCAAAAGCCGTAACTCACCACCGCCACTCGTAGGTTGCGCCCCGGAATTTCTTCTTCCGGGACAAACGCCCGCCCGTAAATCGGTGGGACTCCGAGCACGGAAAAGAAGTCGGCGCTCACCATATCCGCGACAGCGCGCCTGGTATTTCCTTTTTCACCCAGGCCCACCACCAAATCTTCGTGGGCGAAGAGGCCGGAGAAGACGGTGTTCTGGCCGCGAACATCGCGAAAAGTTGGGTAGGAAAACGCCCGGAAGTTTTTCGGGTCTTTCGTGTCCTGAGAGAAAAGCTGAACGATTTCCGATGGCCGGGCGTAGTTCGGCGGCTGGAATAACATCACGTTGACCAGGCTGAAGATCGCGGTGTTAACGCCAATACCGAGAGCGAGCACAATGACGGCGGCACTGGTAAATCCCGGCGCCTTCCAAAGCTGCCGAAACGCGAAACGGAAATCCTGGATCATTAAAGTTTCTTCCTCATGTCACTCGTCACAGGTCATACGTCACTTTCTTCACTCTGTTCTTAATGCCTGCATCGGCTCGATCCGCGTGGCGCGCATTGCGGGCACGAAACAGGCGAGCGCTGCAACAGCGCAGATGAACAAAGCGACGCCGCCGTAGAGCCACGGATCACGCGGACTGACTTCGAAAAGCAACCGCTGCATCAACCGGGTCACCGCGAACGAAAGTCCCAGGCCGACGACCAAACCGACGATCGAGAGTCGGAGACCTTCCTTCATGACAAGCCCGATCACATCGCGAGCGGCCGCGCCGAGCGCGAAACGAATTCCGAATTCGTTCGTGCGTTGCGCGACGCCGTAGGCGATGACGCTGTAGATCCCCATCCCGGCGAGGGCCAGGGCGAGGCCGGCAAATCCTCCGAGGAGATACATCATCAGTCGACGATCGGCTGACGCCTGGGAAAGCACTTCGGTGTACGATTGCACTTGGTCGATCGGCAAACCGGGATCGAGCGAGTGGACGGCCCCGATCAATTCCGACCGCAGACTCGAGGCCGGGCGTTCGCTTCGCACAATCACGCTCATGAACGCGCCATCGATCTGCGCCGCGGGGTAATACATTTCTAAGCCGGGCGGGAGCGAAAGATTTTCCGCGCGGACATCGCCGGATACACCAACAATCTCGCGCGGGATTGACCCAATCCCGGTGATCAAGCGGCGGCCGATCGGGTTCTCGCCGGGAAACAGCTTTTTCGCCATCGTCTCGTTAATGATCACCGCGAGGGGCGAATTCGCCCGGTCCTGCCAGGTGAAGTCGCGGCCCTGCTTGACCGGAATGCCGAGGGTCTCGAAGAAACCAGGGGTGATTGTCGAGCGAACGGCCAGGGTGCGATCGCTCACGGCCGGGAGCGGGCGGCCTTCGACCGCGGCCGGTGAGCGGGTGTTGCCATTATCGGACGCCGGAAGATTCGACGCGGCTGCAGCGTGCGTAATACCCGGAAGTCCTTTCAATTTCTCGAGCGCATTTTGGAAGAACAATCCCTGACGCTCGATATCTGGATATGAGCCGGGCGGCAGCCCAATGAAAAATGTCGTCACTCCGTCCCGGCGGAAGCCCGGGTCAACATTCTGGAGTCGACGAAAACTATCAACCAGGAGGACCGCAGCGACGACGAGGACGAGAGAGAGCGCGACCTCGGCCACGAGTAACGCGGCGCGCAGTCGTCCTGCCTGACGACCGGTGCTGCCGCGGGAAGAATCCTTCAGTGAATCGATCGGATCGCTCCGCGAGGCATGGAGCGCGGGTACAACCCCGAGGACAAGGCCGGTAAGGAGCGACAGTCCCACCGCAAAGAGGAGCACGTTGACGTCGAGGGAAATTTCGCGAGCCCGCGGGAGGAAATCTTCCACGGCCTTTTTCAGGACATCCAGTCCCCAGATCGAGAGGACAACGCCAAGCACGCCTGCGATCGCGGCGGTTAAAATACTTTCAGCCAGGAATTGAAAAACAATCCGTGCCCGCGTTGCACCGAGCGCTGTCCGGATGGCGATCTCTTTTCGCCGACCGGTAAACCGCGCCAGCAAAAGATTGGCGACATTGGCGCATCCAACGAGCAGGACGCAGCCGACCGCGGCGAAAAGCGTGAGTAACATTGGGCGCTGGCGGCCGACGAGATCTTCATGCAACGAGACCACGCTTATGCCAGCCTTGGCGTCGACCTTGTCCGGTTGAGCCGCTTGGTAACGGTGATCGACCACCCGCATCTGTTCTTCGGCCTGTGCCTGTTTTACGTCCGGTTTCATGCGGGCGAGGATTGTCAGGAAACCGGTCCCGCGCTCGATGATGTCCGGCGGCAATCCTTCCTGCTCGAAGACTCGGGGAATGAAGACGTGGGTTTGGATGAAAGGAAACTTTAGAGTTGCGGGCATCACCCCGATGACCGTGAAGGGCGCGCCGTTGAGCGTTATCGACTGGCCAAGGACGTTTGGATCGCCGCCGAAGCGCTTTTGCCAAAACGTGTGAGTAAGGACCGCTACCATCGCGCCGCCCGGCTTGTCTTCTTCCGGATTGAACACACGCCCGAAAAGCGGCTGGACGCCGAGCGCGCGGAAAAAGTTTTCCGTGACCCGGACGCCGTTGAGATTTTCCGGGTCGCCGCGGCCTGTCATGGTGAAGCCGGTGAACGATTGGGCGGAGAATTCGCTGAAGCTCTGTTGTTGATCATGCCAGGCCTGAAAACGCGGCCAGGAAACGTTCGCCCTGTCGAGGCCGCGCTCGGGAAACGAACCCCAGACACGGACCAGTTGTTCCGGATCCGGATAGGAGAGCGGCCGCAGAAAGAGTGTATTGACGGCGGAGAACAAAACGGTGTTCGCACCGATCCCGAGCCCGAGGGCTACGACCGCGATGATGGTGAAGCCGGGCTGGCGGAGCAGTTGGCGAAGGGCGTAACGGAAATCTCTCATTTTAGTGAACGCGCCTTTGCAGACCTCTGGGCAGCCCAGAACGATTCGACGCTCGTAAGTTCATTCCGTTCTCAAAGCATCAATTGGATTCACCAGACTGGCGCGGCGCGCGGGAATCAGACACGCCAGAAGCGCCACAATCGCGAGCGTCGCGGAAGTCGCACCGAGCAATGCCGGATTGGTCGACGAAACCTCGTAGAGCTGCGTGGTCAGTAATCGGCCCAGTGCAATCGCGGCCGCCAAACCAAGCACGAGCCCGATCACGACCGGCGTCATCCCCTGCCGAACGACCAGTCGCAAAACATCCGCGGTCTGGGCGCCAAGTGCCATCCGGACGCCGATTTCCCCGGTCCGCTGCTCCACGGTGTAAGCCACGGCGCCGTAAATGCCAACCATGGCCAGGATCAGCGCGATCCCGGCGAAAACTCCCAGCAAGGTCATCGTCAGCCGGCGCTGGCCTAACGACTGGTCGATGATCTGGTTCATGGTCGCGGGCTGGATGAGGGGCAGCGCCGGATCGATTCTGCTCAAAGCGTTCCGGACCACTCCCGCCGCGGCCTCGGGTTTGAAGGCGGTTTTAACCGTCACGCTTACGTAGGGTGTCGATCGTTGCGCCCACGGGCGGTAAAACTCGATGTCGTTCGCCTGGTCCAGCTTAATGGAACGGATGTCCCCGACGATGCCTATGACTTCGGACGGCAGGCCAGTGTTGTTGTCCGTCCCAAAGAAAATGCGTTTCCCCATCGGATCTTCCCCGCCGGGAAATAGTTTTTGCGCGGTCGACTTGCTCAGGATAACCACGAGCGGTTTGTCGAATCCGTCTCGCTCGTCGAAGTCGCGGCCCGCCAACAACGGTATGCCGAATGTTTTCATGAATCCCGGTGACACGCTCCGGGTCAGACCGAGCGGACGCTGATTAACCGGCACCGGATTCCCGTCGACCCGGGCGTACGGCGAACTGGAACGGCCGCCTCCGAGTGGCACACCGTCACCGAGCGCAGCCGACTCGATCCCCGGCGAGTTTTGCAATTCCGCCTGGAGCCGCTCGACAAATCGCGCTTTGGCCGCTGGGTCCGGATATTGGGCGGGGGGGAGCCCGATGAACGCGACCCAGAGACGGTCGGAAATAAATCCCGTCGGTTGGCGGCTGAGGCGAACGAAACTTGCGATGAGCAACGACGCGCCCGCCAGTAACACAACCGACAACCCAACCTGCGCCGCAACCAATGCGCGGCGAAAACGCTGCTGCCCGAGGCTGCCGGTCATCGCGCGCCCGCCGTCTTTCAATCCATCCACCAGATCAGCCCGAGAACTTTGCCAGGCCGGATACATTCCCATCGCGAGCCCGGTGAGTAAGGACAGGGCCAGAGTAAAGAGCAGCATGGGCCCGTTCAGCCCGACTGCGGCCTCGAGCGGGAAATTGTTGCCCGCGACCTTGGGAATCATCGAGACAACCCAGAGCGCGAGGCCCGTTCCGACGAGACCCGCGATGATACTGACGAGCAGGCTTTCAAAAACGAAAAGCCGGACCACACCGCCGCGCGAAGCACCAAGCGCCATCCGCAACGCGATTTCGCGCCGGCGACCCGTGAACCTAACGAGCAGAAGATTCGCCACGTTGCTGCACGCGATCAACAAGACGAACCCGACCGCGCCGAGCAGGACGAAGAAGGGCTGACGCAAATCGCCGGTCGCGTCCTGCGCGGCCGAAATGACCAGCGGCGACCAGGTATTGTCCGCGTTTTCCGGCCGCGCTTCCTTGTAGCTTTTCTGCAGGATCTGCAGGGCCGCGCCCGCCTGGTCCGCGGTCACGCCCGGCTTGAGACGGCCGACGACCCGCATGAAACTTACCCCGCGCATCAGGCGCTCCTGGGTCAGACCCGGCAATTGAAACGGCTTCACTGTGAAGATGTCGCAGTCGCGCCCGAACCACGCGACCGGTGGATTCGGAAGGACGCCGACGATCGTGGTCGCGACCCCGTTCAAGGTAATGCTCCGCCCGACTGCCTGCGGATCCGAGTTCAAATATTTGCGCCAGAAATTCTGGCTAACGAGCGCGACGTCGGCCTTCATTTCCTCCTCGGCCAGGAAAGTGCGGCCGAGGATCGGATGGATGCCGAGAGTGTCGAAGTAGTTCGCCGTCGTGTTCGCGCCATTGAGCTGCACGGGATCACCCTGGCCGGTGAGGATGTAACCGTTGCCGGTATCTGCGGCGAAACTGGAGAACACGTTCTGCGCGTCGCGATAATGCCAGAAACGCGGGACGGACATCGGCAGCTGCGAGAGGCCGCGCTCCTTCGCTTCTGCCTGGAGAATCACGAGCTCGTCCGGCTTTTGGAACGGCAGTCCTTTGAGAAAGAGGTCGTTAATCAGACTGAAGATCGCGGTGTTCATCCCGATCCCGAGCGCGAGCGTAAGCACAGCGAGAAAAGTGAAGGCCGGAGACTTGAGGAGTTGTCGGATGGCGAAGCGGAGATCGATCATGGCAATTTTTGGTTTTCGGTTTTGGATTCAGCCGCCGGCGTCGCTTTGGCGAAGGAGGCTTTTCGATTGGGGAAATTCATTCGGCGCGGAGAGCGATGATGGGATCGACGCGGGAGGCGCGGCGGGCGGGGAGCCAGGAGGCAAGCGCGACGCCAGAGCAAAGGACAACAACAGCGCCGATCCAGATCGATGGATCGGTTCCGGGAGCCTCGGGCCATTGATGCCGAACGACTCTCGTGAGGCCCCAGGCCGCGACCGCGCCGGTGAAGAACCCAAGAGCGACGAGGCGCGCACCCTGCACCGCGACGAGTTGAACAAGAGCGCGCGCGGTGGCGCCGAGGGCGAGCCGAATTCCAAATTCACGAGTGCGCCGGGTCACCTGCAGGGCGAGCAGCCCGTAAACGCCGATTGACGCGAGCACGAGCCCGAGCGCGCCGAACAGCGAAACGAGAACAAAAAGGAAGCGCTCAGTCACCCATGATTCGGCAGCGGCGTCTTCGAGAGAAATGAGCGCATAGGCCGCCAGCCGTTTGTCTGCCCGCGAGAGCGCGAGGCGTAAGTCGCCTTCGATGGATTTCGGGTCGCCCGCGCTCTCGACGACGTACGTCATTTCATCGCCGCCAATCGCCAGCCAGCGCGACAATGGAATCGCAACCGTCCCGACAACCTCGCCGTCGTGCGGATCGGCGACCGCCTTTGTGTCGGCGACGACTCCAACAACTGTGTACCAGGGCCGCGTGTTATCGAGGCGGCCGTGCTTCACTCGCTTGCCTAACGGATCCTGATTGGGCCAAAACCGGCGGGCGAACGATTCGTTCACAATGCAGACCTGGATCGCATCCGCCGTATCGGTCTCGGCAAATTCACGTCCGCGCAGCAGGCGCTGGCCGACCGTCGCGAAATATCCGGGCCCGGCGCCGCGCATATAAGCCATATAGGTTCCGCGCGGCTCAGGCGGCTGTGTCCCGTCCGGAACGCAGCTCATCAAATCTCGAGCCGCTTCCATCGGAGCGGGCGCCGTCACCGCCGCGGAACGGACGCCTGGAAGCGCGCGGAGTTCCGTCAACGTCTTGTCGATCGTCCGCATCCGATCGTCGGCCGAAGTGAAAAGCCGGTCCGACAACATTGAGTTGAAGGCGATCCGATGATCGGTCGTGAATCCCCATGGTTCGTGGACGATCTTCCGGAAGTATTGCGTCAAGGTGAGACTGCCCATGAGGAGGACTGCAGCGATCGCGATTTCAGTGACGATCAGTCCGCCGAGCAAACGCTTCGTGGCCCCATCGAACGTCGCGCCGCGACCGATCGCTCCCAGCGCACTCCGCAAATCAGTCCGGGAGGCGCGCCATGCCGGCAGCAATCCAAAACCGACACCGATCAGCAGCATCGCGCCGGTCGCAAACGCGAAGACGGGCCGGTCAAGCCGCACTCCGTAATCGAACTCGCGGATGGCGCTGCCAGTGGCGTCGGCGCCTTCGGGACTCAAAGCTACGAGCGCCGGGGTGAGCCAGCCGGCGATGAGCAATCCGAAGATGGTTCCGAGCACTGCCAGGACCAGCGCTTGAATCAATCCTTCTCGAATAAGCCGTCCGCGGGTCGCGCCGATCGCCGCTCGCAAGGCCATCTCGCCATCCCGTTCCACGACACGCGCGAGGAGCAGTCCGGCAAAGTTCGCAGCCGCCACGAGCAAGGCGCAAAATCCAGCGCCGGCGATGAGAAGAAGTTTCGGCCGGAGATTCTGAATGAAGCTGTCGCGCAGCGGAATCATATAGGCACGCAGCGCGTTGTTCTTGTCGGGCGCGGCCTGATTGATCGCTGCGCACATTCGCCCGCCGGCGGCGTCGGCCTGTTCGAAGGAGATGCCGGGCCGGAGCCGGGCGACCCCATAGAGATAATGGTTCGATTGCGAATTGGCGGCGAAGTTCAATCCGAGCGGCAGCCAGATCTCTGCGCGATATGGGTGGCGAAAGGTTTTTGGCATCACGCCAACAACTGTGTAAACGGCGTCGTCCAGTTTGAGTGTCTGGCCGAGAACGTCTTCACGCCCACCCAGATTTCGCTGCCAGAAATCGTGACCGACGAGGACGACGCGCGGGCCACCGGGCTGATCTTCCGCTTCAGTGAAGTTACGTCCCCGCGCCGGCTGGAGACCAAGGACGGTCAGAAAATTCGCGCTAATTCGCGCCGCCGGGAAACTCTGCGCGGACTCGCCCGCGTTAGACGCGGTCACGCTCGCGCCTGTCCCCACGCCAATACCTTCGAAAATGTCACGACCGTATTCGCGCCATTGTTGAACTGTTCTCTCGGTCAGGTTTAGTGCGTTACTCCGCGCACCATTTTCGTCGAACGTCTCGTAAACGCGGACGAGCCGGTCGGCGTTCGGAAACGGAAGCGGCCGAAGGAGCGCGCTCTCGATCACGGAAAAGATCGCCGTGTTCGCGCCGATACCGAGGGCGAGGGTGGCAATCGCAATGAGGCTAAATCCTGGCGATTTCCATAGTTGGCGTAACGCGTAGCGAAGGTCGTTCACAATTTCGTCACTCGTCACTGGTTACTCGTCTTCATTCGGCGTGAAGGGCGACAATGGGATCGACGGCGCTGGCCCGGCGGGCGGGCAACCAGCACGCGACAAACGCGACGAGGACAAGCGCCGCCGAGAGGAGCAAAAATGTGAGCGGATCGCTCGCGCTGATTCCGTAGAGGAGCGACGCGATCAATCTCGTTAGGCCGAGCGAGGCCGCTACGCCGAAAATCACGCCGGCGCCCACCAAAGTCATTCCCTGGCGCAGAATCAGGCGCAGGACATCGCCGCGTTGCGCGCCCAGCGCGATCCTGATGCCGAGCTCCCTGGTTCGTTGCGCGACGGAATACGAGATGACCCCGTAAAGTCCGACCGCCGCGAGCAACAAAGCCGTGCCCGCGAAGATGCTAAGCAACAGCATGGTGAATTTTTTCTGGAGCAACGTCCGCGCGATCATTTCGTTCATGCTTCGCGGATTCCCGAGCGCGACCGATTTGTTCACGCTCCAGATCGCCTGTTGCACTGCCGGCAAAAGGGTCAGCGGATTATCCGGGGCCGTGCGGACGGCGATGTTGACCAACGGCCACATTCCCTGGCCAAGCGGCTGGTAAATCTCAGGGCGTGGCGCGGTTTCCAGGGCAAGATGGCGGACATTGCCCACCACGCCCACGACCTGAAGCTTTTCGTTTTTCGGCCCGTAGTGCTCGATGAATTGGCCGATCGGATCCTCGCCGGGGAAAACATCCCTGGCGGTCTGTTCGTTGATGATCGTGACGAGACTCGAGCCTTTGACGTCGTGCTCGTTGAAATCGCGGCCGCGCACGAGCGGAATCGCCATCGTTCGAAAATAATCCGGGGTCGCGATCCGGATATCGGCCTGGTCGGTTTTGGTGCTGCCCGGCCGATTAAAAGTGCGGGAGCTGTTTCCACCGGAAAACGGAAGGCGGCTGATCGCGGCCGCGCTCTCCACGCCAGGGACCGCCGCAACCCGTTGCACGACCTGCTGGTAAAACTCGAGCTGGGCGTTCTCATCTGCCCTGGCAGATGCGCCAATATTAAAGATGAGGAGCCGATCGGAATTAAAGCCCGGCGCGACCTTGGTAAGGTTCGCGAAACTCTTGATCATGAGGCCGGCGCCGATCAGAAGGATAAGTGAGAGCCCCACCTCCGTAGCGATGAGAAACGCGCGCCGCCGGCCGCCGCCTCCGGTGCTGCCCCGCTCCCCTTGTTTCAATGACTCCGCCGGATTTGAGGTGGATGACGAAATTGCCGGGACGAGGCCGAACAGGATTCCGGTTATCACGGAGACGCCGAGACTGAAGGCAAGGACTTGGCCATTGAGCCCGATCTCCTTGAAACTGCGCAGCGCCGGCGGCGCCATCGCCATGAGCAGCGGAATGGCCCACGCAGCGAGGACCGCGCCGGCGATTCCGCCCAGAAGCGAGAGCAGAACGCTCTCGGTCAACAATTGGCGGACCAGCCGAGTACGGCTCGCGCCCATTGCGGCCCGGATCGAAATCTCGCGGGAGCGAGTCGCAGCGCGGGCGAGGAGGAGGTTCGCGACGTTTGCGCAGCCAATGAAAAGAAGAAAGCCGACCGCCGCGAAGAGCAAGAGCAACACCGGCCGGATGCCGCCGACCACGTCTTCGTGCAACGGCGTCACGCGGATCCCGACATCCTTGTTATCGTCCTCGTATTGCTGTTCCAGCCGGCGACTGATCGCGTCCATTTCCGCGCGCGCTTTTTCGAGCGTGACCCCCGGTTTCAATCGCGCATAGACATCCAGGTAATTGCTGCTTCGGATCGGACGCGGATCAACATCGGGGCGGATCGAATTTGTCGGGATCCCGAACGCCGATGGAACCCAAAGCTCGCCGTAACCGTCCGGCTGATAATTTGGCGGCATCACGCCGACGACCGTGTGCGCTTCGTCGTTCAGTGAAATTTCACGGCCGATGATATTGCGATCGGACCCGTAACGGCGCGCCCATAATTCGGAGCTGAGCACGACGACGTGATTGTGCCCGGGCTGCTCATCCGAAGGCAGCAAGGTGCGACCGAGGACAGGCGACACGCTGAAAAGAGGAAAGAAACTCGAAGTCGCCATCGTGCCGCGGACGCGTTCCGGGCGGTCGCCGTCACTCAGGCTCAATTGCTCACCCCGCGACGCCGACATTTCGGTGAAGACGTCGCTCTGTGCGGCGTAATCGATGTAGTTCGCCGGCGCGAACGCGCCACTGGCCGCGCCAGTGCTCCGCACGGATGGCAACAGCACCATGATTTTTTCCGAATCGGGATACGGCAACGGATGAAGGAGAACACCGTCAATCACGCTGAAGATGGCCGTCGAACTGGCGATGCCGAGCGCAAGGGTGATGAGCGCGGCGAAAGTGAATCCGGGATTTTTCAGCAGCATCCTGATGCCGTAACGAACGTCGTAGAGGAGGGTGCTCATGTTTAATTCAGCGGCGCCGTTCCAGCCCCTCGTTCCCAAAGTCTGTTTGAGAATGCCATTGTCCCGGCAACTCTGTTGCCCCGTCGACGAAACCGAGTTTCGAAGTCGAGTGCGTGTAGTATCGCGCGCCCATATTACTCGGCTCGTAACGCCACAATTGGATTCACCCGGCAGGCGCGCCGGGCCGGCAGCCAGGCGGCGAGAATTGTCACGACGGAAAGGATGAGTCCGACGACCAGATAGGTCGGCGCATCGAGCGGTGAGACGCCGAACAAAAAGCTGCGAATCACGCTCGACGATGCGAGAACAGCGAGCGCACCCACGACGATGCCGATGCCAAACAACCGCAGCCCATGGCCCATCACGAGTCCGCGGATGTGCGCCGGACGTGCCCCCAACGCGAGCCGCACCGCGATTTCGCGCAGCCGACGCGCGGCGCTGTAGGCCAGCACTCCATACAATCCAACGGCCGCGAGAAGCAACGCCAACCCGGCGAAAATCGTGAGGAGAAATGTCAGCAACCGCTGCGTCGCCCACGTTTCAGCGACGCGTTCCTCCATCGTCCGGACATCGTAGACCGGCTGCGTCGGATCGAGGCGCGTGACGATATCGCGAATCGGTTTCTCGAGTCGCTTCACGTTGCCGGAGCTTCGGACGAGCAGCGTAAAGTTCGTCCGGCCGATCTGCGTTTCCGGGAAGAAAAACGCCGGCATGGGCGTCGCGTCGTCGAACCCGCGCATCTTCAGGTGGGGCACAACGCCTACGATTTCGTAGAGCTGCGCGCCGCCCGGAACAGCATCCGATTCTGTATCGACCATGAGCCGCTTCCCGAGCGGGTCCTGTCCCTTGAAGATCATGTCGGCGAGCAGCTGGTCGATGATGACGACGGGCGGTGAACCTGAGCGGTCGCGTTCATTGAAGGTTCGGCCGCGGATCAGGTTCGTTTTGAGGGTGGCGAAATAATCGCCCTGCACGACTTCGTAATCCGCCGCCGGTTGCTGGCTGGGATCAGTCGGCGGCGCGCCTTCGGGTTGGAAATTGATTTGCCAGCCGCTGAGCATCGGCGGTCCCGAAGAGAGCGCCGCGCTTTGCACCCCCGGCAGCTGGCGGACTTCATCGAGCAACCTGGTCGTAAAATTAACGATTGGCGGCAGCTCAGTATATTTCGTGAATGGAAGTTCGATTCGAACGGTGAGCATGTCCTCGGGATCGAAGCCGAGCTGCGTCGATTGCATTTTCGCAAAGCTCTTCAGGACGAGGCCGGCGGCACTCAGAAGCAAAAGGGTTAACGCGACCTCGATAATCACGAGCCAGTCACGGCTTCGGCGCGCCGATTTCGTTTCGGAGCTGCCGTGCGAACCCGCCTGGAGCGCGACGTTGATGTCGCTCCGCGCCGCCTGCCAGGCGGGCCAGAGGCCGAACAAAATCGTGGTGAAGGTCGCGAGCAGAAAAGTGAACGCCAACACCCGCCAATCAAACCCGACGCCTTCAAAGCGCGGCGCGCCGGCCGGAGCGAACGCGACCAGGGCGTCGCGTCCCCAGGTCGCGAACACGAGTCCCAATGCGGCGCCGATTGCGGAAATGACAAAGCTCTCGAGCAAAAGTTGGCGAATGATTTGCCCGCGCCCGGCACCCATCGCCGCGCGAACCGCAAACTCCCGGGCGCGTGCGGCCCCACGCAC
Source organism: Chthoniobacterales bacterium (assembly GCA_045809825.1). Taxonomy (GTDB): domain Bacteria; phylum Verrucomicrobiota; class Verrucomicrobiia; order Chthoniobacterales; family UBA10450; genus AV80. Next base: position 6,511 of record JBJMXC010000106.1, on the reverse strand, counting down.
GGCCAGGAGATTCGCTAAGTTCGCGCAGGCGATGAGCAAAACCACGGCAACCGCACCCAAAAGCAGGGCAAGGCTCGTTCGGTAATTGCCGAGAAGATTGTCGAGAAGAGGCCGGACTTCGGCGCCGGTGCCGGCATTGGTCGCGGGATAAATTTTTTCGAGTCGCGCGGCGATTGCTTTGATCTCGGCGCGCGCTTGTTCGACCGTGACGCCTTGCCTGAGCCGGCCCCAGCCGAAAAGCATTGGATGGTTGGCCCGGTTCTGCCAGCCGGGGACGTTGGCACGTCGCATCACGGCGAACCACGCGTCGACATTGTGCGGCGAGTCCATCTCGCGCGGCATCACCCCGATCACGGTGATCGGTGTCCCATGAAATTCCATCGGCCGCCCGACGATCTGCGGGTCGCGATGAAAGGCGCGATCCCAGAGGCGATCGCTGATCACGGCCAGCGATGGCGCGCCTGGTCGATCTTCGTCTTCGGTAAATGTGCGGCCGAGCTGAGGCGCCAGGCCGATTACGTTGAAGAAATTCGCAGTGACGTACGCAACCGAGATCCGCTCTGGTTCACGCCCGGCGATCCCGCTCAGGTTGCGTGATTCCAGCCGGCTAAGCGCGAGATGCTCGAAGGATGCGCTGTCTTTTTTCCAATCGAGGTAATCGGGCAATGCAATTGCCCCGCTCGCCCCGCCGGTCGTTTCATTAAGATAAACGATTCGTTCCGGCTGCGGATAAGGCAGCGGCCGGAGGAGAACGTGGTTAACTACGCTGAAGATCGCGGAGTTCGCCCCAATCCCGAGGGCGAGGGTGAGCACGGCGATGACGGTGAACCCGGGGGATTTGCGAAGCTGGCGAAAGGCGAAGCGGAGGTCGTTCATAGGCTTTTTCTCGACGGCACGGCCCTCTGCACGTCGGATTTTTGCCTGAGAGCGGCTGGCAACACAGAAGAATCCGAGCTGCGGAAGCAGGTCCCTCCAAAATGGAACGAGGTGTCGGTCATGTTCATTCGGAGCGGAGCGCTTCCATCGGATTAAGTTTGGCGGCGCGACGCGCCGGGATGAGACAGGCGATTAATGACACCGTGCTCATGAGGAGGGCGGTCCCGAAAAGCGTGGCGAAATGCAGCGTGGGCACGCCGAAGAGAACGGTCTGCATCGTTCTTCCGGCGAGCCACGCACCTGCCAAACCAAGGATTGTGCCCGCGCCGAGAAGACGCAGGCCTAACGAGAGGAATTGCGCGCCAATTTGATGCCGTTGCGCACCGACCGCCATTCGGATCCCGATTTCGCGGCGGCGTTGTGCGACTGCGTAACTCAACACGCCGTAGGTCCCGATCGCGGCCAGGAGCAACGCCACGCTCGCAAAGATTGCGGCGAGCAGCGCCGGTGAACGACGCGCGATGAGGCTGTCATCGACCCGCGCCTCCATCGAACGGATGTTATCGATCGCCAGGACCGGATCAGCCGCACGGACCAGTTTGCGCAGGGTGGCCGCGAACGCTTCGGGGCGCTGGCTCGTGCGCGTCAGCACGAAATAATAGGAGTTCTCGCGATAAGAGAACGGCACGTAAACGGCGCCCTGGCCGGGGCGCTCCGTGAGCGCGGCCTGTTTCACCGCGCCAACCACGCCGACGACGGTGAATAGTTTCGCCTCATCGGTCTCGCTGCCCTCCGCAACTCTTTGACCGAGTGCGCTGCCGTTCGGCCAATAATGCCGTGCGAAATCTTCATCCACGACACAAACACGTTCCGGACGGTGAGAGTCGACTGAAGTCAGAAACCGTCCGGCACGTAACGGAATGCCGAGCGCTGCGAAGTAGTCGCCGGTAACGGCATAGGAATAATGGCCCTGCAACGACTGGCCAGATGGCGGCACATAGTCTTTCGGCGTGATCGCAGCTTTGCCGTCATCCCCACTGAGCGGCATGTTTGTGATTATTCCGGCTGCGAAGACGCCGGGTTGCTGGTGGATCAATTCCAGCAAACGATCGGCAATTTCAACGTGGCGAGCCGGATCGCGCTGCCACGGGAGCGTGAACTCGCCGGTAAGAACGTGATCGGACTGGAAACCCGGAGAGACGGCCATCACTCTTTTCAAGCTCAGCGCGAGTAGGCCCGCGCCAGCCACGAGAATGAACGCGAGCGCGATCTGCGCGACGATGAATCCGTGACGGAGGCGTTGGGCGGCGCGGCTGGCCGTGCCGGTACGCGATTCCGATTGAAGCGCGTTCGCGAGATGGCTGCGAAGGCTGAACCAGGCGATGGGCGCCGCAATGATGATCCCAAGGACGATCGCGCTGGCGAGCCCGATCACTGACAGCGAGTTGTCGAACGCGATGTGCGCGCCGAGCGGCAAACGATTCGCCCCGAGAGTTTCGAGCAACTGAATTCCCCACGCGCCGACGACCAGTCCGACCAATCCGCCGATTGAAGTAAGCAACACCGTCTCAACCATCACCTGCTTCACCACCTGCCATCGGCTCGCGCCCATCGATTGACGGATCGCCATTTCTTTCGCCCGGCCGCTGGCACGGATCAGCAGGAGATTGACGAGATTGACCGCGCCAATGAGCAGAAGAAAAAATACACCGGCCTGCATCAACAAGAGGGTCGGGCGGATGGAGCGGACGTGATCCGCGTGCAGTCCGACTACCGGCGAACGGAAGCCCGCTTCAGCCATCATCTTCGCCTGCGGATCGTCCTGCTCGACCGCGGCGTTGTGCGAGTCAATCTGCGCCTGCGCTTCGGCGATGGTCGCGCCCGGTTTCAAGCGCGCGATCATGTGCGTATCGCCTCCGCCTGAGTGGCGCGCTTTCGGTCCACGCTGATCCGCGTCGAATTTTATCGGGACAAACGCGCGCGCCTCGGACGAGAGAAACTGAAAAGGAGGCAGAACGCCAACGATCGTTCGTGGGATACCATTTATCCGGGTCTCCCGACCAAGAACGTTGGGCTCGGAGTTAAAATGCTGGCGCCAGAAAGCGTCTGTCAGGATAACGACGTTTGTCTGCCCGTCCCATTCGTCCTCGGTGAAGTTGCGACCGATCACGGGTTTGATACCAAGGGTGGTGAAAAACTCCGGGGAGATTCGCATGATTTGGGCCTGCTCCGTCGAACCGGGTTCGCCGACGACTTCGCTGCGCTCGAGATAGATCGAGAGGCTTTCGAAGGCCGGAATGTTGCCTCGCCGCTCGAAGTAATTCGTAATCGACGAGCCGTCGTTTTCGACGCCAGCTCTCGGATAGGTGTTGTAGATCGTGACCAGCCGGTCGGCGTTCGGGAAGGGCAGCGGCCGGAGGAGGATGGAATTGATTACCGCGAAGATCGCGAGGTTCGCCCCGAGACAGATCGCGATCGTCGCCAGGGCAGTGAACGAGAATGCCGGCGATTTGCGCAGCTGGCGAAGGGCGTAACGAAAGTTATTCATTGGGATTTTCGATTCTCGATTTTCGATCGCCAGTCACATCACTCGCCATATGTCACTCGTCACCGTTTCCTGTTTTTGTTCATTCCGATCGCAATGTGATCATCGGATTTACTCGCGACGCGCGTCGGGCTGGAATCCAGCAGGGCAACAACGCCGCGCATCCAAGAAGGAGTGAGACGGAGCCGTAAATCAGCGGATCGTTCACGCTCACCCCGAAAAGAAGGCTGCGGATCACGCGGGAAAGCGCAAAAGCGCCGGCAAACCCGACGACCAAGCCCAGCGCAAGGAGACGCATTCCCTGGCCAAGCATCATCGCGCGGATTTGCGCCGGCTTCGCTCCCAGCGCGAGGCGCACTCCGATTTCGCGCATCCGTCGCAATCCGTTGAACGCCATGACGCCGTAGAGCCCGACGACCGCAAGAGTCAGCGCGAGAAGGGCAAAGCAAAGCAGGAGAAAGCTCATCAACCGCGGTGTCGCCCACGTTTCCTCGACACGTTCCTGCATTGTCTTGAATTCGAAGGCGGGTTGCGCGGGATCGAGCGAAGCCACGATGTCGCGCACCGGTTTCTCGAGCGACTTCGGCGAGAGTGCTGTCCGAAGCAACACGACCAAGCCACTCTGCGGCATCTGGGTCATCGGCAAATAGGCCTGCGGCAAAACGGTCGATTCCTCGAAGCCGTACACTTTCAAATGCGGGACGACCCCGACGATCGTCCGAAATTGAATGGCGCCCTCTTTGCCGGTGTGCATCCGAAGACGCTTGCCCACCGCCTCGGCGCCGGGGAAATAACGGTCCGCCAGCAGTTGGTCAACAATGATCGCCGGCGGCGCGTCCTTGTTGTCGCGGGTGTCGAATCCGCGGCCCCTTAGCAACGGCGTATGGATTGTTTGAAAGTAATTCGCGGTCACCACATTCATCTCGACCGAGGGCGATTTCCCAGGATCCGGCTCGGGAGCGCCCTCCGGAACAAACGAGGTTTGCCAGCCCGTCATGAGGGGGGGGTTCTATGCGACCGACGCGCTTTGAACGCCCGGCAGGACTGAGAGTTTCTCGAGCAGCGCGTTGGAAAAATTCGTGAGTTTGGCGGAATCGGAATAGCTCGGCTCAGGCAGATCGATTCGCGCCGAGAGGAGGAGGTACGGATCGAACCCCAAGCCCAGGGACCTGGCGTTGGCGAAGCTTTTCAGGACCAGGCCGGCAGCGCTGAGCAGGATGAGAGTGAGCGCAACTTCGGCGATCACAAGCAGATCACGCGAACGGCGGGCTGCTGGTCCGTCGGAGCTGCCGCGCCCCCCTGCATTCAGCGCGAGGGAAATGTCAGCCCGCGAGGTATGCCAGGCCGGCCAGAGACCAAAGAGCAAACTGGTCACAACCGAGAGCGTCACGCTGAAAGCGAGGACCCAGCCGTTGAGCGACAGATTCTGAAAACGCGGCACACCCGGTGGCGAAAGCGCGACGAGAACGTCCCGACCCCACGCGGCCAGTCCGATCCCGAGAAGGCCACCGACGAGCGCCAGCACGAGGCTCTCGATCAAAAGCTGCCGAATGATCTGTCCGCGCGAGGCGCCGACCGCGGAGCGGACCGCAAACTCGCGCGCCCGCGCCGCGCCTCGAGCCGCGAGTAAATTCGCCAGGTTTGCGCACGCAATCAGGAGTACCAGGACAACCGCGCCGAGAAGCAGGTTCAGGCTCGCGCGATAATCACCGACCTGGTTCTCAAGTAACGGCGTGACGGTTGCGCTCACCGCCGCGTTCGATTGGGGATATTGTTTCGAGAGACGCGCGCAGATTTGTTTTATGTCGGCCAGCGCCTGGTCGACTGTGACGCCGGCTTTCAAACGGGCCCATCCGTAAAGCCCGGGATGATTGTCGCGCGTTTGCCAGGCCTGATCGTCCGTCCGGCGCGTTAACGGAAACCACACTTCCACCGTCCTCGGCGAAAACATCTGCGGCGGCATCACACCGAGTACGGTGTAGGGCTGATTGCCGAGATTGAGCGCGCGGCCCAGCACTTTGGGATCGCGGTTAAAAACCCGCTGCCACAGCTTGTCGCTGATAACGCAAACGAGCGGCCCGCCGACGCGGTCTTCCTCTTCGGTGAAGGTTCGGCCGAGCTGCGGCTGCAGGCCGATGACCTTGAAGAAATTTCCGGTGACCAACGCACCGCTGATCTGTTCGGGCGCGCGGTTATCGAGTCCGCTCAGGTTATACGATTCGCGCCGCGATACCGCGATCTGCTCGAAACTCGTGTTGTCGCGTTTCCAGTCGACGTAGTCCGGATAGGAGACGGAAATCTGCGGCTGATTCTGGTCGGTCTCGGTGAGGATAACGATCCGGTCGCCGTCCGGATACGGGAGCGGCTGGAGCAGGACCGCGTAGATGACACTGAAGATCGCGGTGTTCGCCCCAATCCCGAGCGCGAGGGTCAGGACCGCGATGAAAGTGAAGCCCGGCGTCTTCCGGAGCTGCCGAAGAGCGAAGCGGAGGTCGTTCATGTCGCCTCCGTTTATCTAATTGCTACTTCCGCCGACGCCGGTTTTATCGAAATGCTGCCTGCCCCGGACCGCAGCACGACCGATTTCCCGCCGCCGTTGATTTTTCCTTTCATTGAGTCGCGGTCGGTCCGCGTGCCGGTGAAGGGCAAGTCGCTTGTCACGCGGCCCGAGCTCGCTTCGGCTTCTATATCCAGCCCGGCATCGGCTGGCACCAGGACCTCGATGCTGCCCGCCGACGTCTCCAGGTTCACGTCACCCGGCACGGGCGATTTCAACTTCGCGCTGATCGAGCCGCCTGAGGTGCGGCCAAAAATTTTGCCGTTCACGTTCTCGAAACTCAGTCGACCGCCGCTCGTTTCCACTTTCGTGTCGCCGACAAAATTTCGGACCACGATGGAACCCCCGGACGTGCGCGCATCGAGTGATCCGTTGCCATCGGTGGCTTCGATCCTGCCGCCACTCGTGTCGACCTTCAGCGGTCCTTCGCAAGCGTTCAGCTCGATGCTGCCGCCGCTGGTCGTCGCGCCAGTCGGACCCTTCAGATGAGTGAACCTCAATTTCCCCCCGCTCGTGTCGGCACTCATTGTGCC
>JBJMXC010000105.1:0-8235 GCA_045809825.1 Chthoniobacterales bacterium | reverse complement strand
GCATTGCTAACCTGGGGGCATTCCCGCGGAGGAATGACCTTCTTCGTTACCGGACTGGCCCGACCGGTCGCCATCGTTGGCGATTCGATTTTTGCCGGCTCAATGGGCGGCGGAAATGTGTCTTATAAGGACGCGCTGCGAAATAATATCGAAAAGATCCTGACGCTGCCGGACGAGACGATCATCTGTCCGGGGCACGGCCCGATGACGACGGTGGGGGAAGAGAAACGGTGCAATCCGTTTTTTGCAGGAAGGGTGTGAAGTCCCTTTGTCATCCCGACCGAAGTGGAGGGATCTCTTACCCTATTCAGTTCGAGAAGATCAGGGAAATAGTCAGAGATGTCTCGACTTCGCTCGACATGACAGAAATATGGGAATGATAACATGAACATTGGTTTCGTCGGCGTTGGCCGCATGGGCGCGAACATGGCGCGTCGCCTTGCGGATTGCGGCTTCCATGTGACCGCGGTGTACGATGTCAATCGCGCGGCGGCGACGAAGTTAGCGGGCGAGCTAGGTTGCGCGGCGTGTCAGGATTTGTCGGAAGTCACCGCGCAGTCCGACGTCATCATTACGGTGGTGAGCGATGACGCAGCGATGCGGCAGATTTTTGCGAAATCGGGCGATAGTCTTCTGGTAAACTCGAACGGCAAGCTATTCATTAACTGCGCCACGATCACACCACGGGTCCACCTCGAAGTTGAAGAACTTGCCGGAGAGGCGGGGGCGCATTCTCTCGAGGCCTGCATGGCATCGAGTATTACGCAGGCGCGGGATGGCTCGCTTTATTTAATGTGCGGGGGCAAAGAGCAAGCGTTTCGCGTCGCCCAACCGATTTTGATGAAGCTTGGCAAAACTGTTCGCTACGTCGGGAAAGCTGGCGAAGCGGCGAAGGTAAAAGCGCTGGTCAACATGGTGATGAACATCAATACCGCAGGCCTGGCTGAAGGTCTTGGCCTGGGCGAAGCACTCGGGCTCGATCTCACGATGTTGCGTGAGGTTTTTTCCGAAACCGGCGCCGCCTCTCGCGTGTTGCAAACCGACGGCGAAGACATGCAAAACCGCGAACACGGCTGTTTTTTCTCGGCCGCCCACGCTGCCAAGGACAGCGGCATCGCGCTCGATCTCGCACGCGAACTAGGGCTGGATCTCCCTCTCGCCCGCGACACCAAACAGCAGTACGACGCCATGATCGCGGAAGGGTTGGGCGAACTCGACAAATCAGGAATTGCTGAGTTGACCTTCAAGAACCGTCACCAGCACGGTGGCGATCATGTGTGAGGTGGATCGAGCAGTCCCTTGCTCGATGTTAGTTAGGCGGCGGAAGCCGCAATTGTTTGGCATCGCGCGCCGGAGCGCACGATCCACCTCGATGGGCGACCATGTCTGCACCTACCCCTCAGGTGGTCATCCCGAGCGACAGTCGAGGGATCCCGCCAAGTTACCTTAAAGGTTTCGCCCAGGGATCCCTCGATCCGGCAGCTGCCGGATTCGGGATGACGGCTAGTTTTGGGCGGCGATTTCAGGCGTTTGCCGCCACCGACGCTTCGACGTCCTTCACAATTCGAAGCTGTGCGTCGCCGACGTGGAGTTCGCCACCAGTTAGAATTTTTGCGCGCAGGCCCCCGTTTTCCTTGAGAAATTCTTTCGCCCCTGCAGCGATGGCGACGTCCATCCATTCGCAGGGCGCGCAATGCTGTGTCCCTCGAAACTTAACGCCTTGAATTTCGAAGTCACAACCGATGAGCGAAAGAAGATCAATACCGGAAACGATGACGTTGCGGCGCAACACCCCCGCCGGTTTCTCCCTGATTCCAAAGTAGGCGCAGAGACGCTCGAAAACCTCCGCGGAAAAAAATGTGATCTGGCCTTTGTAATCTTCGCGATGATTAAAGTAGCGGTCGCCGAGCAAACCCTTGCCCGCGACACACTGGATTCGTTCCTTCTCGACTAGCGGTGAAGTTCCCGGCGGCTGGCCGTAGTGGCCAACGAAATTGTGTTCGGATGAAATGAAGATTTGTTCGATTTGCACGTCAGAAGAACAGCAAAAACCTGTCCCTGACAGTGGCACAGCATTGCAGCCTGTGGAATTGTGAATTTATCGGCACAGATGCCGAGGGCACTACATGAAAACGGTCTGGCGCGTCTTTGCTTACCTCAAACGTTACCCGGTTCTGGCGCTCGCGATGCTGGCCTGCGCCATTATCGGCACACTGATGGTTATTATTTTTCCAGTGGTGACGAAACGGATACTTGATGAAGTTGTGACCGGGCATCATCCAGAGCGCTTGCTGCCGCTGGTCCTGGTGGCCGCCGCCGCGGCGTTGCTGCAAAACGTGCTCAATTCATTGCGCCTTCTACTCAACAATACCTTTGAGCAAAAAGTCATTTTCGATCTGCGCAGCGATTTATATTCGCATATCCAATCGCTGCCGCTGCGCTGGTTCGATAATCGCGCCACGGGCGATCTAATGACGCGAATCTTAGAAGACGTAACTTCTGTCGAGCGCGTCCTCATCGACGGAATTGAGCAGGGAACGGTGGCAGTTTTACAAATCATCATTGTGCTCGCGGGAATGTTTTATCTGAGCCCAAAACTCACACTCGTCGGACTGGCTCCGGTGCCATTTCTGGCCGGAGGCGCTCTGTGGTACACGCTCACCGCGCATCGGCGTTATCGATTGCAACGCCGTGCCGCATCGTCCATGAACTCCCTTTTGCACGACAATCTTTCGGGCATTCGGCAAATTAAAAGTTTCGTGCGTGAAGGCGAGGAGCACACGCGTTTTAATAAAGTGAGCGACGAGTTGCGACGCGCTACTCTCGTGGTGATGCGAGTCTGGGCGCTGTACAACCCGTCGATGTACCTGTTCGGTTCGCTCGGAGTCCTGCTGATCGTTGCCGTCGGAACGCAGGATATTCTGTCCAAAACGATCCAGCTGGGCGATCTTGGCGCCTTTCTTTTGCTGTCCGGTTTTCTTTACGAACCAGTGGGCAAACTGCATCAGCTCAACCAACTGATCCAGGCCGGACGCGCCGCGGGCGAGCGCGTCTTTGAAATTATTGACGAACCAGCAGAATCGCAGCGCGGGAGAAAATTTGAAAGGGAGGTGCGGGGCGAAATTGTATTTCGAGATGTCAGTTTTACCTACGGCTCGGAGTTGCCGGCGCTGAGCAATGTCTCATTTCATGCGCGTCCGGGCGAAACCATCGCGCTGGTCGGCAAAACCGGTGCGGGAAAATCTACTCTGATCAATTTGCTAACCCGTTTTTACGAGTTCGATGAGGGCGAGATTTTGATCGATGGCCAATCAATTCAGGATCTCAACATCCGCGAGTTACGGCAGAAGATCGGGATGGTGACGCAGGAAAGTTTTCTCTTCAACGGCTCGATCCGCGACAACCTCCTGATGGGACGGCCTGATGCGACCGACGCCGAAATACTGGCCGCGGCGGCAGCGGCGAACGCCCGTGGGTTCATCGACCTGCTTCCGAAAGGCCTGCACAGCGTCGTGGGTGAACGGGGCGTGAAGTTGAGTGTGGGGGAAAAACAGCGGCTATCGATCGCGCGGGCGCTTTTGAAAGATCCACCGATCCTGATCCTGGATGAGGCGACTGCGAGCGTGGACACCACGACGGAGCGATTGATCCAGGAAGCGCTGGAACATTTGATGTCGCATCGGACGTGCTTCGTGATCGCGCACCGGCTTTCGACGATCCTGCGGGCGGATCAGATCCTCGTCCTGGAGCGCGGGCGAATCATCGAGCGCGGCACGCACGCGAGCCTGCTCGAGCTGGGTGGCAAATACGCGCGCCTGTGGGAACAGAGCTTTTTGGAAAAGCCAGTGGACGAAGACGAAGAAAACGTCGAACCCGCAACGCGGAACACCCAATCTTCAATTCCAGAGGAGACGCTGGACGCGGTCTAAGATCCCGCAGATCTGGTCGCGGGAGACAACATCCGGGAGCGTGACCTGGGCGGAGGAAGCCCAGCGTACGAGTTGGGCAAAAGGAAGCGGCCCAAAACCGTTGCCGTCTTCGCGCTTGCGCAAAAACCACTCCCGCGTCGCCGCGCCGTCCGTTAGCCGCTGGGCGACGGAGAAGCGCCGGGGGAACTGGCGGCTGGCGGGATCATGATCGTCTGGCCGATCTGCAATTTCCGGTCGTTCTCGATGTGGTTGAACTTCTGCAATTCCTCGACCGTCACCTTATGCATTTTGGCGATCGAAGTAAGGGTTTCGCCCTTGGCCACGACGTGATTGTTGCCGGATTGGACTGTCGGCTTCGGCGCCTCGGATGAAGCCGCGGCGGTGCTGGCGGCGGGCGTCGGCGACGGGGTTTCGCCAATGATCACGCCAGGGCGGCTCTTGGCCATCTGTTGTTCCAGCTTCAGAATTTGTTGCGAGAGGGTGTCGATCTTCGCGTTTTGTTCGTCGATCTTTTTGGTCAACGCCTCGAGCGCCTTCTCTGCCTGATCACCCTGGGCCCGCCCGCTCGTGCAAATCGACACCATCAAAAACAGAGTCAACCACGTGATTACGCGCCGGTGCATGGGGTGGGAGTCTGGCATTTCCCGCAGTCGCAGGCAAGCGCGGCGGAGAGGTGGCCGGCTTGCCTTTCGAAGAATAATCTCTAACGTTTTTGGTATGCCTGAGCGCGTGCAAAAGCCACCCATGCCGTGGGGGCCGAAGCAGGGAGAGGGTGGCGAAGGCCCTCGCTCGCCAGATATTCCCCGGCCCGATACGCGGGACCTGCTCAACAAGATGCGCAAGGTCGATCCGAACCAGTCCAAACGCTATCGTCAGCGCACGGGCCAGTGATGGACCCGACGAGCGGCGGAGGTGGCTCCGATGATTTCGTGGGATTGTTGCGCCGCAAGGGACATATGGGCCCGACAGCTCAAGTAAGTCCTGTGGGGCCGGCGGCGCTGCCGTCCCATGTTCCCCTCACCCAGGCAACGACGATCCTCGCCTTTAAATTTCAAGGCGGAGTTCTCGTCGCGGGCGATCGACGCGCCACCGCGGGAAACACCGTGGTCTACGATCGCGCGGACAAAGTCCTCGAGATCGACCGCCATTCTATCATGGCCATCGCCGGCGTCCCGGCCACGGCGTGGGAAATGGCGCGGGTCCTCGAGCATTCGTTCCAATTTTTCCGGCGCACTCAATTGCAGGAAATGAGCGTGGACGGAAAGGTGCGGGCGCTTTCGAAATTGTTGCGGGACAATTTTGGGTTCGTCCTCCAGGGAGTCGGTGTCGTCGTCCCGATTTTTGCCACCTACGACGCCGCATCGGATCCCGCGGCGCGGCTTTATTTTTACGACGCGATGGGTGCGCAATTCGAAGTCGCGGATTACGCTGCCACCGGTTCCGGTTCGCCGGCCGTGCGCGGAATTCTTTACTACGAGAACAACTGGGGGAAGAAATCGCTCGCGAAACTGGACGAAGACGAAGCGGTGACGGTGGCGTTGCGGGCTTTAGATACGGCCGCGGAATCTGACACGGCGACTGGGGGCGTGGATCGCAACGCCCGAATTTTCCCGGTCATCAAGATTGTGTCGCGGGAAGGGATCACGACCTTGCCGGAGAAAAAGATCGCGGCGGTTTTCAAACGGAGTGTGGCATGACTGAAGAGCCTTACCGCTGGGTCGAAGCGATTGCGAATCGCGCTGAGTACATCGAAACCCAGTTGGCGGCAGGCAGCCCGATCGTGGCGCTCGGATATCGCGACGGGATTCTCTTCCTGACGCTCGGGCGAACCCGCCAGAAGCTGTTCGAGATTTACGATCGGATTGCGATGGGCGCGATCGGGCATCCCGGCGATATCGAACGGCTGCGAATGGCGGCAATTGAGTTGGCAAGCGCCGAGGGGTTCACGCGGTCGGCCGCCGATGTTTCCTTGCGTCGCCTTGCCCATTATTCGCTGAGCCCCGTTTTGAAAGCGGCGTTCGAGCAGGTTTATGGGGCGCCGTACCTGGCTCGGCTCCTCTTCGCGGAAATCGGGGCGAAACCGGAGAACGACCTTTTCCTCCGCCTCGATTACGATGGCGCGATCGCGACCAACGCCGCGACGTTCGCGCAAACGCAGCAAAATTTCGGGGCACTGAGCGGGACGAAGGCGTCGACAGAATTGATGGAGAAATACCTGGCCGCTGAACATTCGGCCGGCGCGACCTTCGAGCGCGCGCTCAAGCTTGGTCTCGACACATGGACGGTTGGGCACCTGGCGCTGGGCGAGGCCGCGATCAGCGAATTGCCCGCTCGCGACAAGATCGTGTCGGAGCGCAAGGAACGTTTGCGCGGGGCCGGCATTGAAGCCGCTGTTCTCGAGCGAAACGACAAAGTCGCAATTCGTTATCGTCCGCTGGCGGAAGAGGAAATCCGGTCCGGCCTGGGCGATTAAGGTTTCATGAATCTATGTTCCCGCGATGGCAGCGTTCTCGACGAAGCTACCGGTCGTTGCTGGCCTGGCTCGGCTTCGTTCTCATGGTTGGGTCATTCACGTGGCTCCAGATCACCAGTGTTCCACGCCTCACGAAGCGGCTCGAGTTAACGCCGCCGACACACCCGGGCCCGTTCGCTGTCGTTGTAATCGACGCCGGCCATGGCGGACAGGATTCCGGCACCGTTAAAGCCGGCATGGTCGAGAAGGACCTGACCTTGGACGTGGCGCGGCGGGTCGAGCGCCTTCTCCAACAGCGCGGCCTGATCACGGTGCTGACCCGCGCCGACGACACCTACGTCTCGCTGCAGGATCGGGCGAACATCGGGAACAACCAGCCGGAATCCGTTTTCGTCAGCATCCACTTCGATGATGCCGGCCGCTCCGCCGCGAAGTCCGCTAACGGCATCGAAACCTATTACGCGACCCATCCGGTTTCAGTTCCGGATCGAATTGTCTCCTGGCTCCCTTTTTTGCAGCGGACCTCCTCCACGCCGCCGAATGTCGAGAGCGAAAGCCTGGCCGGTTTTGTGCAGCAGGCGCTGATCGCGCACACCCAGGCCGCCGATCGGGGGACACGCGCGCAACAGTTTTACGTCATCGCGAACGTTCGCCAGCCGGCGGTGTTGGTCGAAGGCGGATTCCTAACGAACAAGGACGAAGTCCAGAAGCTGGCGAATGCCGAGTATCGCGAGGAACTTGCGATCGCGATCAGTGATGGGGTCATGCAGTACCGTGACGCACTCCAAATCCAGCGCACTCCCATGACCGATGAGGTTCCGAACCCGTGAATACGGACGGCTTTTTTGGCGTCCAAACCGAGGCGCGCATGAACCGAAAAACTATCGTCGTCGCCGGCTTGCTCTTCATGATGTGCTCGCTGGCGTGGGCCGACCCGGCCATTGAGTCCGCCCAGCAAAAACTGAAGGAGCAGGGATTTTACTACGGCGACATCACCGGCAAATCGGATGCTGACACGACTGCCGCGATCCGCCGTTACCAGATTCGAAACGGCCTCCAAATCACCGGCGAGCTCAATGCCGAAACTGAAAAAGCGCTAGGCCTGAGCTCGAAGCCGGCGGAATCGCCAAAACCGCGACCCGCCCAAACCCCTGGCCCAACGCCGCCCGGATTTCCCCAGGATACCGCGACGCCCACGGTGACGCCGCCGCCGCGGTCCGCACCTCCGCAGGACGACGTTGAAACTGATCCGGGGACAGAGCCCGAGGCGCCGCCGCCGCGCGTGGACAGCCGAACTCCGTTTGCCGCGACCCCGTATGAAGCGGCTCCGTCCCACGTCCAACAGGAAATTCTCATGCAGGCCCAGATTCGCCTGATGCGCCAGGGCTATTACCGGGACGAAGTCGACGGCTTGTATGGTCCCGCCTTGAATTTTGCGTTACGCAATTTCCAAATGCGGTTTGGCCTGGAGCCGAGCGGCCGCTTTGACGTGGAGACGCTGGCTGCGCTTGAGCTCCTTCCCGAACAGCGCGTCACGCGTTATCCGCGATTGGAACGGCATTTCTTTCCGCCCTGGCTACATCGCGGTCCCGGAAACGAACGAATTTACATCCCGCGCTGAGGCGAGATCAGCCTTTGGCATTCCCGAAATCCACCGACTGCAACTCGGCGAAGACCGAGCCCACAAACACCTGGGCTTCAATCCGGAGAACGAGGCGGTCGGCGTCGTCGGAGAGCCAGGCGGTGGCGCGCCGGAATTTACGATGCGGCTGGAGCTCGCCGTCCTTAATTCGGTTGAGCTGCAAATCAAATTTGATGGCGTTGAATTTCCCG
>JBJMXC010000104.1:0-4434 GCA_045809825.1 Chthoniobacterales bacterium | reverse complement strand
CGATGACGCGACTTCAGCCTGGAAAGAAACGACGAAACGCGGCGCCAAGAGTTACATGGAGCCCACGACCCTGCAGGACGAAAACGGGCGCGTAGTGATGAGCGGCATTCACACCTACGGCGACACGGTCCATCTTTTCATCGAGCGCGGCGATTACACTGGTGTTTTCATGCCGGGCTTCCGGAAGTGGGAATCAAATTACAACCCGCCCGATACCGGACTGCTTTATGTCGACCACTGCGTCGGCAACGTCGGTTGGAACCAGATGAATCCGTGGGTGAAATTTTACGAGGACGTGATGGGGTTTCGCAACATCCTGACGTTCGACGACAAGGACATTTCGACCGAGTACTCCGCGCTCATGAGCAAAGTGATGAGCAACGGGAACGGCTTTGTGAAGTTCCCGATCAACGAGCCGGCCGAGGGCAAAAAGAAATCGCAGGTAGAGGAATATCTGGACTTCTACAATGGCGAGGGCGTCCAGCATTGCGCGGTCGCAACCAGCGACATCGTCAAGACCGTAACCGATCTCCAAAGCCGCGGGGTAGAATTCCTTAAGATCCCCACCACCTATTACGACACGTTGCCCGAGCGCGTGGGTCACATCGACGAAGACCTCGGGCCGCTGGCGCGCCTCGGGATCCTGGTTGATCGCGATAACGAAGGTTACCTGCTCCAGATTTTCACCAAACCGGTTGAAGACAGGCCGACACTGTTTTTCGAAATCATCCAGCGCAAAGGCGCAAAGAGTTTCGGGAAAGGAAATTTTAAAGCGCTCTTTGAAGCGCTCGAGAAAGAACAGGAAGCGCGAGGAAATCTGTAAACGATCCTTCGCTGCGCCCAGGATGACAAAGTAGGAGACTGAAGTTATGCCGCAGTACCAAAAGCTTGGCGAAATCCCACGGAAGCACCACATCTGGTTTCATCGGAATGGCGCCGGCCCTGGTTACAAGAACGAAGGCATCTACTATGAGCATGTCATCACGACGGAAGGCTTCAATGAGGCCTACTCGATCATGTATCATCTGCGGCCCCCGACCCGGGTCCGGAGTGTCGAGCTCCTCAAATGCGAGGAGCTGAAAAAAGTCACCGACGCACCCCTGCGCCATCACCATCTCAAAGCCGCGAATGTCCCTCGCCGGGGCGATCTCTATACCGGCCGAATCCCGATGCTCTTCAATCAGGACATGATTGCCTACCGGCAGAAGCCGGCGAAGACCTACGGTGAATACGAGTATTTCCGGAACGGCGGCGCCGACGAGATCATCTTCGTCTTTAAGGGCGGGGGAGTTCTCGAGAGCCCGTTCGGCAAACTTCGTTACCGCGCCGAGGATTACATCGTGATCCCTCGCGGGATTACTTACCGCCTGGTGCCCGATAAGGTGGAAGAAGAAGATTATCTTATCCTGGAATCGACCGGGCCGGTGCGGATCCCGCGCCGTTACCTGAACCTCGAAGGCCAGATTCGGATGGGCTCCCCTTATTCAGAGCGCGATTTCCACGGTCCGACCGAAACTCTCGTCATCGACAAGGAGGAAGATGTTCCTGTGCTCGTAAAAGACGGCCCGCGCTGGACGCGGGTGGTTCATGCCCATCATCCGTTCGATGTCGTGGGGTGGGATGGTTACGTTTACCCGTTCACCTTCAACGCCCAGGATTTCGAGCCGATCACCGGCACCGTTCACCAGCCCCCGCCGATTCACCAGACGTTTGAGATTCGCGGCTACGTCGTCTGCACCTTCGCACCGCGCATGCTCGACTACCATCCTGAAGCAGTGAAGATCCCGTGGGTCCACGACAATGTCGAAGCGGACGAGGTCTTGTTTTACGTGCGCGGTAATTTTGGATCGCGCAAAGGCATCGAAGCCGGCTCGATCACGCTGCATCCGCGGGGAATTCCGCACGGGCCGCATCCGGGCACGATCATGGCCAGCAAGGATGCTGCGCGGACGGAAGAACTCGCCGTCATGTTCGACACCGAGCATACCCTCGAGCTGACCGAGCAGGCCGTCGCCCTCGACGACGAGAAATATCCGTTGAGCTGGTTGGACTAGCTCGCGCGGCGGTTGGGAACTTCCGGGGACGCGCGTTACGCCGGTCGCGCCTAACGATTAGTTCCAGTTCGGCGGTCCGGCGGCGCGTGCCATGATCTCCTGGAATTTTGGGTCGCTCCTCAGATTGTCCCACGCCGGGTCGAATTTGAGCCGGCCGTAGTCCGGCCCCGCCGGAAGCTGGGCAATGCTTCCCAGCTGTGCGAGCGCAGCTTCCCGGTCTCCCACTTGCGCATAAATTTCAGCGAGGACCAGGACCTGGGCCGGTCCGTCCAGCGCGTTTTGGGGCAAGGGCACCAAATCAACGGCATGCTTTGCCTCACGCACAGCCTCCTCTTTGCGGCCGCGAGCGGCGTAGGCAACACTCAACCCGGTGAGTGCATCCAGGTCATCAGGCTTTTCGGCGAGGAGCCGCTGAAAATAAACAATCGCGCTCTCATAATACTCCCGCGCCCTCGCGTCGTCCCCGGCCATCTTTAGCGCCAGTCCTTCCCAGGGCGGGGAATATTTTTTCTCGGTTGGGAGCGTCGCTATGAGCGCGAAGGCGCGGGGGAGGTCGCGTTTGAATATCGCAAGCTGAATAAGCCGGTCCGTTCCCCATACCGTTCGGCCGCGTGCATTTTCAAGGACGGCGAACGCTTCACCCAGTTGTCCCAGGCCAAGAAGCGCATACGACCTGTAAATCGCGATGACGTCATCATCCGGGGAGAAATGTGCTGTCATCCAGTCGGCCAGATTTTGGGCCTCCTTATATTGGTGAAGTGCGATATGACTTTCGATCAGCTCGGTGGCAATGAACGGATTGAGCGGATCCAATTCCAGGGCGGCCTGGCCATTGCGAAGCGCGTCGTTCCATCGCCCGATCCGGCGTTGCGCCAGCGCGAGCAGCTCGTGAAACTCGGCCCGATCCCGCGGCGCGGAAATGCCGGAAAGTTCCTGTAGGCCGCGGTCGTAAGAGCGGGCCGTACGGTAGTATCGTGCCAGGGCCAGATGGGCATCGTCCATGTCGGGAGCGAGGCGGGCGGCCGTCTCAGCGGCATCCTTTGCGCCGTCCAGCGATTCCTTGGACGGCCGAATGAATCGGTAGGAGTCAACCAACGTCTTCGACAAGAGGCAGTAGGCGAGAACGAATTCGTGGTCGTGACTAATAGAGGCTTGGAGAAGTTCCATCGCTCCCGCGTAATCGCGCCGGTGAAAAGCGTGAAGCGCTCGCAGATAGAGATCGTAGGCTTCAGCGTCCTTCGTCAGCGGCCTGAGGAGGCGGCTGTTGTCTTCAGGCGACACCGTCGCGTTCATCTGCGCCGCAACCGCGCGGACGATGGCGTTCTCGATGGAAAAGACGTCCGCCAGCGGTTTTTCGTAATGCTCCTCCCAGACCGTCGTGTCGTTGGTTACCTCGCTCAGACGGGCGGTCACTCGGAGGGTATTTGTGAGCTTTTGAACGCTACCCTCCAGGATGTAGGAAACCCCCAGCGTCTCTCCGATTTCGCGGCGATTCCTCGCTCCGCGATATCCGGCCACACTGTTGCGGCTGATCACCTTCAAGTCGGTAAGCTGCGCCGTCCTGGCGAGAATGCTCTCGTGGATTCCTTCCACAAAATATGTCTCCCCCGCGTCCGACCCGAGGCTTTCGAAGGGCAAGACAAGGCTTCCGGGGGTGACACTTCGGAAGGGAAGAATGGCAATGCTCTTTTTCGATAACGACGCGGGAGGTGAATGCTGATGTGGTGCGGCACGGTCCGGAAAAAAACGACTGCCGATGAAGAGCGCGCTCAACCCGGAAGCAACCACCAGAACGGCGACCGCAAATCGCAGGGATCGGCTCCGTGACAAGGTCCGTCCGACCACGTAACCGGGCTCGCCTGACCGGACCGCGATAGGCTTCGCGTCGAGGTGGCACTGGACGTCGTGCGCGAAGCGCTTGACGGACGGATAACGGAACTCCGGATTTTTTTGGAGCGCACATCCGACGATTGTGTCCAAATCTCCACGGAGCCGGCGTTGCCGACCTGGATCTTCGACGACGGAGCTGGGCGGTTCCGGCTCTTGTTCGCACAGAACCGTGAGCAGTTCTTCAACGGTAGGATGGGGGTGGGGAAACCGATGCGGTTTGCATCCCGTCAGGATTTCGTAGAGCAGGACCCCGAGCGCATAAATATCCGTTGCCTCCGTCACAGCCTCGCCCCTGACCTGCTCCGGTGCTGCAGAAACAGGCGTCAACATCCCGCCTTCGAGCGCACCTTCGGGCGAATCAACCCCGCTGAGCATCATTTTCGCGATTCCGAAATCGAGTAACTTCACATCGCCCTTGGCTGTCACCAGGATGTTGCTGGGCTTAAGGTCGCGGTGGACTACCGAATTGGCATGGGCCGCTTCCACGGCT
>JBJMXC010000103.1:0-10404 GCA_045809825.1 Chthoniobacterales bacterium | reverse complement strand
TTCCAGAATCGCATGCGATCAGCTTCGCCATCCTCGCGTATGGAAGCGCCTACCTGAAGGTACACCGCGGTCCGGAGTTCTACGCGAGTTTGCTCAACAATCAGCCGATGGGTTTCTACATGCCGGCCACGATCGTGAAGGACGCGCAACGGCATGGAATCCATATGTTGCCAGTCTGCGCGCGCGAATCCCGCTGGGTTTGCACCGTTGTTTCTAACGATACGGTTAGGCTGGGCTTTTGCGTTGTGAACGGGATGCGGAAGGAACATGGCGAAGCGCTCGTCAAGGAACGAGAATTCGCTGGGTTCGATTCGCTCGATGATTTCAAGCGCCGAGTGATGTTGAGCAAAGAAGAGCTCCGAACGCTCGCAGAACTCGGCGCATTAAATTGTTTCGCCGACCATCGCCGTGCCGCGATGTGGAAAGTCGAGGAGACGCAGTATGACGATCTTCTGGGGAGCGCACACGTCTCGGGTGTGGTCAACGGTGTCTCGCCGTCGCGAACTTTTTCGGAAAGATCGTTTTGGCGAGACGCCAAAACCAACCCGCGAGACGCGTGCGCTCCGCAGAGTTCTGAATCGCCGCTTCTTCCGATGTCCATGCCTGAACGCGTGAAAGCGGATTACACCGCCATGAATCTCACCACCGGCCCACACCCGATGAAATTACTGCGCGCCCAGTTGCCCGATATCTGGCGTGCCAGCGATCTGCGTTCAGCTCGCCACGGTGCGACCGTCCAGATTGCCGGAAATGTCATCTGTCGTCAGCGTCCCGGCACCGCCAAAGGCTTTGTTTTTGTCAGTCTCGAAGATGAAACCGGCGTCTCGAACGCGATCGTTACCCCTGATTTATTCGAGCGGATGCGGCTCCTCCTGACCGAAGAACCGTTTCTCATCATCGAAGGCCGGGTCCAAAACACCGATAACGTCGTTCTCATCAAGGCCGAAAAAATTCGGCCACTCGACCACGAACAACTAATCGGCAGCGAGTCGCACGATTTTCACTAGTGGCTGCACCCCGGTCCGCAGCCATGCGAACCGACCGAACCGACGGACGGACCGGTTGACCCGCCCGCGACGTGCACGCCGTAGCCCCCGGAAATTACCCGCCGGACCGTTTCGCCGGTTTCCGGATCATTCTTCAGCGGTTCGTCCCTCATGCTTTGCTTGACTTCGAAACGGCGGACCGGCTTCGACGGATCAGTAGTCTCGTAAACGTAGGTCGGCATTCGTGATTACCTTACTCTCCAGTCTGCTTTCGCGCCGGTTGTTTCGGTTCCGCCGGTTTTTCTTTCGGCTCTCTGTCGGATTCCATCCATTCGGTATGGAACACACCCGGTTTGTCGACGCGCTCATAAGTGTGAGCGCCAAAGAAATCTCGCTGGGCCTGGAGGAGATTGGCCGGCAAACGTGCTGAACGATAGCTGTCGAAATAAGCAAGCGAAGCACTGAAGGCCGGGACCGCCACGCCATGTGTCACCGCAGTCGCGACAGCGACCCTCCAGTTGTCCTGGGTCCGTTCGATAATTCCGGTGAAGTACTGGTCGAGCAGCAAATTGTGCAGGTTCGGATCGCGCTCATACGCTTCCTTGATCCGGTTCAGGAATTTCGCGCGAATGATGCAGCCGCCCCGCCAAATGGTAGCGATATCGCCAAAGTTCAGGTTCCACTTCGACCCCAGGCTCGCCGCACCGAGCAGCTCCATCCCTTGCGCGTAGGAAACGATCTTCGACGCGTAGAGCGCGTCGCGGATAGCCGTGATTAACTGATTCCGGTCCCCCGTGAATTTCGGCACCTTCGGTTGCGGTAAAATTTTTGAGGAAGCAACCCGTTCATCTTTGCGCGACGAAATCACCCGCGCTTCGACCGCAGCGTTGATCGTCGAGATGACGACCGATTGGCTCAGGGCTGATTGCAGGGTCCACAAGCCGGTTCCCTTTTGGCCGGCTTTGTCGAGGATCACATCCACGAGCGGCTTGCCCGTCTCCGGGTCAATCTTCCGGAAAATCTGCGACGTGATCTCAATCAGGTAACTGTCGAGGTCGCCCTTGTTCCATTCCTCGAAAATTTCTGCGAGCTCATTTCCGCCAAGGCCGAGGACATCTTTGAGGATCGCGTAGGCCTCGCAGATCAACTGCATGTCGCCGTACTCGATTCCGTTATGGACCATCTTGACGTAATGGCCTGCCCCGTCCGGCCCCATGTATCGGCAGCACGGCTCGCCATCTACCTGGGCCGCGATCTTGCGGAAAATCGGCGCAATGATTTCCCAGGAGTCCCGCGGACCACCCGGCATCAAAGACGGCCCTTTGAGTGCGCCTTCCTCGCCGCCGGAAACCCCGCAGCCGACGAAATGAATTCCGCGTCCTTCCAGGTCCTTGCAACGGCGCTGTGTGTCAGTGAACAACGAATTGCCACCGTCAATGATCACGTCCCCCTTTTCCAAGAGCGGCGCGAGCTGGCCGATGACCGCGTCCACTGGTCCGCCGGCCTTCACCATGATCATGGCTTTTCGCGGCCTCTTGAGTGCGGCCACAAATTCTTCCATCGTCCGGGCCGGCTGAATGTTTTTCCCTTTCGCTTTTCCAGCCGCGAATTTCTCCGTGACCTCCCACGTCCGGTTGAACACGGACACCGTGAACCCCTTTGATTCCATGTTTAGGACGAGATTTTCGCCCATGACAGCTAGACCGATCAGTCCGATATCACATTGATTCGTGCTCATTTTCGTATCTCCTTGATCACGCCGGCAGATCGGCGGCGGGCTCCGACTCTATCCGGTTCAAACACAGCATGGCAATTTCCGTTTGCGAAGTCTCCATCACAGAGGAACCGCTCAATCTGCCTTCTCGTGACTTCGATGCGCACTCAGGCGCTGTGGTCGTGTTTTGGGGGGCTGTTCGCGGGACGGAAGATGGGCGCGAAATCGAAGGCATCGACTACGAGGCGCACCGGGCCATGGCCGAACACCAGATGAGGGTCGTGGCGGAAACCGCAGCCAGGAAGTTCGAAGTCCGCGAAATTTTACTTCGGCATCGGATTGGATTCGTGGCCGTGGCGGAACCGTCCGTAGTGGTCCGGGTAGCAAGCGGGCATCGCGGTGCCGCGTTCGATGCCAGCCAATGGATCATGGATGAATTGAAACGGGTGGTGCCGATCTGGAAACGCGCAGTGTTCAAAGCGGCGGAGTCACCCGCACACGCATGAACTGGGCAAATCGTCTTACTGTCAGCCGCCTTGTCCTGACCGTGCTCTTCGTCGCGATGCTCAACTGCACCTGGACCTATGCGCGCACCGCCGCCTTTGTTATTTTTCTCATCGCCGGGATAACCGATTTCGTGGACGGCGAAATCGCGCGCCGTTGGGGCATTGTCACCAATTTCGGCAAGCTGATGGATCCGCTGGTGGACAAGATCATGATGGCAGCCGCGTTCATTTCGCTTGTTCCGATGGGCGCGATTCCGGCCTGGGCGGCGACGACGGTCGTGGGCCGGGAATTTTTGATTACGGGACTGCGTCTGATGGCGAGCGCGCGGGGGCAAGTGTTGCCGGCCGAGCGCCTGGGCAAACACAAGACCTCGTGGCAGATCATCACCGTAATATTTTTTCTGGGGTTGCTGGCGGCGGAGGAACTCCATTATGGCGGCCCGGCCGCTGGCTGGTGGACTTGGGCCCGACATCAAGCCGGACCGGTTTTGGTCTGGATCACGGTCGCCTTAACTGTTTACTCAGGCCTGCGTTACGCCTGGCGTCACCGTGACGTGATCGCCCCCGATCAGTAAGCTCGCGACATCTTTTCTGCGCATTCGCTTCTGTAAGGGCAGACGCTGCCAGGAGTCTGCCCGGCCCGACGCACGAGCCGCTTTGCCGGGAACAAATCGTGCTTTTCAAAGGGTCCCGATTTGGTTGCAGCGAAAGCTGGCAGGTCGGTGGCAACGATATGGCCCTCGCTCAAGAACATTACCGCGCTGCTCGAGTTGCCCTGCCGCGTCTCCCTTTGCCGGCTATTCTCGCTTTCGCAGTCGCCGGAATGGGCGGCTCGATCTTTCTCGCGTATTCGAGTTTTAGTCATGGCCCGGCCCAGTACTCGTTCGCCGCGGCGCAGGATGTGCCAGTTTATTCCGTCCGTGCGGTGCCCTTCGAGCGGCCCGCCGCAGACCCGGTTGAGCGGGCCCATTCGGTCGCTGAGGCGTTAACTGCGACTCCGAGCGAAACCCGCCGGTCATCGGCGACTTTCAACATTGATGGTGGGGCGCCGATCGCCGCTTCCAGCGTAACCAATGCAGATCAGGAGCTGCGCGGCTTTCCTGGTGCGTCCGGTTTCGCCGGCGGAAATACTTACCTGGCTTTGGCAGCATCGAGTATTGGAATCAGCGCCCAAACAGCTCCGGTAGGCTACGCCGCCGCGGATGCGGAAACTTTCACAGCGTCGCCGGTGCCTGAAGCATCGACGTGGCTGTGCGGAGCAGGCCTGATGGTGCTGGTTGCGGGTCGCGGCGCGCATGCCCGCTGGCGTCGGAATCGTCACCGCGGTTGATTCGCAAGAGTCCGCCTCGGCGAAAGGCTACAGCGGACGCTCGGCACTACCTGAGCGAAGGCTGGAGCGGGTGAAGGGAATCGAACCCTCGTCAGTAGCTTGGAAGGCTACAGCTTTACCATTAAGCTACACCCGCGCGCGATCCGCCCAGTCCGGCTCGGACTAAGCTGCCGCCGCTCGGTCTTGCTGCCAAGTCCTTTCTCCGACGGTTGCGTTGGGCTCGCTTAGGGAGCTTAGTTAGGCGATGAAAGCTATCCTTCCCTTCTTCGCTTTTACGCTTGCCCTGTCCCAAGCGGCACGCGCGGATTTCACGATCGTCCAGAAGGTTGAGCAAAAAGGGACCGCGAACGAAGTCGTCTTGAAGCTGAAGGGCGATAAAATCCGAATGGAAGCGACCGCGGACGTTACGATGATTGTGGACGGCAAGACCGGCGACACCTTGACGCTCATGAAAGCGCAAAAAAAATATCTTCGAATCTCCGGCGAGAAAGCGAAGGCCATCAGCGAACTTGCGATGAAATACGGCGGAAAGAATGCGGAAAAACCAAAACTCGTGGCTACCGGGAAGAAGATGACGGTGAACGGTTACGAGGCCGATGAGTACGTCGGCGAAACCGCGCTCTTTAAGGCCAAGTACTGGATTGCCCCGAGCTTTCCCGATTCAACTGCGATCATGAAGCAGCTGCAGGCGGTGATCCCCGCAGCCTGGAACGATCTCGCCGGAGGAACCATGGATTACCGCGATCTACCGGGCTTCCCGCTCCGGACCGAAGTAAGGATGGGGGAAGAAGAGATCATCAGCACGGTCACAGCGGTAAAGCATGATGTCTTGAGCGAGGCCGAGTTCGAGCCGCCGAAAGATTTTCAGGAAATGAAAATGCCGAATATGCAGACTGTGCCGACCGACAAATCCTCGCCGGCGTCGACGCCCTCGGCGAGGCCGTGACGACCGCGTGCAGGCCCGTTTGGTTTTAGCTTCCCAGTCGCCGCGACGGCGCCAACTACTCAGCGCCGCCGGTTATCGCTTCGAAGTCGTCACCCCGCCGGACGATGAAGTGTCGCACCCGTGGCTGACCATTCGAGAGCTGACAGTTTGGAATGCCGCGCGCAAAGCCGCCCGGGTGTGCAAACTCGCGCCTGATGCAGTCGTCATAGCGGCCGACACACTGGTGACCATCGACGGTGACGTGCTTGGCAAGCCGTCCGATTTGGCGGACGCGATCGGGATGTTGCGGCGGCTAAGCGGCCGAGCGCATGAAGTCTGGACCGCGGTTTGTGTTCGACACGGGGCACGCGGCAAGACGGATACGTTCGAAGAGATGTCGCGCGTCCATTTTCGCAATCTCAATGAGACAGCTATCCGCGGTTACCTGGCGAAGATTGATCCTCTCGACAAAGCCGGCGCATACGCCGCCCAGGGTCACGGCACCGAAATCATCGAACGGATCGAAGGTTCCTACAGTAACGTCGTCGGGCTGCCGATGGAGAGAACGAAGGACGTGCTTAATGGATTCGGGATCGAGCCGACACGATAAGCAGCGCTTTTACTCCGCTACTGGCGCGCTTTCGCGAAAGCAGACCTCGAGCTTGTTCCCATCCGGGTCCTCAAAAAAAACGGCGTAATAGCCGGGGCTATATTCCACGCAAAGCTCGGGCCCTTCGATGTTCTTCCCGCCGGCTCTGCGCACCACTTCCGCCAGTTTGTTTACGGCTTCGCGACTGGCAGCCCAGAATGCAATCCGGTTTCCATTGGGCTGATGATTTGCCTCCTCGGTGAATCCGAAGAAGTCCGACGCAATGGTTCCGCCCGCTTCGAATAACCCCCAAATGGGGCCGCTCTTATCGATCCGAAAACCGATCGCAGGCAAAATCTGTGCATAAAACTGTTGTGCCTTCTCCCGACTTCTAACTCGAAGATCGATATGGTCGAAAAGCCGCGTGCTCATGCTGCGATTTTTCACGCGATCACGCACGCTGTCTAGACTCTGGGCAGCGCGCGCGTCTCGCGCGTTGGTTTCGGCATCTCGCCCAAACAGTCTTCTAAAGGTTCGCGACGGCGAGACGCATGCGCTCCCCGGAATTCCGACTTAGCGCCGGCGGTTCTCTCGCCGGATCATCAGCTTCAAACCCGACCACGTCTCATCCACGGCGCAAACCTTCACATCCACGAAACCCATCGGCAGGCAAACCTGGCGAATCACGTCTTCGGTAATATCCGTTTTGACGCCTGATGATTTCTTCGGCCACGACACCCAGAGGACACCCGCGTCATCGAGCTGTTTTCGCAGCCGTTTCAATTCTGTTTCCAACGTTCGGCGCTGCGTCACGAAAAGATGGAGGAATTTCGCGCCCGCCGTCACTTGGTCGCTGAACACAACTTTGGCCGGTAGCGGCGCAAGCCATTTCCGGTAGCCGGAGGGAGGATTGAGCAACGCGACCGTAGTCTCACTCTTGATCCCAAGCTTTTGGGCGAGTGGCGTTTTGGAGTAACCAGCCATTTCCTTTCGTATCGTTTCCAGCGCATAATGTCGCGCAAGTTTTCCTTCACCGATGCGTTTGTCTTTCGCCTCTAAATGTTTGCAGATGGGTCTTTGCGGCGTGCTTTTTTTCTCCGCCGGCTGCCGCCGTTCGAGCAACGCGGTTTCTGGCACCATTGAAGTGGATGAAGTGCACGTCGCCCCACGCTCAGCCGGGCGCGTCGAAAAAATCTTCGCCTGGGAAGGCGACGCCTTGAAGGCGGGTGACGTGATTGTTCAGCTCGAGGCTTCCGAATTGAAAGCACGGCGCGACCTGGCCGCTGCGCAAATCAACACCGCGCAACACGACGTGGAGGCGCAAAGCGCCCAGCTCGAATTCCTGAAAGCGGACGCGCAGCGGCAGCAGGACCTCCTCAAGCGCAACACCGTTTCATCGAGCGAAGCAGAACGCGCGATGAGTGCCGCCAAGGCCCAGGAAAAAAATATCGCCGCCGCTCGCGCCCGCGTCGAGCAGGCGGCAGCCCAGCTCGCTGACATGGATGCTCAAATCCGCGAGATGAAGATCGTCGCGCCGACCGATTCCATTCTCGAAATTCTCAGCGTGAAAGTCGGTGACGTGCTGCCAGCGAATCGGGAAGTGGCGACGTTGATCCTTCCGGAACGGCTTTGGGTTCGCGTTTACGTGCCGGAGCCATGGCTTGGGTTGATCAAGCTGAACGATCATGTTCGCGTCCAGGTCGATTCCTATCCCGGCCGCAATTTCACCGGCGCCATCGAGCAAATCAATCGCAAGGCCGAGTTCACTCCGCGCAACGTCCAGACCGTGGAAGACCGGATCAAACAGGTCTTCGGAGTGAAAATCCGACTCGAAAACAAGGACGATGTCCTAAGGGCTGGGATGTCCGCAGACATCTTTTTCCCAAACGTGAAATGACTGGCGACGCGATGATCGAGTGCGAGGGCTTGACGAAGCGCTTCGGGAATTTCACCGCTGTGGATCACGTCAGCTTCTCAGTCGCTCGCGGTTCGATCTTCGGCTTCCTCGGGCCGAATGGTTCCGGCAAATCGACCGTGATCCGCATGCTTTGCGGCATCCTCGAGCCGTCCGAAGGGTCGGCCCGCATTGCGGGACACGACATCCGGCAGGAAAGCGACGCGACCAAGGAAATGATCGGATACATGTCGCAAAAGTTTTCGCTCTACGACGAGCTGACCGTGAACGAGAACCTGGTTTTTTCAGGGAAGCTCTACAGCCTGCGGGACCGCGATTTGAAGCGGCGCCGGGACGAACTGATCGCGCTCACCCACCTCGAGCCGTATCTGGATCGGCGCGCCGCATTGCTCTCCGGCGGCTGGCGGCAGCGGCTGGCAATGGCGTGCGCGTTGATGCATAAACCGACCGTCCTCTTCCTCGATGAGCCCACCGCCGGAATCGACCCGGTAGCCCGCCGCGAACTATGGGATTTGCTCTTCGAGTTTGCCGGGCAGGGGATGACGTTATTCGTCACCACCCATTACATGGATGAAGCGGAGCGTTGCTCACACGTCGGCTACATCTACATGGCAAAATTAATCGTCTGCGGTGAACCCGATGACCTAAAACAGTTGCCCGAGATTACTCCGCCGGGAACGAGACGTCTCGATGTCACCTGCGACCACGTCACCGTCGCGCTGCGGGCGATGCGCGAAGTGAAGGGAGTTCTCAACGCGACCGTTTTCGGACAGTCGATGCACCTTCTCGTGAACGAAAGTGTCCGGCGCCAGGAGATCGACGAAAAGCTTCGCAGCGTCGGGATCGCGAGCCCTGAAATCCACGAGATCGGCCCGTCGCTGGAAGATGTGTTCGTGACGCTGACCGCGAAGCACGCGGGTGAGAGTCAGCGGGAGAAGGCGGCGTGAAGCGCGCTCCGTTTCGCGGCCTGAGCGCGATCCTCTTCAAGGAATTCATCACGGTCCTGCGCGACCCGATGACGCTTTTCTTCATGCTCTTCCCTCCGCTCGTCGAAATGATCGCATTCGGTTACGCGCTCGATAACGACGTTAAGCACATGCCGATGGCGATCCTGAACGAAGACCGGACCGTCGAGAGCCGCCAGTTCCTCGATCGGTTCGTTAATACGGAAACTTTTCGGATCGTTGGCGAAGTCCAGAACGCCGACGAGATGGCGAGCGCGATCCGGAAAGGTCGCGCTTCGGTCGGCATGCAGATCCCGCCGCATTTTACGCGCGACCTGCGGGGCGGCCATCCCGCCCAGGTCCAGATATTGATCGATGGATCGAATTCCACCACCGCGCTCCAGGCGCTCAACACCGCGCTCGGAGTCGCTCTCACCCAGTCCGTTGAAACGATGATGCGCGATACCGGCCGGCGGGCCGTTCCCGTCGAGATCCGGCCCCAGATCCTTTACAACCCGACGATGCGAAGCCCGAATTTTTTCGTTCCTGGAGTCATCGGTGTTGTCCTTCAAATAGGAACCACCTTCGCGACCGCGATGGCGGTGGTGCGTGAACGGGAGCGGGGCACGCTCGAGCAGCTCCTCGTCAGTCCACTGAGTCGCTGGGGGCTGATGCTTGGCAAATTGGTGCCCTATCTCTGCATCGGCATGCTGATGGCGATGCTGCTCTTCGGCATCATGCGTTTTCTTTTTGCCGTGCCCATCGCCGGCAGCATCATCGCGCTCCTCTTCGCGACCCTGGCTTATTGCTTCGCCCTGCTCAGCATCGGTCTTTTCATCGGCACCAAAGCGGAGAACCAGATGCAGGCGCTCCAAATGTCGATGATGTTCGTTCTCCCGAGCGTTTTTTTCTCCGGCTTCATTTTCCCGCGCGAAACGATGCCGTGGATTTTCTACGCCTTCGGCTCCATTCTGCCGACGACCTATTTCATCTCTCTCGTCCGCGCCATCATCCTGCGCGGCGCAAGCTTCCTCGAGTATTGGCACTCACTCGCCATCATCACCGGGATGGCCGTGTTCCTGTTCTGCGTTTGCGCGCTCCGCTTCCGGAAGAAGATCGGTTGAGTGACAACGAAAGCCCCCCATCCGCTGCGGCGCGTCGGATTCAGCGCGCTGCGAATTGGGTTAGCGGTCGTGGCGATTCTTTCTCTAATTTTCTGGATTGGAATGAGAATGCAGGGAAAAAATCCTTCGCGGGCGGCGTCACTCAATGAACCCGAGATTGCGTTGCGGGCTGCCCTGACCGCCGACGTGGAAAAGCTCGCCGGCGATATCGGTGAGCGGAACATGAACCATTATCCGCAGCTCGTGGCCGCGGCTGATTTCATCGAGGCTTCGCTGACCAGCGCGGGACTGACGCCTCGTCGAGACAGTTACGAGTTGCACGGTCGCGCCCTTCACAACATCGAAGTGGAAATTCGCGGAGCGGGGTCGGA
>JBJMXC010000102.1:0-27957 GCA_045809825.1 Chthoniobacterales bacterium | reverse complement strand
GACGGGATTACGGGCCAGGTCCCCTTCCGTAATCGCCTTGTTGATCCGGGTCAGGTCTTGATAAACGATGCGCCCGGCGCCGAGATTGAGATGGCCGACTTCGGAGTTACCCATTTGCCCCTCGGGCAGGCCGACGTCGAGGCCACTTGCACTGACTTTTGCGCCCGGGTAAGCCTGGTACAGTTCATCGTGAAACGGGGTTCGCGCGAGCAAGGTGGCGTCGCCGTTTTTCTCGCGCTGATCAAAGCCGCCGGGATTGATACCCCACCCGTCCCGGATGATAAGCATCACAGGTTTTGCCATGTCGATGCAGTCTGGCGATACGGCCGGGCACGCACAAGTGCTTTCCCCGCCGGGGATTGACAATACGCGGCGCGCGCTCGTAGGTGCGGCCTCGTGAAGTGGCGCAATCAAATGCTCGCGCTGTTCTGCCTTGTCGCCTTCGCGGCCTTTGGCGTTTTCTATTTTCGCCACTGGGTCGTTCAAAAGCCGTTCGGGATTATCCTATTCGTAGGCGAAGGCCTGACGCCCGGACGTCTGGCTCCGACGCGAATTTATGCAGGCGGAGTGGATGTCCCGCTAGCCCTCGACGTCATGCCGCACGTGGCACTGGTCGAAAACTTCTCGAGCGACTTTGCGACGCCGGATCGTGCGGCGGCGGCGATGGCGATTGCGACCGGGCTCAAGGTCAATAACCGCTCGCTTAACGCCGAAGTACGAGGCTCACCGGTACCCTCGCTGCTTGACCTCGCTCAACGCGGCGGGCGCGCTACAGGCCTGATTACGGACGGGCGAATAACCAATCCGACCGCCGCGACCTTCTACACCTCGAAGGCAGATCCCTCGATGCAGAGCGACATTGCCCGGGAATTCGCTGATAACCCGCACATCGACCTGGTTCTCGGTGGCGGCGCCCAGGATTTCGTTCCCGAAACCAAGGACGGCAGCCGGAAGGACAGCCGCGACCTTCTTGCGGACGTTCGTCACAAAGGGTTCGACCTGGTGCGGACGAAAGCCGAGCTGGAAGCCGTCCCGGGTTGGAAGCGGCCGAAGCTTTTCGGCGCGTTCAGCGGAACCGAGCTCGCCTATGCCGACCAGATCGAGGCCCGCGCCGAACAGCCAAGTCTCTCGGACATGGTACGGCGCGCGATCGAATTATTGCAGTACAACCGCGGGGGCTATTTGCTGGTTGTGGACGCCCACCTGATGCGGAAGGCGGCCGAACAGAACGACGCTGAACACACGCTCTTGGAGACGGTCGAATTGGATCGGGCGGTGGCCGTGGCCCGGCGTTATGCCGGCGCAAAAGCAACGATCATCGTTTGTGGGGATGTCGGTGTCGGGGGTCTACACTTGAACGGGTCGCCTTTCCGAACGGATCGAGGCATGTCGGTTCTAGGCCTCAATTCTTCCGGCGACCCCTGGTTGTCATGGGCGACCGGACCGAACGGCTCGCGATCCTATGGCGCTGCGAAACTAGCGGCGCGCCAATCGCCAACCGCGTCACCATTCCCAACGCCCGAAGCACCACAGGAACCAGCCGCCTTTTTTGCGCCCGCCGCGCTCGACACTCTGGAAGACGTCGCCGCATTTGGCGCGGGCCCTGGGAGTGAAGCCCTGGCGGGCGTCGTCGAGAGCACCGCGATCTTCCGAATTATTCGAGATCTGCTCTAGCGACCAACTCTTCGTTAGGGCAAAAAGAAACCCGTCGATCAGCTCACGCCAATCGACGGGTTTTCTGAAAACTGTGTCCCGTTATTCGCTCGTCGGGACGAGCTGCGGAATAAACGTGAACGGCGGAGGAGGAGCGAGCGGGGGCGGTGGGCCTTCGGCAGGTCCTTCACCGATCGGAGCCTCTTCCGGGATGTCCTTGCTATCAGCGACATCTTTCGAATCGCCCACGTCCTTCGAATCAGCGGTCGCGCGGGTGCTCGAGAAATCGCGGTTTGAAGCGAGCAGATTACCGCGACTTGAACTGAAGGCGGAAACCTCGGCGACAGTGAATGCTGTGTCGGCGTGTGCGGCCGGCGTCCAGCGCAACATCACGTAACGGCCGGCGACAGCAGGGAAATCAATCGCCGCGTGGCCCTGGGTGCCGTCATCAATCGCGGAGCCGACCGGCTTCAGATTGGCGAACGACTGTTCATCCAGTTTTACGGTCGATGGATTTGTGTCCCCATCAATGCCGGGCAGAGATTGAAGCACGTAGAAATCAATCGATGTCGCGCGGGCCGAATAGACCGCCGAGAGCCGGCGCACCGTGGAGACTTTACCGAGGTCGATCACCGCAACGGGCGCCTTGTCGTCAGCCGAAAAGCCGTACGAAGTGGCGGGCTGATCGTCGATCATGTCATTGGCGCGCGTTAGGTCGGTTCCGGAACTGACGTAGAGAGTCCGCGCTGCGGTTCGGACGTTATAATTGATAAGAGCGAAACTGGCCTGAGGACCGAGATTCAATTTGGCGGGTGCCTGCGGGGCGGTATCCGGGACTTTTTGAAGGACCACATCCGAGGCGAAAGCGGTCGAAGAAAAGACCAGAACCGACGCGGCGAGTTTGGCGAAAGAGGAGGCAAGTGTTCTCATAATTTCCATATCCACAAAAACGATAGTAGGACGTTTCCGCGCGCTGAGCAATAAAAATCTTCGGTCACCCTGCACTTTTTCCGTGCCGGGCGAACCGAGACTACCGCGGTAAACTGAATATCGCTATTGGAATCTGGTCAGGTCGCTTGCTGGGTCGGGATTTAGTTCTGAAAAGTTAGACGTCGTAAGCTGTAAAAGGAGGGGGTCGGCCGGATTGGCGGTGCTCTCCCAGAGGGCAATCTCCGAGGAAGCAGGCTGGACAGGAAGCGCGATTAGGAGCGCGGACGGTTCAAGCCTTGCCTTGCGGTGAGCAGCGACATGGGCTGTAAAACGCGAAGCACTGGCCGCTGTGGCTGGGTATCGGCTCGTCATAAAGACTGGATCAGCGAAACAAAAGGCCGAAAAGAAAAGAAGTGCGGCAGCGATAAGAACCAGTTTTCGGAGAACGAACGGCTGGAGGCTGATCAAAACCATAATAGTTATGGTTTTTAGAGCACTGGTCGTGCCACTCGGCCGAAACTCCGGCGCCTGCCGGTTTTCCCAACCGTCGCCCGCTGCGAGGCTTGTCAACGAGCCAGCGTTTTCGCAAACGCGAGGTTTTGCTCGGCTTCGAGATAGTCGGGCTGAATCCGTAATGCCGCTTCATAATGTGACACGGCATTAGCGTACTCCCCGTCGGCCAGTAAAAGATCGCCCAATTCCTTATGCGCGATCTGGAGCATCGGGTTCAAAGTGAGACTGTGTGCGTAATGACGCCGGGCTTCGGTTTGCAAGCCTTTGGCGAGGAAAACGCCGGCCAGATTGGATTCGCATTTGGCATCCTTAGGGTCCAGCGCAAACGAACGCTCGTAGTGTTTTTGCGCCTGGTCGAGATCCCCAAGGTCTTTCCAAGCCAGGCCCAAGTAAAATTCGGCTTCAGCCAAAGAGGGATCGCGCGCGATGGCTAGGTCGTATTTTTCCTTCGCTTCTTCGACGCGTCCGGCCTGATGCAGCGCTTTGCCATAATTTAGCTGAGCTTTGGCATCCTGGGGCAACACTTGGGCCACCTTTTCGCTACGCTCCAGGGGCGGAACAACACGTCCGACCAGCTGGGCCACGCAAAGCGCGCCGAACGGTATGGCCAGAACCGCCCACCGAAGTCCGTGACGCACCCATGGCGGCCAATAGCGGGGAGAGGCCAGGACGGCGCCGCTACCGGTTATACCCAGCATCGAACGGGTCTGTGATTCTCTCACCTTCCAGATAAACCCATCATAATAGAAATGGAGCAGGGCCGATGCAGTCACGACGCCTATTAATCCATGCCGAATTAATTCGACACTGATGGCGGACTGGGTGAGTCCCAGTGCCCCGTAGGCGAGAACCAGACCAACGTACACACCAATCAAAGCTCCGCTTCTTCGGAAAACGAACCTCATGAAACCCCCGATGGTGCTATCGCGCTCGACCCGGGTTCGATTGTAAATCCAGACGATAGCCAGGTACTGGACATCATGAAACACCTCGAAAAGAGCGATTCCCACGAGGATGTTTTGAACGCCGTTGTTGCAGTACCACCAGAAAGCAATGCTGCTGACGAGCAACGTCACTTTGACGGGGCTGGCGCCACGGCCGCCGCGCCAGTCAATCCATTGCCGCCAGACAAACGCGACTGTGACTAACGCGAGAGCAATGACGATGATCAACCGTACGGCAGCCACGGCCGCGGGAGCGATGACCGGACCACCGCTTTCATAATATAGATCGAGCAAGGTCCGAAATCGGACCGGCGAGAGTAGGACAGCGCCGGAAAACCAGGCGAAGCAAAGGGCGAGATCGACCCGCGCTCGCAATGCTGCTTGAGCTGACGCTTTCGCGTCGTAGATGCGGCAAAATCCGTAGGTTTGCATCATCCCATGCCAGATTCCCCACGCCATGGCGACGAGTTGGACTGCCTGCACGTTGTAGACTGAGGCCCAAAAACAAATGGCCAGAAGCGCAATGGGAGCCACGATGAAGCGGGTCCGGAACCGCGCGAAAAGGGCACGATCGCCGTAGGCTCGAATCATCCCCGGAAGGTGGTGGCCCATGGCACCGAATGCGCCGACGAAAAGAAAAATGTCCTGCGCGCTCCAGCGGGCCTGGGCGGCGGCAAAAATTGGAATCAACAGAATCGGGGTCCCGACGAACAGGACCAGGTCGCGCCAGCGATCGAGAATCCAGGGAGAAGGAGCGGAAGCGCGCGGCGGGGCGGACGCGGGCGCAGGAGAGGGGGCGCGAGACCGGGGCGGGGAAAGCGCGTGAGTCGCCATTGCCGTTTGATAATTCAAATCGGACGCACAGGCAAGTTTCCGCTGCGCTTCGGCCGCGTATCCATCGCAGAAAAACAAAAGGGCGGGTGGTATGAACCACCCGCCCTAATGCAATTCTGTGTTAGCTCAGCTTTAGAACTTCTTCGTCAAGCTGACGTAGTAATAACGATTCCGAATCGAGTAGAGCGATGTGTCGTAGTTGTCGTTGAACGCACCGATCACTGAGGGCGGCGAACGATCAAAGGCGTTGTTCACGCCGACCGTCAACTTGGTGCCCCAGAGCATCCGCTGCCAGATCGAGGCCGTGGCGGCTTCGACGACCGGGGTGCTCTTGCTGTCTTTCGATTCCTTCACGAACGGAGCGGGCTCTGTCGGAGGCTTGATCCATTCGTAGCTCAACTGCATGTCGAGGGTGATGTAGCTCGTCACACGGCGATGGAATTTCCAGTTCGTGTCACTGACGCTGCCACCAGTACCGATTTGGCTGTTGCCCAGGATGAACGACGGA
This sequence comes from Chthoniobacterales bacterium, assembly GCA_045809825.1. GTDB lineage: Bacteria > Verrucomicrobiota > Verrucomicrobiia > Chthoniobacterales > UBA10450 > AV80. The sequence continues at coordinate 22,575 of JBJMXC010000102.1, read as the reverse complement.
TCGTCTTCGTAGTCGCCGATGTAGTTACCCGTAGCGACGAAGTCGAAGTGTCTCCACTCCCACTCGCCGCGCAGGAACGCCTTGTTGAACGGAATCGCACCGGGAGCCAGCGGGATCGTGCTGTTATTGTAATCGCCGAGGAAGTTATGAGCACCAGCACCTTCAACCGGCTCGGCCTTCCACGTAAAGAAGTGGTTCCAGCCGCCCGAGAAGGTGAACTTGCCCCAACGTTCGGTCGGGATCTCGTACACCGCAGTCACATCAAGACCCTGCACGAGGCGCTTGCCCGCGTTCGAGTTGATGGAGTCGATGCAATCGACCGCACCAATATCGGTGCGGGTAACACCTACTGCCGGGCCGCCACCAGGACCTGATGGGCTACCGCCGCCGCAACCGTCTGGGTCAACCAGCGCGGTGCCGCCGCTAAGACCGTTGATCGTCAACGCCAGCTGAGCGAAGTCAGCGCCGCTAAGAACCAGGTCCTTGGTGTAGATCTGATACCAGTCAGCCGTCATCGTGAAACCAGGCAGGAACTTAGGCGTCCACACGATACCGGCCGAATAGTCGTCGGTCTTTTCAGGGGACAAGGTCGGGTTACCGCCCTGCCACACACCGCCGGGAGGCTGAATCGCCGCACCGCTCAGCGGATCGAACAGAACCGGGAAGTTCTCAGCGATCGGGTTGAACAGCTCAGTTGGGCTCGGCGAACGGAAGGACTGACCCCAGCTTGCACGCAGCGTGATGTCGGCGATCGGCTGATACCGAAGGGACACACGCGGAGCGCCGCCGAAGTCTTCGTCTTGGTTCGCATTGTCGAAGCTCGCGGTCGTCTTGAAGTAATTATCGCGGTCCTCGAACTTCTCATAACGCCAGGCAAGGCTGATGTCGAAGGAGCGGACGAACGGGACGTTCATTGTCGAAGTCACGATCGGCAGCACCAATTCCGCGAAGACGGAATCCACTTCCTGGGTGGTCTTGGTGTTCGGAGACTGGTTGAAGCCGAGCTGATCGCCAGCAGCCTGAACCGGGTCAGGAATCGAGGTCTGGTGGATCTCGCGGTGTTCGTAACCGACTGCCAGATCGATACCACCATTCCAGAGACCTGGGAAGAGGTGGCCATTGACCTTCGCGTCATAGAGGAAATCACGCTCGCGGAAGAGCGAGTGTCCGATGTAGGAAGCGCGTTGCGCGGCCGCCGTGTTGTTGTAGGACTGGGTTCCGGCCGGCACTGAAAGGCCGGTGACCGGGTCGATCGTGTAGATCGTCGCGGTGCCGCTGGTCGGTGCGTTAACACCGATGAACGGATTGAAGTTACCCGCGGTAATTTCGTCGTTCAACGGGGTGAATTGAGCGTCACCCGAATCAATGCGGAGCTGCTCGAAGCGCTCATAGACGAATCCAGTATCATAACCGAAGCGGCTGATGAAGCCATTGTCCTTGATGTTGAAGTCGCCATTGAAGCCGACGACATAGCGATAGTAATCGCTGTCGTAGAACGAACGCCGGAGACCGAGTTCCTGGACCGTGCGGTAACGAACATTCGAGAGGTAGCGGCCAAACGGATTGTAAGGAGAATTCTGCCCACCTACCGCGAACGGCGAGGCGGCCAAACCGTTATCCTGTTTGGTCTTCGAATACATGATGTCGCCATACATCTGGAGGCCATCGCCAAAGATCTTGTAGCGGCCAGTCACGAAAAACATCGCTTTCTCCACTGCCGGGATGGCCGGTGTGTAGGCGCGGAAGTTGAACTGATCCGGATCGGTACCGAGCGTAAACGGCCGGTAATCCGCCGGCGTGATCGTTCCGCCCATGCTCAGATTGATGAGGGTGCGCTCACCAGTGGGGAAAAACGGCGAACCGCTCGCGGCCACGAGGACGCGGCCAGAATAGGTTTGGCTATTCGAGTTTTTGCCGCCGTAACCGAGGCCAGTCGGGTTATTCGTCAAGTCGCCGGTCGTGGCGATATGACGATCACGCGAGAACAGGTTGGCGCGGGAATAATATTCACCAGCCGCGGCAATCGACACCTTGCCATCAAGGCCGGTGACGCCGCCACGGAGATACACCTGGCGAACGTGCGCGTCCGTGTCCGTGGTGTTGCCATACAATGCGAAGAGCTCAGCTCCTTCATATGGCTTCTCACCAGGACCGTCGAGGAGCACGAAGTTAACGACGCCCGCGACCGCATCCGAACCGTAAATGGCGCCAGCGCCTTCTTTAAGGACTTCAGTGCGGGAAAGCGCGCCGATCGGAATCGCATTCACGTCCGCAAACTCAAAGGCGCGACGGCCGTTGATGAGCGTGAGGACGTTCTCCTGGCCGAGAGCGCGCAGGTTGATGAAAGCTTGTCCGTTACCGGCGTTCGAGTCGTTTTCGGTTTGAGCATTACCGACGAAGGACGGCAATTGCCGCAGACCTTCAACCGGGGTATTCGCGCCCTGCTTGCGCAGGACTTCGGCCGTGTAGACGGTGACCGGCAAAGCCGATTCAGTTTCAGCGGTCGGGATGTACGAACCGGTAACGATGACTCGTTCGGTTGTAGCTTCCGATTGGACCGGCGCGTTCGGAGCGCTAGGCCCGGCCGTAGGGGTCGGGTTCTGCGCATACGCGCTGGCAATTAAGAAAGGAACTCCGACGGCAGCTGCGAGAGCTGTGCGGAGGGATCCTAACGTGTGCAGTACGTTTCTTATCATTAGTTTCTCCTATTGGTTTGGTTAGGTTTGGCGGTGAGGATTAACGGGGTTCGAGAGGGCTGACAAGCCTTTTTTTCATTTTTTTCAAAATATTTTGAACGGCTGCCGACAGAGTGCTGTCGCGGCGGGAGGCAGGTCAAGCATGTTTCGACCCCTTTTTGCCTTTTTTTGGGTCCGATCGGTCGTGGCCCGCCCGGTGGGAAGAAATGGGGGCCGCCGTTTACAGCGAGGACGGGAATGGGCCTAACGATATGCCTGTTACCGGGGACCGGTAGCCGGGGCGGCATTTTCGGCGGCCTTAGACGCCTCGATTTTTGGAGCCAGGCTTGAGGCGCCCAGCAGGTCATTATCCAAGGCGGAAAACCTCGCCAGATCGCGGGCAGCCTTGTTCGCCCTGGCGTCGTGCACAGCCTCGTAGCACGTTTTCCGAACGGTGAGGAAGCCAGCTTGCCATGGCACGTTCGGCTCCATGGGCTCGATGGCCGACCGGGTGTGCTCGCCGGGGCCCGGGCCATCGAGGTACACACCCAAATTCACTCGCTGAAGCAGCCGATTTTCGTCGTTGGCATAAAGACACAGAGGGGAGGAGAGGACCTGATAGAGCTCCTGGGCAATACCTTTCGATGGGTCCGCATACGCAACCGGCGCCGACATCAGAATCGCGCGGTTGATAAGCTCGCGCGCGACCCACGGATTGCGGCCCGCGTCCTCAAAAAATTTCCGCAACCTTCGGCCAGCCTCTTCTACCCTATCCTGCCGCATCAAGAGATGAACGTTGATCGCGTCCGCATCGGCTGGCCTGGATTGCGCCAGTTGTGCGAGATAGGGAGTGGCGCTGTCGCTGCCTTGGGCCGCATAGCAATCGGCGACGAGACCGATCTCGGCCAATGTCGTGGGCTCCTGTGATTGATCACGCCAGTGTCGCATCGCGCCTGGAAGATCCCCGGTATTGTAGCTGGCAAAGGCATCTGCCCGGTGACGTTGGGCCGGCGTGAAAAAGGTCTCGAGCTGCGTGATGTCTTTTTCGGTCGCGTTCATGCTCAGCCGCGCTTCTTCGACGCGTCCCCAATCGGGTTGCTCCCCCGTGAATTTGGGCCGGTCGGCCGCCGCCGCCTGCGCAGCTGCTCGGAGGTTCGCAACTTGGAATCCCTGGAGAAGATCAACGCTGCGGGCAAACGCAAATTCGATCACGGTTCGGTCGTCCGTATTGAGCGGTGCGGTAACCGAAGCGGCTACCGCCTGCGCCACGCTCGGGGCGGCGATGAAGTGAGCGACGAAATCCTCGAGACTGTTACCGCGCCAGACTGCTGGAAGCACCGTTGAGAATGGCTCAACGGCCAGCGCGGCCCGCAACCGCGCAACGTCATATTGAATCGGTTCCCGTGATGCGACCAGAACAAGGTCGCCGTCCTGCGGTTGCCACGTTTCGATGTAGGGAAAAACCGACCCAAGAGTCCGGTAAATTGTCGCGATGGTGGCATCGTCAATCTCATAGGCCTGGACCCACTGCAGGAAGAAGCCGCCCGGTTCGAGTCTCTCCTGCGCCGCCTGATAAAACTCCCGCGTAAAGAGGCCCGCGACTCCTGCGCGATAAGGGTTCGATGGCTCGGATGCAATTAAGTCGTACTTGTCATTGCTGGTTAGAAGTCGTTCCCGGGCGTCTCCGATTTGCACATGCACTTTCGGATTAGCGAGAACGTCGTGATTAACCGGAGAACATTCCTGTGCGACTTTTAGAATCGCGCTTTCGAGCTCGACGACGTCCACCTTCTCGATACTCGGAACCGCGCCAAGCCATCCGGCCGTACTGCCAGTGCCCAGTCCGACGACCATCGCTTTTCCGGGATGCGGATGAAGCGCGGCTCCGATAAGCCCGAACATCACCTGCATGCCGGCGTCGCTCTTGGCGTTGCCGTCAGCGCGGCCATTCACGATGAAGGCGAGCCCGTCCTCCTCTTTGGAAAGCGCCACGCTGCTCTCCACCCCGTCGGCTTCCCACAGAAGCTTGCGCCGCATCTCGGAAACCAGCTCGTGAATTTTGTTAGGCGAACTTTCAAAGTTCTTCAGCCGGCCGACTCCGATCTGGCTGTGACGCCAAAAAGCGGTGGGCCCAGTAGCACCGAGAAGTCCGACACTGAGCAAAATAACTAATGCCGGAATGAGCGCGCCGCGGCCGGATTTCGTGTCGCGGAAATTCAGGATGAGAGCAAGCGCGCCGACCAGGCAGAGGAGCAGGACAGAGAGCTTCCACACTCCGGGCGCGGAAAACAGCGGTAAAAAACCGAACCCGCCGGCCAGTGAACCAAGGAGCGCTCCCCCCGTGTTCCACGCGTAAGCCGCCCCGGTTTGCCGGCCCACCTGCGTTTTGCCCTTGCCGAGCAGACCGATCAGGAGCGGAAATTGAAGCCCGGCGAAAAAGGCCGTCGGAAAGACGACAAAGCCGCAGATTGCGGTCCACGCGAGCAAATGTCCCGAGAAGCCAAGACTTCCCATCGGCCAGAGGAGCATCGCGACGGCTGCTAGGCGATCGCCAAGCGCGAAGGGCAACGCCATAAAGAACGCCTCCGCAGCGCACGTCACCGCCAGGAAATTCCAGGAAACGATGCGTCTTTCCACGACAGATCGGTAGGCAAAACCGCCGGCGCCAATCCCGAACAAGGCGATGGCGAGGATAAGGCCAAAGCAAAATGTCGTGCTCCCGATGATGGGGCTCAACATTCGGTACCACACCATCTCCATCAGGAAAAAGACGAACCCAACCAGGCCGGCTCCGACTAAAGCCAGGCTGGCTCGGTCTCTCGGCTGGTCTCGCAGGTCTTCCTTCGAATGGGATTCGCCAGCATTTTCGGCGGTGAAAGGCCCCGAGAGGCGGAGGGCGATCAAAGCGATTACAACATTAGTTGCCGCTGCGACCCAGAGCGTGGCTTTATTGCCAAGCCGTTCGAACAAATAAAAAGTGCCGGCCAGTGCCCCAGCCACGGCGCCAATCGTGTTCGCTCCGTACAATGCCCCGACCGCGCGGCGGCCAGTGTCCTCCGCCAGAACCACGGCCCGCGCCGCCGCCGGCAACGTCCCGCCCATCAGAAATGTAGTCGGCCCGATGATGACCGCCGCCAGAACCAGGCGCACAACCGTTCCCAGACCGATGCCGAGCGCAGCCGTTCCACCGATCGCCACGTAGAGACTGCGTCCGACCCAAAGAGACAACGGCGTCAGGCCCGCCGTCACTGCAATCGCAAGTTCCAGCATTGCGTAAAAACGCAAAGGCCGATCCTTCTTTTCCGATCTTGCGCCGAGAACGAGACTACCCGAGCCAAGTCCCGCCATGAAGATTCCGAGAACGGCAGCGTTGGCGGCGGTTGAAGCGCCGAAGACCAACCGGAATTCACGCAACCAGGTCGTCTGATAAAGCAGCGCGCAGAGACCCGATCCGAAGAGCAGGAAAATCACGCTAGCGCGGTAAGCTGGCGAATCACGGGAAGTCACGGCAAACACGATCTTCGGCGGGGGCTGCCGTGCGTTCAACGCTCATTGCGGCGTCCCGATGACCCGGCCAGTTACGCAGGGCCGTTCGCGGGATTTCAATTGGAAATCAAAAGGAAGATCGGCAGATTGCAGTCCCCTGCCATGAGCGCGCATATGAAACGTTATCTTCCTTACGCAATCATCGTCACGGTCTTTTTGCTTACTACCGCGCTCGCGGTCGAGAATTACAAAAGCAGCACGACGCCGGCGCCGCGTTCAGGAAAGCTGGCGTTCGGCAAGCCCGGGGCCGATCCGCCGCACATCCGCGGCAATCGCAAGGCGCCGGTCGCATTGGAAAAGTTCGGCGACTTCGAATGCAAGCCGTGCTCGCTCCTCTATCCAATCCTGAAAACCGTCGAAGCCGAGTACGGCGAAAAACTGTCGGTTACGTTTCGCGAATATCCGCTGACCAAACATACCCACGCCCTCGATGCTGCCCGGGCCGCCGAAGCGGCAGGTCTCCAGGGCAAATTTTGGGAAATGCACGACGCGCTTTACGAGAATCGCCTGGTTTGGCTCAACGCCACGGACACTCGAGCGGCCCTGACCGGATATGCGGAGAAGCTCGGCCTCGATATGGCGCGCTTTCAAAAGGACATGGATGGCGATGACGTAAGCCGTCGGATCGCTGATGATCACGATCGAGTCATGTCCCTCGAACTGGACCGGACTCCGAGCGTTTTCGTAAACGGCGATCCCGTCACGACCCGGCCGATCACGATCGAAGTCCTTCGCGCCGCGATTGACGGCGCATTGGGAAATCAAAAGTGAATCCGTGAACCAGCCTGCCTCAGGCATCGCCGATTCACATGTCCAAATGCCGGGAAGACCCATCCGCCGCGTGGAGTGCGTTCTTTACATCACCGCCGCGCTACTTGCTCTCGTGGGTTTGGCGGATTCGGTATATCTCACGCTCCATCACTTGACCGGTAAGGATGTCGATTGTCTCGCATCCGGCGAGTGCGAAACCGTCCTGACCAGCGCCTACGCGGCGATCGGAAAATTTCCCCTCGCGGGTCTGGGCGCGCTGGCCTATTTCGCTGTTTTTAGCCTGGCCATCCTTGGCGCTTTTGAACGTGACTGGGCGGCCCCATTTTATTTGCTGATCGTCGGAGCAATGCTGGCTGCGACCTGCTTTCTGCTCTATGTCCAGGCCTTCGTCCTTCACGCGTTTTGCGATTTCTGTTTGTTGTCCGCGGCGTTGACCGTGCTCCTGTCCGTTATCGGCTTCGGGTTGTTTTTAAACAGGAAGAAAGTCCAGCGTGATTCACGGAGCCGCGTTCCCTGACGCCTCGGCGACCGTCGTGGAACGAACTCGTTAGGTTATGACGGTCGAGCCCCATCCGCTGATCATGCTGCCGTTCGCGGCGCTCCTCCTCGCAATCGCGTTTGCACCACTCCTCCTAAAACACCATTGGGAAATGCATTACCGGAAGCTTTGCCTGGCCCTTGCCGGGATTACTTGCGGTTATTATCTCTTTTTTCTCCACGCCGCCGGGCGCGTTGTCACCGCCGGTTTGGATTACGCGAGCTTCATCGTGATAGTCGGCGGTTTTTTCGTGGTTGCAGGCGGCATCCATCTGCAACTGCGCGTCCCTCCCACACCGCTCTTTAATACCCTATTTCTTCTGGCCGGCGCCCTTCTCGGGAACCTTCTCGGCACAGTCGGCGCGTCGATGTTGCTCATCCGGCCCTGGCTGCGAATAAACGAAAAGCGCTTTCGACCGATTCATACGGTTTTCTTTATCATCGTCGTGGCGAACCTCGGCGGAATCCTGTTGCCGACCGGGCCACCGTTACTGCTCGGTTATTTGAAGGGCGTGCCGTTCCTGTGGACAGCGCAACGCTGTTGGTTGCCGTGGTCCGTCGTCCTCGCCTGCGTCCTCCTGGTTTATTACATCCTGGAACGCCGAAGTGCGGGGCCCGCCATGCCTCCGCCGCCGGCGAACGAAACGGGTTGCGATTGGCGCTGCTTCGGGGCCGCGAATTTGGCGGCGATGATTCTCATGCTCGCGGCCTTGATCGCCGCTCCTGCCGGTTGGCGCGAGCTCATCATTTTCCTGGCCGCTGTGTTGTCGTTTTTTCTCGGCGATTCAGAGACCCGGCAACGGAACGAGTTCCGCTTCGCACCGCTCGTCGAAGTCGCATGGCTCTTTTTGGGAATCTTCGGCACCATGATTCCAATCCTCGATTTAATGGAGCACCACGCGGCCCAGCTCGGCTTGCGTTCGGACACCCAGTTCTTTTGGACAACTGGCACCCTCTCCGCAGTCCTGGATAACGCACCGGCTTATCTGGCTTTTCTGGCCGCTGCCTTGGGACTTCACGATCTGGCCATCGGGAACAGGGCGCACGTCTCCCAGTTCATCAACGGCCACGATCATTACCTGGTGGCGATCTCGTTAGGCGCCACCTGCTTCGGCGCCCTAACTTACATCGGAAATGGCCCCAACCTCCTGATCAAGGCGATCATCGATCATCGCGGCCTCAACACCCCTGGTTTCTTTGGCTACGTTTTTAAGTTTGCGCTTCCGATCCTGCTTCCGGCCCTCGTCCTGATCTCGCTCCTGTTTTTCCGCTGAGATTGACCACGCTCATTTCGGCCGACCGCCCGTCGGCTAATCAAATCACTGTTCCTTGAAAGGCAGAATCCAGCTCTCCTCTTTGAAGGGCGAATAGGTCACTGTCGATAAATCGGAGGAACGGTCGAACATATATTGATAGGGCCGGCCATTTACAGAGACCTCGACGTCCGCCTTGATGACGGGATTTGCGATGCCGGTTTGGCGGGTGGTCACGCGCTTCAAGAATTGGACGTATTGAAACAACAAGTACGGGCTATGCCCCATCATGGTGAGCTGCTTGTAATTCAGTGTTTTCTCCGGAGAAACGCTGTAGACCTTTTTTGTCGCCGGATCTTCGATGGTCAGGCCCCATTTGCTCTCATGGTGGTCCGCCATCATGCGCCAGCCATAGTTAACCCCTTCGTGGGTCCACACGAGTTCTCTCTTATAAAGCAAATGCCGCAAAGGCATGAGCAGCTGCAGCGCCGCGTAAATAACCACGAAACTGAGCACCCAGGCCGACGGCTTCGTCGACGCGGCTTCGCGACCGCGCTTCGTCTTTCGTGATGCCTTATCCATACCATTATCTATGTGAAAAATTCCAGACGCGGAAAACGCGCCATGAAATTTCTGACGCTTCGGGTTGGCAAAAACAAAATGTAACTTGAGAGCATCAGATACGGGAACGTTTTGATTCCCAGGCCAAACAAAAAGATGTTCGTCCCGTTGAACAGGCAGAGCCCAAGAAAAGTCAGCTTCGGCCACCGGTTCATTAACAACAGGATGGCCAGGCCAAGGTCCAGGAACATCCCCGCCCAGCTAAGAACAAACGCCACCCACTTTTCCTGGAGAGGAAAACCCAGAACATGGAGATTCTTTACCAGGTTCAAGTAAAGCGGCGCCGCCCGGATCAGCCAGTCCCCGTTCATTTTCGCGACCGCGCCAAAAAAGAACACGACCCAGATTTGGAAACGCAACAAAAAGACCTCCCAGTAACCAACCTGTTGTCGTCGCGCGTTGTTATTGATCAAACTATCCAGCGAAAAAATCGAACCGGAATGCCCGAAACACATCAGGAACGAGAGCAGGAAAATCAGGTAGTAATGATTCGTGTAGGCAGACACCTCCATGAAAAAGAAATACCCAAACGCGGCGGTGAAGAGGATCATCGATACCCGCGTGAAGAGACCAAGCATGATTCCGACAGCAGAGAGTCGGAGGAGGTTGAAAACCCACCAGAGATAAGGCTTGGGCAGAACCTTTAATCCCAAAAAATCGAAAAAGGGATCCGTAAAGTGGAACGACGGGTTGATGTAATCGGCCGGAAACGTCTCGCGGCTCAGGCCGAGAAACTCGACACATAACAAGAGGCCGAAGAGAAAACGAAAGATACCCAGGGGCAGCGAATCTACGGGCCGGAACAGATTCTCTTTAAACTTTGCCAACATTCCTTTCGGCGGATTGCCGTCGGTCCTTTGTTTGAGAACCAAATCGGCATCTGGATGCGAGCGTGCTCTCTTCTTCATCTCTTAATGAAAGTCGGCCTGAAAATAAGCGACGTCGTTTTTGATCACCAGCCTATCGGCTCTCGATCTTTGCCTGACAACTTCGATTTGGAACCTGCCCGATCGTTTCTCTTGCGTGCGCGAAACACCAGGCCTTGCTTCGCCCAGCCACAGCGCGATTCTTTCTGAACGATGTTTACCGGCCTGATCGAAGAAGTCGGCCCTGTGATCGCGCTCTCCGCGCAGGGCGACGCCGCCCAGCTGCGCCTCCACGCGCCGAGAGTGAGCAACGGCATCAGTCCTGGGGCGAGCGTGGCCGTGAATGGCTGCTGCCTTACCGTGACCGGACGCAATCAGGACGAGCTAACGTTCGATCTGCTCCACGAGACCCTGTCCCGGACCAACCTCAACCGGCTGGCGCCGGGCGATTGCGTCAACCTCGAACGAGCCATCGCCGCCGGTGCGCCGCTCGGCGGTCATTTCGTCCAGGGCCATGTCGATTGCGCCGCTCGCATTGTTGCGCTTGAAGAACACGGCGCGGACCTGCGGGTCGAGATAGAATTGCCGCCCGAATATGCTCTCTATGTCGCCGGCAAAGGCTCGATCGCGGTGAACGGCATCAGCCTCACCGTCGCCGAAGTGCGGCCGGAAAGTTTCGCGGTTTGGATAATTCCACATACGAGATCGGAAACGAACCTCAGCGCCGCGAAGACAGGCGACCTGGTGAATCTGGAGTTCGATATTCTCGCGAAGTACGTCGAGCGCCAGCTCCGTCCGCCGACCGCCGCATGAGCCGCTCGATCCGGCCACGCATCGTCGGCGTGATCTTCTCGCCCGCCGATTTTCGGCGCGCCATTAAAATGCGAAATCCGCCCGCTCTTTTCGAGCTCCGGCTCGATGGTCTGGTCAATTCCCTGGAGAGAATACAAACACTAATTCGCGATTTGCCTGCACCCTTCATCGCGACGGCGCGCCATCCAGGCGAAGGCGGCGCCAACCATCTTTCAGCGTCAGAGCGCCGCACACTCCTGCTGGAATTTCTGCCCCACGCCGCCTTTGTCGATATCGAGTCGCGCTCGCTTCGTTTTTCCGGCGCCGTTCTCGAGCGTGCCGCCGCGAACCAAATTCCCGCGATCATTTCCCTTCACGATCTCGAGGACACGCCGAGCCGGTCACGCCTGGACAACTTTGCAGCCGCCGCGCGCTCTGCCCGCGCCGACATCATCAAGGTCGCGACGCGCACCGATACCCGCTCGCAATTGCAGCGCCTCTTCGATTTTTTCGACGCGCACCACGCCCACTCGAAAATCGCTGCCATGGGTATCGGCAAATTAGGCCGGGTCTCGCGGATCGAGCTTCTTCGTCGGGGTTCGCTGCTGAATTACGCGCACCTCGGCGTCCCGCGTGCTTCAGGCCAGCTATCCGTCGCAGAGCTGCGCCGCGTGAAATAAGAAGACTAAGATTAGCGGCCGTTATTGGGGCGACGAAATTCGCGACGCGTTGTCGTCTCCTTGCCGCGGGGTTCACTGCAATCGAGGCCAGGCCTTCCGTTCACCTCCGATGTGAAGGACTCCATAAAGGACAGCTATGCCAAAAACAGCACCCAAAATCCCTTGAGGTAGTCCGATTGAAAGATTTACCGCGAGGCCGACAATCGCGGAGACAACAAAGAGCCAGAACCCCCAGCGTCTCCATCTCAGAAGCGCGACAGCAGAAATGACGTTGACGACCCCAGCTACGGCGAGCGCCCAGAAAGCCCAGTCCGGGGTCGTCGCCCCGTTGTGCCGCAACCATTCTGCGCCGAAGAGATACATCAGGGCCATTCCGGAATTGATGATGATAACGAATACCAGGTAAGTGGTGAGACACCCATGCCGCTGACTCTGGTTGGATGTTGTCGTCGAGGTATGGTTCGCGTCTTCGTTCATTGGCTGATATGTTTACACCTCCCCAAAAATCGAACGGACTCTTAATTCTACCTTGTCATGCGGCTGGGAAGCGTTTCCTGCATCACTTGGTTAGACTATTTGACTCCAAAAAAGCTACGCTGCCGAAATGGCCACTCGCCACTAAAGATGACGTATCCTCGCTGCCCGTTCTGTAGCTCAACAGCGTAATACATGAAGTCTTTTTCTGCTCGCTGATCGCGAACATAGACTCGGTCGCCCCGATGCAGAGTCGCTACGGTGCGGGGATTGATCGGGGCGCTTGCCGGGTAGTTCGCCGGGTATGGCTGGTCAACCACGTCGACCTGCTCAACCGCGACTTCCGCCGGAATTCGCGGTCTGCAGCCGGTCAGCCAAACCAGTGCGATACACGCCATTATCGTGAATCCGGCAATGGGCGATCGCATAGTTCTGATGAGAATAGATCAGCGACGCCTAACGAAGGCGAGCGTGTTTTGTTTCGTGGTTCTTAATCTTTTTTTCAGTCTGTGGTCTCCGGGGACATAGGCGTCGCTGCATCGCATGGTTAAAGCTTTGACGCGGCTTCATTGAACGCTTGTCTCCTCTCGTCTCGGGTGTTGGATGAGCTGCAGCACTACATGCTTATCCTTGGGTTAGGCGGCGGCGTAAGTCGGAGCGCACCGGAGCAGATAGGCTAAGTAGGCCACAATCGGCACAAACCCAAGACCGGTCACGAGACCGGGATTATAGGCCTGGCTCACGACCGCCCACGCGAGGTGAACAACCGCATTGAAAGCCTCCGCGCCAATCCAAACCCAGACGACCGCTCTCGCCCCATGTCTAGCGGGCCGCACCCAGCGTGACCAACATATCAGACTGGCTATAAGCAAGAGCACGTTAAAAACAACGAAAGCGGGCTTCGCTAGTTGCGGGGCCTGACGATACAGGAACGCCATCGGCGGAAACACCGCGTAGAACTTGAAGATAAACTCCTCTGCTGAGTGCAATGCTTGCAGCACCGCGAGCATTAGGAACGCCGAAGAAATGTTCACCAAATAGCCGCCTAACGAGAAGATAAGCGACGGCTGGCGAGAAGGCGCGTCGTTGCGGGTGAGGATGGCGCGGTTAGCGGCATCGCCTCGTTAGACGTTGCCGTGCCACCCGTGAAGGACGCCGCCTATGACGAGGCCGCCGACCGCGCCAACGATAAGAATCGGTGCATAAGCTTTCGTGATGATCGCATCGGGCAGGCTGAGGAGGACTCCAAAGAGGAGCCCGACCGCCCAGCCGGGCAATGCAGGAAGCTGAACGCACGCGATGACGAAGCCGATCGCGAAGCGGCTGCAAAATGCCGCCAGCAAGGCTGACGACTTATCCGGAAACGACATGGGTAACATCATCGCGACTGAGACAGCGCCGAAGATCGCGCCGCTAACGATTCCCGAGGTCACGGTTCCCATGCTACATCGTCATGTTCGAGTTGTTTTACTCTAACGACAATGGAGCGGACTGGCAAGCCGTGGCATAGCCTTCAAGGCCCTTCGAAATGGGGTCGTTGGCTTCATCGATCGGTTAGATAAATACGAGATCAGAGCCTGTAGAGGATCTCGTGGATACCGTCTTCGCCGGCGAGACTGGGATTGTGCTCGAGGCAAGGGACGAATTTGCATTTCTCCAGAACCCGGATGGAGCCGACGTTGTGCTTGGCGACGAAGGCATGTAGCGGCCGCTCTTTGAGTTCGGCGATGAAGGCGGCAAGGGCAGCGGTTGCAATGCCCCGCGCCCAGAACCCGCGGCCGATCCAGTAGCCGATTAGCCGCCGCTCCTCGGCGATCCAGCTTCCGATGTTTCCGGCCACCTGCCCGTCGTAGACGATCGTGCGGATGATGTTCGACGAGTTGCGGCGGAGCTTGGCCCAATGTGTCATAAAGGCGTCCTGGTCCCGCGAAGGAAACGCCGCCATCCGCACGGCTTCCGGGTCGCGCTGATCTTGGAAGAAGATCGGAAGGTCGGAGTCGACGGCCTCGCGCAAAATCACCCGTGGTGGATAGTTCATGCGGTTAGCATCTAACGAGGCACAAGATCAGCGACCGGTGCTGAGGGCGAGCGTGCCTGCGATTGAAGTGTGAAGCTCATCGAAAGCTAGGGATCAGAACGGCCAGCGGTTCGGTGCATCGCTTGGTTAGGCTTGTCGTCGGGTGACAATCGCATAGGCAGGAATGATATGCCATGCATCGTGGTGATTGGGGCGGACGGCACAAAGCCAAACGAGGTGTAGACCGGAATTGCATTCAAGCTTGAGTTCAGGGTGAACTCGCCCGGGTTTCCGCGGCGTAGTGCTTCCGCTCGCGCCTCGTGCCATAACCGACGTCCCAGCCCTTGGCGGTGAAAGCGTCGGGCGACAAACAAGTGGCAGAGGTGGGTGTTGTCGCGAATAGCAATGAACCCGGCGACGTCGCCGCTATCCTCCGCCACGATGAAGAAATATCTTGGCGACTTGAGGTACTCACGCTCAGCGTGCTCTGAAACAGAAGCGAGAAAGTGGTCAGCGCCCGCGCCGGAAGGATCGACGGTTAGCTCGGGCTGAAAACTGGCAATCAGCGCGGCAATCGGGCCGGCATCTGCAATGTTGCCAGGGCGAAGGTCCATCGAGCCTAACGAAATAAGATCAGCGACGCCTAGCGGGGATAATCTGAGTCGAGCGAGTTAAGAACAATCTTATCAGGGCGTCAGCGGGATCTGCAATAGCGTGCGACGCGTGCCTGACGGCCGCAACTGCAAAGCACAAGTCCGATAAACGATACACAGATAGCGCGCACGAGGTCTAAGAGAATTTGACGAAAGGTCGCCTTAAAAGACGAGCCTTTTTCGTCTCTCACACGCGCGTCCTCCGCCGCTCCGATCAGCTATCTGGGGAGCCGCCGCGTCGGCGCTGGCGGCAGCAGTCAGGGCGCCTGATCCAACGCCGGCACCTCGCCTGCCTGATGCAAATAGTTGAGATAGGTCTGGTCAAAGGCGCGCAACGCGCTTTCGACTGTCGGGCCGAACCCGGCAATGCCATCGCGCACACTCTTGCCGAGCAATGCCACCCAAACGCCGGACCTGGAAAAAATCTTTGGCGCGCGGACGGCCGAGGGACTGCCGGGATGTAACTCGCAATACAACTCGGCCCGTTGTTTGGCGGCGACATCCTGCAGAAATCTCCTCGTCATCGTTCGAACGGTACTGCGGTCACCTTCGCGACGCATTCCTAACTAAGTATAGGAAAAACTCCGATCCGGTATCCCCAACACTATAGGGACTCAGCACTGCAGACAGCGCCCGGTGACAACGCCCGAGTTTGCGATTCCGCCCGATTGCGTGTCCTTTTTTATCAGCGTTTTTCGCACATGGGTCAATCGATTGCTCTTCCCAAAGAAGTTCCGGTGATGCCGCTTCCAGGCGCGCTTCTTTTTCCGCACGCATTGCTGCCGCTCCACATCTTCGAGCCGCGTTACCGGGAAATGCTCGAGCACGCCCTGCGCGAGCAACGAATGTTCTCCGTCGCCCTTCTCAAACCGCAACGGACCGACTGGCGATCGCCCGCCGACTTCTTTCACGTCGCCGGGGTGGGCCTCATCCGGGCCTGTGTCGGCCGAGGCGACGGCACCTCGAACCTCATCCTGCAGGGTCTGCGGCGAGTCCGTTTCAGTGGGTTCGCCCAGGAGGCCCCTTTCCCCATCGCTGAGATCGAGCCGCTCGAATCCGAATCGACCGAGTCTGTCGAAGCCGACGCGCTCGGCGCAAAAGTGGTCGAGCTTTATTCAAAGTTGAAAACGGCGGGCCGCCAGCTGCCGGAGAAAGTGGATAAATACCTCTCGCACCTCGACGACATGGAGATGCTGGCCGACCTCATGGCCGCGACCTTTATCACCGATCCCCAGCGCAAACAGCAACTCCTCGAAGAGCTCTCCCTCACGCAACGCCTCCGACTCGTCATCCAGTACCTCCGCGAAGAATCCGGGAGCGCCGCGGCCTAACGAGTCGTAACATCAGCAACGGCAACCGGTCCACGCGATCGTTTGCGCGGCCGCGACGCCTTATTCGGCGCTACGACGTTCTAAGACTATCCCCGACGTTGGAAACAATCGGAGGATGCCTCGCGCCGCGGAATATGAGTTCGCCCCAAAGCAATAAAAAGAAGAGCACGTTAACGGCAGAGAATATGACTGAAACATCCACCCCGACGACCGGACTAAAATTCAGCGGCGTGCCCGTGAACCCGTAAAATGCGATCAGATTGAGATTGCTGGCAGCGACGACGAAGACGGCGCGCGGGCCTCCGCTTTGGGTCAGGGAAGCGGCCAACACAGCGAGAATGGTGGCCAGGAAGAGATGGTTCTCGTGAACACCAACGCTGACTACAAAATAGGCAAGGTATCCGACCAGGCTGCATTGGATGGTTGCGGAAAAAGAAGCGCGCGCCCTGAACAATCGCCAGAACGTACTTAGATAGAACAAAACGAAGATCAGCTTGATCGCGGCAGCCCACCCGGCAGACGGATCGATGATGATTGCTTTGACGACACCATTCGACATTCCGCCGTACCATTCGGGATGGAACGCTTCGATGAACCAGGTGACGAGCCAGTTGAAATTGAGCGCGTCTCCGCTCAGGAGCTCCTGGTTCAGCGCGTGATCGAGGGAAGCGACCATGGGGCGCAATCCAAACACCAATAGGACAGGCAAAATTACCGCCGCCGCGGGGACGATTAGCTCAACGGATCGCCGGGCAAGCACTCGGACGGAATAGGGATGTCCGACGGGCACCGAAAACGCGTGTAAGACCAAAAAAGGGGCAACGATAAGAGGTTGCCATTTGATGAGACTACTCAATGCAAAAAGGCCGCTAAACAGAGCTATCTTGTTCTCTCGCAGCGCCCACAATGAGAGGATGAACGTAGGTGCCCAGTAGGTGTCAATATAACCCAGGGCAACGCCGTTAAGGCCGAGCGAAAACGCCAGGACGGCGGTAAGAACAGCGTCGCGGGTCCAGCATGCAAAGCAAATCGTGGTGCAGAGAAGGGCTGCCACGAGCGAGCTTTTAAAACTTAGAAATGTACCGAGCGAAAACGGTGCGCCAATTTTCGCCACGATGAACAGGATCACCGAGGACAACGGCGGATAATCGTCCGTGATCGCCTGATAGCTGGCGATCAGCCCATCTTTCAAGGCACGGTCCATCCAAACCAGGAAGAAATTCGAGGCGTCAGTCGTACCGGGCGCGAGTAGCACCAGCAGCGCAAACAGAATCTCTAAGAGGAACAGAAGCGCGAATGGCTCCCACTTCACCCCTTGAAAACGACTCGTGAATTTTTCCGGCTTGAAGGTGCCCATGAGAGTCGAAGCGTCGAGAAAGCTAGGCTGCGCTGAGCCGAGCGTGCTCCTCGATCAAATAGCGGTCGGTCATGCCTGCGATGTAATCGCAGACGGTGCGGTGGAGGCCTTCGGATTCGATGCGTTTGGCGGCGGCGTCGCCGAGGCGTTCGGGAGACAGGACGTACGCTTCGAAAACCGCACGTAACATCTCACAGGCACGTTCGTTCACCTCCGCTACACGTGGGTGATAATAGACATTCTTGTAAAGAAAACGGCGGAGCTCCTGGTTCGCCTCGGACCGCGCGTCGCTGTACCGGATAAGCGATGCCGGCTGCCGGCGTACTTCATCGGCGCTACAGACACCCGCTGCAGCGATTACCTTCGCGCTCGCGCTCACAACGTCGCGGACCTGGGCATCAATGATCGCGCCGATAATCAGCTGGTGCAGCTCCGGTTCCCGCACGTCAGGATAGCGGGCCGAGACTGAGTGGTGGGTTTCGCGCCAGATTGCCGTTTCCTCGAGTTGATCGGTCCCAAGGATCTCGAAGTCGACCGCATCGTCGAGGTCGTGGCTGTAATAAGTGATCTCGTCAGCCAGGTCGGCGACCTGCGCCTCGAGCGACGGGCATGTATATTTTTCCCCGCCAGCAACCGGCGAATCGTAAGATACGTCGTGCTTCCGCAATCCTTCCCGGACTTCGAAGGTCAGGTTTAAACCGGGAAAAGCCGGATAGGCCTTTTCGAGAAGCTCCACGACCCGCTGGCTTTGTTTATTGTGATCAAAACCGCCATGGGCCTGCATGCATTCGGCCAGCATTTCTTCGCCCGAGTGCCCGAATGGCGCATGGCCCAGGTCGTGGGCAAGGGCGATCGCTTCGGCCAGATCTTCGTTGAGCGCAAGTGCGCGCGCGATCGTGCGACTGATCGACGCAACCTCGATGGAGTGTGTGAGCCGAGTCCGCAGGTGGTCGCCGGTTCCGTTCAAGAACACCTGGGTCTTGTATTCCAGGCGCCGAAACGCCCGCGCGTGAATGACCCGGGCCCGGTCGCGCTGAAATTCGGTCCGGTACGGGTGTTGTGGTTCGCCATATTGCCGACCGCGCGATTCGCCTGACTTCTGGGCGGCAGGAGCTAAAATCCGAGCTTCATCCAGCTCCATCTGCTCGCGTGTCTTCCAGCCTTCCACCTTCTCCTGTGGGCCTGCTGAGTCGGTAATCACGCGAAAGAGTAACGTTCCCGGCGGGCCGTTTGCCAGCGCGCAGTTCGACTTTTATCTGGTGATTCGCAATTGGCTATCTAACGTGTCCGCGCCTCGACCGTATGCGCCGCAAACCGAAGCCCAACCAAACTCGGAAGTCGCCGATTGCCCGGACGAAGCCGGGCGCCTCTGCGCGTCCATGGGTGTTAGTTGGGGTGCCTGTGGTCCTGGCTGCGCTCGTCTGGCTGGTCTTTGGTCAGACGATTCATCATGACTTCGTAAACATCGACGACCCGGCCTACGTTTACAAAAATCCGCGCGTTACCGGCGGGCTGCGGGTTAGCTCGGTCGTCTGGGCTTTTACGCATTCACACGCGGCAAACTGGCATCCTCTCACGTGGCTTTCTCACATGCTCGATTGCCAACTTTATGGTCTCAACGCGGGCGGCCACCATCTCACCAACGTCCTGCTTCACGCCTTTAACGCCATCCTCTTGTTTGTCGTTCTTCGGACAATGACGGGATCGCTCTGGCGGAGCGCTTTCACCGCCGCCTTGTTTGCGATTCATCCCCTGAGGATTGAATCGGTTGCCTGGGTCTCCGAGCGAAAAGACTTGTTAAGCGGTGCCTTCTTTCTCCTGACGGTTTGGGCCTACTTGAAATACGCCCGTCAAGGGCGCTCCCTCCAACACTACTTGTGGGTGATTGTTTTTTTTGGCCTTGGACTTCTCTCCAAGCCAATGCTGGTGACCGTGCCGCTGGTTCTGCTGCTAATTGACTATTGGCCACTCAGGCGCATGGAGCCGCCAAATGGCTTCACCTTCGCGAACCTAAAGGTCCTCTTCCTGGAGAAAATGCCCTTGGTCTTAATGGCCGTTGGGTCTTGCCTGGCTACGATTGTCGCCCAGAAATCGGCCATGCAACCTTTGACCGCGATGTCACTGCCACTACGTCTTGGAAACGCTCTTATTAGTTGTCTGGTCTACGTCCGGCAGATGTTTTGGCCGGATAGTCTCGCGGCCTTTTATCCACTCACCCTCACGGAAATCACAATCCCCCGAGTGTTGCTCGCGGCAGCCGGACTTGTCCTGATCACTGCGGGCGTGCTGGCGCTCCGTCGCCGCCGATACCTGGTGACGGGTTGGTTTTGGTATCTCATCATGCTCGGGCCGGTCATCGGCATCGTTCAGGTGGGTGGTCAGGCGCACGCGGATCGTTACACCTATCTGCCGCAAATCGGCCTGGCCTTTGCCCTGGTCTGGGGCGTCACAGAGTTGCTCGGTAGCAGCCGTTTTTATCGCCCAATCCTTGGCTCCGCCGGTGTTCTGGTTATTGCCGCGCTGACCCTGGCGGCACATGCCCAGGGTACGGCATGGAAAGACAGTGAAACCCTCTGGACCCAGGCTCTCGCTCGTACCTCAAATAACCTGATAGCCGAACTGAATCTGGCCGAGGCCGTTTACCAGAAGGGTAAAACCGACGAGGCTATCAGGCGTTTCGAGCGCGCGCTTCAGATCAGCGGCAGTCCCGCCGCCAGTGCTACCGCTCACTCGTCGTTAGGTGTCGCCCTCCTGGAGATCGGGCGCCCCGAGGATTCGCTCGACCATCTCCGAACCGCCTTGACGCTCGACCCGAGCAATCCGGACGCGCATTATAATCTCGGGAACACGCTTTTGCAGATGAACAAAGCTGCGGAGGCAGTCACGGAATACCAGCGGGCGCTCGCCATTGATCCTGACGACAGCCAATGTCTCAATAACGCCGCCTGGACCCTCGCGACCTGGCCGGATCCTCTCGTCAGGGACGGACCCCGGGCCGTGAAGCTGGCCGAGCAAGCCGATTCACTGACTCGTCATTCCAGTCCAATCATCGGTGCCACCCTCGCAGCCGCCTACGCTGAGAGTGGTCGTTTTGCGGAAGCGATCGAGACCGCCAACCGCGCGATTCGACAGGCTCTGGCTGACGGGAATACCTCACGGGCCGACTCCATTCGAGCGCACCTGCGGTCGTATGAGGCAGGCTCCGCTTTTCGCGAACGTCACTGAGCAAATGAAGAGGGGAACTCAAACCGGCGCGGAAAACGCAACCAAGCTAAGCTGGCCAGTTTCAGCAATCGTGGCCGGTGGGTTGTTGGTCGTCGCTGCCATCGTCTTTCGCGACTTTCTCTTCGGCAATGGGCTCCTTCTCTACAACGACAGCGGAAGCGATTCGATCAACGACTATTATCCTTCATTCGTTCACTTGTCCGATTACCTTCGGCTCGAAGGCTTCCCGTCGTGGTCGTTCTGTCTCGGAATGGGTCAGGACCTCTACTATCTGGCTGGTTACCTTATTCTGGAACCCGTCTCCTGGTTACCGCGGCAGATGATTGCGCATGCGCTGATTTTTCAACATCTCGCGAAGCTCTTGCTGGGTGGGTTCTTCTTCTTTCGTTTCTTGGAATTGCGCGGGCTAAACGTCGCGGCGGCGCTCCTGGGTTCGTTCCTGCTAGCCTTCTCGGCTTACATGTGCGCGGGCGCCTGCTGGTACCCGTTCGCCGACGAGGTGGTCTGCTTTACCGCGATCCTCTTTGCCCTGGAGCTCGCTATCAGGCGCGGCACCTGGCATTTGGTGGCGTGGCCCGTGGCAGCGGTCGGCTTTATTGATGCTTTTCACCTTTATCTTTGCGCCCTCTTTCTTGTGCTCTATGTGCCGGCGCGGCTGTTTCTTCAACACGGCTGGCGGCTGCGCCTGATTTTTCGCGGGGCGATGTGGCTCGGACTGGCTGCGTGCGTTGGGGTAGGTCTCGGTGCTTTTTATACCCTGCCAAACCTGTACTTCGCCTTGAATAGCCCGAGAGGGTCAGGCCCAAGTTCAATGGTTAATCCCCTCGCCTCCTTTCCTATTTTCAAGCTGGAGTCGTCATTGCATTACATAACGGCCGCAGTTCGTATTTTCGGCAACGACCTTGTCGGAACGGCCGAGGCCTTCCGCGGTTGGGGGAACTACCTTGAGGCACCGCTAACTTACTGTGGGATTGTCTGCGTTGTCCTTCTTCCCCAGGCGTTCGTCCGCGCAACCTTTCGCGAGAAACTTGTTCGCGGCCTTTTCCTCGGCGCGGTTGTGATAACTACACTCCTGCCGTGGTCCCGATACTTATTCTGGCTTTTCCATGGTGACTACTACCGAACGCTCTCCCTTTTCTCTATTCTTGGGATCGTGAGCTTGAGCGTCGTTGCTTTCGCCCGGTATTCAGACGGCAAGGCCATAAGCCTCTGGTTGCTCATCGCTACCACAGCCGGGGCGGTTGGCTTCCTCTATTTGCCGCTGCCGGAATTGCAGCAGCGGCTCGTACCAGACCTGAAGAACACGACCGTGATTTTCCTGGTGATCTACGCCGTCCTTCTCGTTGCCGGGGATTTGCTGAAACGGCGGCGCCCGGCCGCGTTTATGGTCATCCTTCTGACTGTCATCGAACTGGCTCTTCTCGATCATCGCACAGTCGCAGACCGAAAGTTCGTCACGAAAGCGGACCTGGCGGTCAGGGCGGGGTACAACGACGCAACGGTCGATGCGTTGCATGACATCAAGGCCGAGGATAACACTGCTTTTTATCGGATTACCAAGATTCGATCCTCCAGTCCTGGCGTGCTTCCGTCGCTTAATGACGCGCTCGTGTTTGGTTACTACGGCACGTCTTACTACAGTTCCTTCAATAACCTTAATTACATCAGGTTCTTGATGGCCGTGGTTGCGATTCCTTCGAACTCCGAAGTCGAGACTCGCTACTCAGTCGGCCTCCTAAACGACTCTGTTCTGTCGCTTTTCGCGGCCGAGAAATAT
>JBJMXC010000101.1:0-5748 GCA_045809825.1 Chthoniobacterales bacterium | reverse complement strand
GTCTTCGTGAATGGGAATATCGACATCAAGGCTCGCGACGTCGACAACGAGAGTAATCTCGCCGCAAACCTTCAGTATTATTCAATCAGTCCGCTTAAGGCGAATGGCGATCCCGATCCGAGCGTAACCCAGTTTATCCACATCGCGCCGCCCGGGGACTTCGCCGCTACCTTCTACGCCCCCAGCGCCGACGTGGTCCTAACCGGCAATCCGGACCTGATCGGGGCGATGGTTTGCAAAACTTTCTACGGAAACGGCAACACCAGCTGGCATTACGACCGCGCCCTGGACACCGAAGGCGATGCTGTCGATTACCGCATCGTCAGCTACGTCGAAGACATCCGTTAGTAAATCGCGCATGAAAGCATTCCTCTGCGTCTTAGCAGGCGCGCTTTCATGCGTCTCGAGTTTTGCCAGCACTCTTATCGTAACAAGTAGTGCGGATACGGGCGGCGGCTCGTTGCGTGAGACGATCGCCGCCGCCGCTTCCGACGATGTGATCCAGTTCGATCCCTCGCTGAACGGCCAGGTTATCCTGCTCGCGAGCGGCCTCAAGGTGACGAGACCTCTCAGAATCGATGGCCCTGGCGCAGACCAGCTTGCGATCAGCGGGGGCAATGGCGTTCGCATTTTTTCCGCGACAGCTCCGCTTACGCTCACCGGGCTCACTCTTAAGAATGGATTAGGAAACGGAGCGGCTCTGTTTGTGTTGTTCTCAAGCGCGAGGGTCGTCGGATGCAATTTTATAGATAACTCCGCGCCGAATGGGGTCGGCGGAGCAATCTATTATCCTGGTTCTCCCCTCGAGCTCACTAACTGCAAATTCCTGCGCAATACCGCCAGCGGTTTTGGCACGGGGGGCGCCCTTTCTGGTTCAAGAACCATCCCAGTGACAATGACCGATTGCACTTTCGCTGAGAACTCCGCGCATGATGGAGGCGCCATTTATGCCGACGGACCGCTGACGCTTTTGCGTTGTAATTTCACCGGCAACAGCATCCCGACCAACGGCATCGCCGGCGCGCTTTACAACGAATACCTCACGGTCATTACCGGTTGCATTTTTTCCGGTAACTCGACCGGGGATGGCGGGGAAGGCGGAGCGCTCTTCATCGGCGACACGATCATCCGGGATTCCCTGGTCGCGAACAACAAAGTGGGATCCGGATTCCAAGCCCAGGGCGGTGGGATCTGGAATTGGGGTACCCTAAGAATTCAGAACAGCACCATCGCGAACAACGTTTCAGGCGGACAGAGCCGCGGCGGCGGCATCTACAATGATGGGATCGTGATCCTCGACAATGCGACCGTCGCAGGAAACGCCGCAGGTGAATCCTCGATGGGTGGCGGTATTTTCAATGAAGGCAACGACGGGGCTTCGGTCAGCACTGCAAACACCATCATTGCCCGCAACGCCGCGCCGGCCGGGCCCGATGTCTTCGGCACGTTCACGAGCCGCGGTTTCAACCTCATCGGCAATACCGACGGCAACACCGGGACAACGTCGAACGATTTCATCAACGTCGATCCCCTTCTCGGCCCACTCCAGGACAACGGTGGACCAACCGCAACCATGGCCCTTCTTCCCCGGAGCCTCGCGATTGATCACGGCGATCCGGCCTTTAATCCGAATGCGTTCGCTCCTCCGATGTCGACGGACCAGCGCGGTCATATTCGTCTTGATAACGGCCTTCTCGACATTGGTGCGTATGAGGCGGAACCGCCGCATTTCCCGAAAATCGATTTCCTGACGCCGGCGCAAACCGTCGAGTGCACTTCTTACCAGGGCGCCAGCGCCACCATTTCCGCGCAACTCAGCGACAGCAAAGGTCACGCGCTCGTGATTCAATGGCTCGTGAATAACGAGATAAAACAAACCGACGTCATCCCAGCCGCCAAGCCGACCAGCGCCGGACGGGCAACCTACACGGCGATTTTTCCCGACGGGCCCACGGACGTGAAGGTCGTGGTGAACGACGGTGAATCGGATCTGGTCGTTCAGTCCACGTCTGTGACGGTCCGCGATACCACGCCGCCGACGATCACCAGCATCAGCGCCAGTCCAAACCTGTTTTCCCCGCCGAATCACAAAATGGTGCCGGTTACGATTTCCGCGCCGGCCATCGACATCTGCGACCGGAACCCGAAATCGAAAATCATCTCCGTTACCAGCAACGAGCCAGGCACGGGGCAATATGAAATTACCGGCGACCTCACTCTCAACGTCCAGTCGGAGCGAAACGGTAATGGCAACGGGCGCGTCTACACGAATGTGGTCCAGGCAACGGACGCCTCCGGCAATGCGAGCACGAAGAGCGTGACCGTGTCGATCCCGAAGGGCAACAAATAGCCATCCGCTATTCGGCGAGATCCGGGAACAAAATCGGTTGACAGCGAGTGCCCTCGCTCGCAAAGTCAACATTCTCTTTTGCCTGTCGATGCTAGCCTCAAATGTCATCCCACCCGTTGTTTCTGCCAGCACGCCGAGCATTCTTCAGTTTCCCGCCGAGGCCATCCGCCCCGTCGGTTCCTTGCGCAATATGACCACTCAACTCCTGCAAGAAGCAGCTCAAGTGATCCCGAATCAGCAACTGCTGATTAACGTCGTTTCCCGGCGGGTCCGCCAGCTGGGGTTGGGCCATCGTCCGCTCGTCGAGGCCACTCCCCGCTCCTCCCTCACCGACATTGCGCTTCGCGAAATCATTGCCGGCAAGCTGACCTACGAGCTGACCCCGGAGCCTCCGGCCGACGGCGCGGCGTCGTAATCCAGGCTATTCGCCTTTAGTTTCGTTCGGTCGCGGACCCGAGTAGTGTCCACGAATCAATCATGGCGACCGAGACGATCCTCAATCGGAAAGCGCTCCGCGATTTCCATATCCTCGAACGCTACGAAGCTGGCATCGAGCTCAAGGGCAGCGAGGTGAAATCAATCCGCGCCGGGAAAGCGAACATTAGCGACGCCTTTGTCCGGATCGAAAAAGGCGAGGCCTTTCTTTACAACGCGGACATCCAGCCCTACGAACGCGCCAGCCATGAGATTCCCCCGGCAAAGCGCGTCCGTAAACTTCTTCTCCATCGCCAGGAGATCGACAAACTTTATGGCCTGACTGCGATCGCGGGACGCGCCCTCGTGGTGCTCAGTCTCTATTGGAAAAACGGGAAGCTGAAATCTGAGATTGGCGTTGCCCAGGGGAAAGTCGCCCACGACAAACGCGCCGATTTGAAAAAGCGCGCGACGGATCGCGAGACAGAACGCGAGGTGGCGCGATTCAACCGTAAGCACGGGTAAGAAAGTGACGAGTTGGAGAAATCCAATTCGTCGCGCTCAGTTAATTCCCACTTGTCACTCGTCACACGTCACTCGTCACTTTCCCCAATGCCTCGTCAACGTTCACCGCTCTTCGTCCTCTTCCTTACGGTCTTCATCGACCTGATCGGGTTCGGCATTGTCATCCCGATCCTGCCGCTTTACGCCGAGCATTTTCACGCCTCGCCAATCGCCATCGGCTGGCTCACCGGCATCTACTCCGGGATGCAGATCATCTTTACCCCGATTCTCGGCAAACTCTCCGACCGTTTCGGCCGCCGCCCCGTTCTGTTCATCAGCATCGTTGGAACCGCCATCGGCTTCACGCTCATGGGCATGGCCCATTCGCTCACTTTGCTTTTCGTCGCGCGCATTCTCGCCGGCATTACCGGCGGCAACATCGCAATTCCCCAGGCTTATATCGCCGACGTCACTGCGCCGGAAAAACGTTCGCGGGCCATGGGAATGATCGGCGCCGCCTTTGGTCTCGGGTTTACCTTCGGTCCACTCATCGGCGGCCTGATGAGCCGCATTTCCTACAGCGCTCCGTTTTTCTTTTCCGCCGGACTGGCAGTCCTCAATGCGGCGCTCGTTTATTTGATCCTTCCCGAGAGCCTCTCGCGAGAGCATCGCGCCCGTCCTCGCGAAGAAGCCGGCATGATTGAAGTTTTCCGTCACGGTCGCGGCGCGATGTTCGCGATCGTCCTCGGCACGTATTTTTTCCTGATTGTGGGCTTCTCCATAATGACGACGCTATTCGCTTTATTTACGGAAAGGCGGTTCGGCTACGATGCCCAGGCCAACGGTTACCTGTTTGGGTTCGTCGGGATTGTGAGCGTGATCGTCCAGGGCGGGCTCATTGGCCGCTTGATCAAAATGTTTGGCGAAGTCGCCCTCGCGCGGGCCGGAATGATTCTAACCGCGGTCTCGCTGGCGTTGTTGCCCATGAGCCACAGCCTCGGGTTTCTTCTTCTCGTCTGCGCGGGACTCTCCGCCGGTAGCGGCTGTGCAAGTCCGCCGTTGAGCGGCCTGGCATCCCAAATGGTCGAGCAAAGTTGGCAGGGCCGCGCCCTCGGCGTCCTCCAATCGGCCGGCAGTTCGGCGCGGTTGCTCGGTCCGCTTCTCGGTGGCTGGCTCCTGACCTTTGATACGCACAAAGCAATCGGGCAATACGGCTACACGCCGTTTCTGGCCGGTGCCTTTCTTTGTTTGATCGGCGCCGTCTTCGCATTCTGCGTTAAGAAGCCGGCCAAGGATCGATCGACCGAAGATATCGCCGTCGGCGTTTAGCGATGTTTGATAGGGCGAGACTCTGTCGAGCCGCCCGTGTAAGCACCACAATCGTTTGCGGCTCGACAGAGTCTCGTCCTACCATTTCCGCATGAGCGCGAAGCGCCTTTTCGTAAGCATCGACCTGCCCGAATCAGTCACCGATCTCCTGGTGAAACTCGATCCGGATCTGCCCGGCGTGCATTGGCTCGAGCCCCGTCAGATGCACCTCACTCTGGGCTTTCTTGGGAATGTCGCGCCTGAAACCCAGCAAACGCTCTCAGAAAAACTCAGGGACATCTCATGGAAATCGTTCTTTCTCCCTTTTGTCGGTCTCGGAACATTCCCGAGCAAAGGCTGGCCAAAAATTATCTGGATCGGGGTGGGCACTGCCCACCCGCACTTATTTCAACTGCACAAACGGGTCCAGGAAGCGGTCCTCGCCGCCGGCCTCGAACCGGACCTGCGTTCGTTTCATCCGCACGTTACGCTCGCTCGATGCCGTGACGTTTCGCCGCAAACGATTCGTCCGTTCCTAAAATCGCACGCCGAATTCGATGCCGGCATGATGCGCGTCGAATCGTTTTGTCTGAACTCCAGCCACCTCACCCCGGCCGGATCTGTCTACACATCCGAGCTGATCGTGCCGGCTCGTTAGGCTTTTCGATAATGATCCGCGACGGGATAACGCCGCGCCACCAAACCAAAGATCAGCGCGGCCGCGAACGCGAAGAGGGCGAAAAAGAACATTTGGAACGCAGTCAGTCCGAAGCCGCTTGATTTGATGAAATCGATGACGCCCTGGTTCTGAACACCGGCGTTTACGACCAGGACCCAAAGGTTGCCGATTGTGACCGAGAGATTCCAAAACGCCATGATCGCGCCCTTCATTGCCGGCGGCGCCTGGCTGTAGGCGAACTCCAGCCCCGTCGCTGAGACGAGCACTTCGCCAAAGGTAAGAAATGCGTAGGGCAAGACTTGCCATGTGATCGTGAAGACAGAACCGCGGTCCAATACGACCTGCATCAGGCCGACGACGATCCACGCGACGCCAGAAAACGCGATACCGGCCGTCATGCGGCGGAGGGCGGTGACTTCGTAACCGATTTTGCGAAGCGCGGGGTAGAGCACGAGGTTGTTGAACGGAATAAGGAGCATGACCAGCGCCGGGT
>JBJMXC010000100.1:0-12463 GCA_045809825.1 Chthoniobacterales bacterium | reverse complement strand
GGATCCTCGTTAAGAACGCAGCTGCTCTCGAACAACTAGAGAAAGTCACGACGCTAATCGTCGACAAGACGGGGACGCTGACAAAAGGGAAACCGAGCGTGACCAAAATCACCGCCGTGGAGAGTTTCACCGAGGAGGAATTACTCTCAGCCGCGGCTTCGATCGAACAACAAAGCGAACATCCGCTCGCGGAGGCAATCGTCTCGGCCGCGCGCGAGCGAAAGCTCAGCCTCGGGAATATCCGCAACTTCTCTTCTACCACCGGCGGCGGTGTCATTGCCCAAACCGATGCCGGCCCCGCCGTTGTTGGCCAGCTCGATTTTGTTCGAACCAATCTTGGAGGAACCGGTGAAGTGCCCTCCTCGTTGGTAGATCAAGCAACCGCTCTTCAAACCGAGGGTAATACCGTGATCTTCATCGCGATCAACAATCGCGCCGCCGGAATCATTGCCGTCGCCGACCCGATCAAAGATTCAAGTCCGACCGCGGTCGCCGAACTAAAACAACTTGGGCTCAATCTGGTCATGATGACCGGGGACAACCAACGGACCGCGCGTGCCGTTGCCGGAAAACTTTCGATCGAACGCGTCGAAGCGGGCGTCGCGCCCCAGGACAAACAGGCCCGCGTGGAAGCGTTGCGTCGGGCTGGCTCGACTGTGGCCATGGCTGGCGACGGGATTAACGACGCGCCCGCGCTGGCCGCCGCCGATGTCGGCATCGCCATGGGGACTGGCACGGACGTCGCGATGGAAAGCGCGGGAATCACGCTGGTCAAAGGCGACCTCAACGGCATCGTCCACGCCATTCGCCTGAGCCGCGCCGTCATGCGCAACATTCGCCAGAACCTGTTCTTCGCGTTGATCTATAATGTTATCGGCATTCCGCTCGCCGCCGGGCTGCTCTACCCATTGTTTGGCTGGCTGCTCAGTCCGGTCATCGCCGGCGCCGCCATGAGCTTGAGTTCAGTCTCGGTGATCGGAAACGCGTTGCGATTGCAGCGCGCGCGACTTTAGGTGGATCGAGCGCTCCGTCGCTCGATGTTGAGATCACGGTTTTCTCTCTTCGACTAGCGCGCGGCGGAGCGCGCGATCCACCATGGTTCTCTTCCTCATTTGCCTCTCATCGTTTCTCGCCGGCCTCATCGACTCGGTCGTCGGGGGCGGCGGCCTGATCCAGTTGCCGGCCATGCTCATCGTCCTGCCCGGCCTTCCCATCGCGACCATTCTCGGAACGAACAAGTTCGCGTCTTGTGCCGGGACAACGATCGCTGTGCCACGCTACGCGCGGCACGTCGTTTTCGATTGGCCGACAATCCTCCCGGCTGCCGTTACTGCCTTTGTTTTTTCATTTCTCGGCTCGCGCACCGTCGCGCTCCTCAACCCTGCCCTGATGCGGCCCATCGTCCTCATCCTTCTCGTCGTCGTCGCGATCTACGTTTTTTTCGTCAAGGACCTCGGCATCATTCATCAGCCGAAACATCCGCCGAAGAAGGCGCAATTGCTCGGTATCCTGGTTGGCGCAGCCCTTGGCTTTTACGACGGGTTTTTTGGTCCCGGAGCCGGCAGCTTTCTCATCTTTCTTTTCGTCGGCGTCTTCGGATTCGATTTTCTCGCCGCGTCCGCCTCATCAAAAGTGATCAACCTCGCGACCAACCTTGCGTCCATTCTCTACTTCGGCTGGACCGGCCACATTATTTACGCCTACGCGATCCCGATGGCGCTCTGCAGTATCCTCGGCGCCACGATTGGCGCTCGCCTCGCCATCGCCAAGGGCAGCCGGTTCGTCCGCGTTTTCTTCCTCGTCATTGTTTGCGGGCTGATCGCCAAACTCGCGCAATCAATCATCGCGCCGTAAAGTGTGAATGTGATTCGATTGGCGTTGGTCGTTCTCCTATTGGGCTGGATCGGCCCGGCCCAAGGGGGTGAGACCGTTCTGGAAAGCAAACCGACGCGGGCACATTTGATCGAGCTGTTTACCTCGGAAGGTTGCAGCAGTTGTCCGCCGGCGGACGAATGGATGAACGGACTCAAGAACCATCCGCGGCTCTGGCAGGATATCGTGCCGATTGCATTCCACGTTGATTATTGGGACCACCTCGGATGGCACGATCCGTTCGCGTCCAAAGTCTGGACCGAGCGGCAGGCCGATTATTCTGTGCATTGGAAAAAGGATAGCGTCTACACACCCGCATTCGTGCTGAATGGAAACGAATGGCATTACGGTCCCTTGCCTCCGGTGGCTACAGACTCAGCGGGCATACTGAGGTTGAAAATCAGCGGCGAGCAGGTCAGCGCGACTTTCAAGAGCGCGGACGCGGCCGCCGGCCACTATGAGATTCACCTCGCGCGGCTTGGATTCGGAATGGGCGCTGATGTAGCTGCGGGTGAGAACCAGGGGCGAAAGCTAGTCCACGATTTCGTCGTGCTCGGCCTGGCGAACGAGACGTTGAAGGCGGGCACGAAAGAGTTGCGGCTCCCCGCGGCCGCAACAAAAAGCACGGTGGATCCGCGCAATGCCGTCGTCGCCTGGATCACGCCTGCGGGAAGGATGGACGTAATCCAGGCAGTCGGCGGTTGGTTACAGTGAGGATCGAGAAATGAGCGACAAAATCGAAAAGAGCGACGAGGAATGGCGTCAAAGTCTGACGCCGGAGCAGTACCGCGTGTTGCGCGAGAAAGGTACGGAACGTCCGTTTACCGGCGAATACGCCGATGCTCATGATTCCGGCATGTATCGCTGCGCCGGATGCGGTAATCCGCTTTTCAGCTCGGAGACAAAGTATGAGTCCGGCAGTGGCTGGCCCAGTTTCTATCAACCGCTGGCGAAGGATTCCGTCGCGACGGAGACCGACCGGAAGTTCGGAATGGCGCGGACTGAAGTGCTGTGCGCCAAATGCGGCGGCCATCTCGGCCACGTTTTTCCCGACGGCCCCGAACCGACGGGTTTGCGTTATTGCATGAACTCCTGCGCGATGAAGCTGGAGAAAAAAGAACCCGGCCGATAGGGCCGGTTCTCCTCCTGCTCCTGATCGTATAAGCAACGCAGATGCACAAAAGCAGCATGATCAGACTCAAGACCATGAGCAGGAAGTTCCATTCCTACATCGGCTCTGGCCTGGCATGGCGCGGTTGATAAACGCCGACCTTTCCTCCGCCGGGGAGACTCAACTGAGTTAGCACGCCCCACCCCATATCCTGAACCTCGCCGCATGTAATCTTCTTCGCTTTCATCTCGGCGATGAATCCATTTACGTCGTCCACCATTAGATAGAACTCATGTTCGTCGTTCTTCTCTCCCGGATGAACGGCCACTTCCGCTGGCGGCAAACCGAAGATCAACCAACCTTGGCCGACATCGACCTTGGTTAACTGGAGAACGTCCCGGAAAAAGTTGCGATCCGCTTCGGGATCCTTGCTGTAGATGATGGAGTGAGCGCCGGTAATCATACCGGGATGCTCGCGCTGCATCCCTAGGACGTCTAGGCCAATCGTGCGACAAACGATCCTTCGAATTCCGCCGCTGTTTCGCCGCTTTCGATCACATTAACCCGAAGGTTGATCCGCGCTTTCCCCTTCTCTCTGAAGCGACGATGGAATGCGGCCAGCTCATCCGCGGCCGGCGCCAGGCAGGTCGCCCTGATCGTCTCGCGGACCGGCCGGAGAAATCGAATCGAACTTTCCGCGACGACTACATGGGCGGCGGTGTCTTTCATCTCGAGCCAGAGAAATCCGTAACCGGCGAGCGTAGCCACGGCATTGATGCTTCCGCCAAACGCTGTCCGCAGATGATTCGAATTGAGCGCGACCGGCGCCTCGACCGTGAATGCGTCGTCAGCATTGGCCATCACGCGCAAACCCATCGCGCGCGTGATCGGGATTTGCTCGTGCAGGAATTTTTCGGCGTCGCGGAGCATGACGCTACTTCGCCGATTCCTTCAGCAACCGCTCGAGTTCGCTCTTCCACAATGCGGCAATCGTGTGACTCCCGTGGCCGCGGGTCTTGTCGCTGAATGGAATTACCACCGCACGTCCCTTCGGTACCCGCTTGATTTCGCGTTCGAGAATCCCGAGCTCCGGCGGGTTGATCAGGTCATCCGCCGAATTGATGGCAAGGAGCGGGGCGCGGATCTTTTCCAAACCGGGAGCGGGATCGTAATCGTGGGAAGCTTCCAGCGCATAAAGCATGTCATTCGCGTCCCCGGTTTTGATGTAGTCGGCGACGAATTTGTCCAATGCCTCGTCCGTTTTCGCAAGGGTCGGCGAGTCTTTCTGGCGCAACACCGGGTTGCTGCTCATGAGCCAGAGCATTTGCGCAGCGGTCCGCAGGCTTTGAGGCTGCGCGGTATAATCGCCCCCTTTCCATTCCGGATCGTTTCGGATTGCGTCGATCACCATTCGCCGCCAGGCGCGGTTCCGTCCGGAAATCTGTCCCGGCACGCTGGCCAGCGGCATGAGCGCGTCCATGAAATCGGGGTGCCGCGACCCCCACAGCCAGGTGTGCATTCCGCCCATCGACGTTCCCATGATGAGACGCGCGTGGTTTACGCCGAGCCCATCCGTCAGCAAACGAAACTGGGCCTCCACCATGTCCTCGTAGCCATAACGCGGAAACTTCGCGTGCATCCCATCGCTGGGCTTGCTCGATTTGCCGTGGCCGATTCCGTCCGGCAGGACGATGAAGAATTTCGTCGCGTCGAGTGGTTGGCCCGCCCCGAAAAGCTCGCCGGCGAATTCTGGGCGAATAAACTGCGCGCCGCTGCCGGTTGTTCCATGCGTGATCAGGACAGCGTTGCGGACGGTACCTTTTTCGTCCTTCTCGGATTTGCCGATCGTCCGGTAGTGGAGTTTAAGCTCTGGTAATGTTTCGCCCGAAGTGAATTTGAAATCGCGGATGACGTAATCGCCTTCGGTGGGCGCCGGATATTCGGCGGCGCTCGCAAGCGGTGAAGCGGCAATCAAAAAAAACACGAGAGATTGAATCAGTGTTCTCATGGTCTTGAGCGTAGCGGTAAACTCCGGGGAGCGCACGCGCCCAGCGTTTTGGTTTCGGCGCCTCGCCGAAACAAACTTTTCGAAAAGTTCGCGATACCAGACACGATGGCCACCCGCGAGACGCGTGCGCTCCCCGGAACTACTTGATCGCTAACAGGCCTGCGATGCCGATCACGTAAAGGATGAGCACAACCAACGAATCGATCCCCATTCGCGCAATCTGCCGGCGGGGCCGAAAAATCAGGGCGTAAATGTAAACGGCCGTCAGCAACATCCCGAGCACCGTCAGATACATGTCTGCTTTCGTCGCGCGCGGCAGAACCGCTTTGCCCGAGATCAGGGTTGCAACGATGAAGATGACCGGCAAAAAAGCGTTCCCGCCGAAAATGTCGCTGACCGCGAGTTTGTAATCGCCCAGTTTCACCGCGGCCAAGCCGGTCGAGATTTCCGGCAATGCGGTCACCGCCGCCAGGATCGTCGCGCCGAACACAACGCCGCTGAGGCCAAGTTGTTTCGCAATCCCCTCACTGGTTTGCTGGAGGGCGACGCCCGCGACCAGCGTCGCCCCGGCAGCGATCAGGAAAATGGTAATCGCCCAGGGCGTGCTCGATTTTGCCGCAGCACCTTTTTCCTGCTTTTGCCGCCGGGTTCGACGTCGCTGTCCGCCCGGCGCATCGCCATGGCTTTGCCAGGGAAGCTTGCCCCGCGCTTGACCGATGAGATAAAGACCCGCGACCCACGCGCCACAAATCACAAGACCGTCCGGCGTGATGCCATGCCAGACCAACGAATCCGGCAACTGATGTGCCGCGACCGTGATTGCCAGCATGACGATAACAAGGAGAGCTTCGAGTACGAGGTCCAGCGATGCGGCGTGTCCGATGAGCGGGGCGCGCTTCCCCATCCCGGCAGCGTCGAGAAGTACGAGCACGACGGTCTGAATCGCGACTCCTCCCAGGATATTTCCAGTTGCGATGTCGAGCTGGTTTCGCAACGCGCCGCTCGCCGTGATCGCGATCTCCGGCAGATTCGTCACGATCGCGAGAAGAATGGCGCCGCCGAGCGCCTCGCCCAGGCCGAAACGCGATGAGAGGACGTCTGTCGTTTTCGAGACATAAATCCCCGCGATCCAAACAACCGCCCCGGCGGCCAAAAAGATGAGTGACAGAATCGGAAGCGACATCTGCTCGAACACGCGGCCACTCTAGTGTCGGCCTGACAAGAAAGGAGACTGCGGCGACGGCTCGACGGGGTATCGCCCTACCAGAAACGTCACCAGTCTATCGTGGCGTTGCCGGCAGCATCCATGGTGACCTTCCGACCAAGGATATGGAAATAGGCGGTGTAACTGTCGGGATCTTTTTCCACCCGGCCGTAAACGGTAATTTCGGCGGTCGATTTAAAGTCAGAGGTGATTGATTCGAACGCTGGAACGTCGTTCTTCGCCACCAGGACGCGGACCGCCGCGAAACCCTTTTTCTCCCTTGGATCGTGCTGCCAAAGGGCCGCCTCGTACCAACTTGGGAAGCGATGGCGTAATTTCGGACTTCGACACTGAAAGCGGACCGCCACAATTCGATCGATTAGCGACGGCGCCTGATCCCGCAGGGTCGGGACATCGTAGGTCTGGACATTGCGCCAGGCCGCGGCGTCGAAGCGCTGACCGGCAAAGCCACTGCTCAGACAAAAGGAAATTGCGATCGTGGCCAGGATTAATTTCATCGTCAGGGTGAAGCAGAATCACCGGCTGCGCCGGGCGCGGCGCCGATTCCCGGCTGCGGCTGGGTCGCCGCGATCACTTTAATGGCAAGGGTTTGGATCTTGTCCAGCCGATCGCCGAGGAGCGATCGCAATTCGTCGGGCTGGAGTGACGAGCCGTTCGGCGGCGGGGTGGAAAGCATTCGAATCGCTTCGTAGGCCTGCGCATTTAAATCCCTCATCGCGCGGTCGAATTGATTGTGGCCCGCGATAGCAGCGGCAATGACTGCCGTAACACGGTCGAGACTGACGGTGCAACCGGCCAGGTCGTCACCGTAAATAATCCGGAGGATATCTTCCGCGGCGGCGCGCGCGGTAGTTTGGATGGGGCGATCAGTTTCCATCGGGCGACTATGCCGAAATGAGCCGCGGATGAACACGGATTTTCACGGAAAAATCATTAAGTTGGAAACTTCGGTCTGCCGCATCCAAGCAAGACGCCGTTAGCGATTTCAAAAGGTGAACGAGGAGGATTCCGCGCCGCTAGATCCGGCAGAGCTGGCGGCAATCGATCCGACTGGCGGCTTGGACGACCTGCTGATATTCGGAAGCCCTGCTACACGCCGTCATTTTTTAAAACAAGTTGCGGGAACCGGCGCGGCGCTCAGCCTGGGACCGACTTTACTTGGTGTGAGTTCGGCCGAAGCCGCGGATACGAGCGCGGCTCCATCGCCGATCGCGACCGCTGTCACCAAATTCGCCCTTAAGATCAATGGCCAGGAACATACCCTCGAGGTCGATCCGCGCACTACTCTGCTCGACGCGCTCCGCGAACATTTGAAACTGACGGGATCGAAGAAAGGCTGCGACCACGGACAATGCGGCGCCTGCACGGTGCTTGTGAACGGACGGCGGATGAATTCCTGCCTGAGCCTCGCGGTCGTGCACGAAGGCGACGAGATCACCACGATCGAGGGCCTGGCCAAAGGCGACGAGCTTCATCCGGTCCAGGCCGCGTTCCTCGAACACGACGGCTTTCAATGTGGTTACTGCACGCCGGGCCAGATTTGTTCGGCAGTTGCCTGCATCGCCGAGGGCCACGCGCAATCGGACAACGACATCAGGGAATGGATGAGCGGCAATCTTTGTCGTTGCGGGGCATACCCAAACATCGTGGCCGCGGTGAAAGAGGCACAGGGGAAAGCTGGGTGAAGATATGAACCCGTTTGTTTACTCGCGAGCGAATGACGCGGCTGCGGCGGTCACCGGGATCGCGGCCAAGCCGCACACGAAATTTCTCGGGGGCGGAACGAACCTGATCGACCTCATGAAGATGGGCGTCGAGACGCCCGAACAACTCATCGACATCAACCGCCTGCCGATGGCCCAAATCGAAGAGCTGCCGGATGGCAAAGGCGTGCGGATCGGCGCGCTGGCGCGGAATTCGGACGTCGCGGAGCACGCGCTGATCAACGAGCGCTACCCGGTTCTGAGCCAGGCGCTCCTGGCCGGCGCGAGCCCGCAGTTGCGGAACATGGCAACGGTTGGCGGCAATCTCATGCAGCGGACCCGCTGTTATTATTTTTACGATCCCGCCTTCCCCAAGTGCAATAAGCGTAGCCCGGGGAGCGGCTGCGGGGCGCTGACTGGATACAATCGGATTCACGCCATTCTCGGGCAGAGCGAGCAATGCATCGCGACGAACCCGAGTGACATGAGCGTGGCGCTGGCCGCCCTGGATGCGGTAGTGCGGGTACAGGGACCGAAAGGCGAACGCGAAATTCCGATCGCGGATTTTCACCGGCTTCCAGGTACGACACCCAATGTGGATACGAACCTGCGCGACGACGAGCTGATCATCGCCGTCGATTTGCCGGCGGCGCCCTTCGTGACGCGGTCGCATTACCTGAAAGTGCGCGACCGCGCGAGTTATGCCTTCGCGATCGTCAGTGTGGCCGCTGCCGTGGAGCTCGATCCGGCGAAAAAGATTACCGCGGTGCGAATCGCGCTGGGTGGTGTCGCTCACAAACCGTGGCGGGCGCAGAAAGCCGAACAGGCACTACTCGGGAAAAACGCGGACGAAAACGCATTCCGCGCGGCGGCTGAAGCGGAATTGGCCGCGGCGAAAGGGTACGCGCACAACGAATTCAAGATCGAGTTGGCGAAACGCACGATTGTTCGCGCGTTGATGACCACATCGGCGTTACCGATATGAAAACGCGCCGTAGCGAACTCCGGGGAGCGGACGCGTCTCGCGTCTGGGCGACGGTGTCTCGCCGTCGCGAACCTTTTCGGAAAGATCGTTTTGGCGAGACGCCAAAACCAACACGCGAGACGCGTGCGCTCCCCGGACTTCTCCCATGAGCGCCGCCACCATAGGACCAGCGCGAAGCAGGGTGGACGGCCGTCTGAAAGTGACGGGGGCGGCGAAGTACTCGGTCGAGTTCGAAGTGCCGAAATGTGCTTATGGCTGGACTGTCGAGAGCAATATCGCGCGTGGAAAAATCACGGCGATCGACACCAAGGCGGCCCAGGCCATGCCCGGCGTGCTGGCGGTGTTGACGCACCTGAATATGCCGAAGTTTCACGCTGCGCCCCAAAAAGAAAGCCGCGGCAGCAGCAACGGAATCCGAAACGAAGAACGGTTCCCGTTCAGCGACGATGGCGTCCATTACGCTGGCCAGTACGTCGCTCTGGTAGTGGCGGAGAGCATCGAGCAGGCACGACACGCCGCCAACCTCGTGAAAGTCAGTTATGCGCCGGAAGAGCCGGTCCTGACCATGGATGCGGCAATCGAGAAGGCGAAAAAGCCGAAAAAGAACAAAGACGAAAACGTCCAGACGAAGAAGGGCGACGTGGCCGCGGCGCTCAAGGACAGCAACCTGGTCAAAATCGACGCGACCTACACGACCCCGACCGAGACGCATAACCCGATTGAAATGTCGGGCACGATCGCGCATTGGGAATCCGACAAAAACCTGACGCTGTATGACGCAACCCAGTTCGTGAAAGGCGTCCAGAATATCCTGGCCCGGTCGTTCGACCTCGAGCCGGAAAACGTTCGCGTTATCTGTCCATTCGTCGGCGGCGCTTTCGGCTGCAAAGGCGCGGTCTGGATGCATGTCCTGCTTGCGGCGATGGCGGCAAAAGTCACCGGTGTCCCGGTAAAATTGCATGTGCCGCGCAAGAACATGTTTGTCGGGACCGGCCATCGCACGCCAACGCGACAGCGAATGGCGCTCGCGGCTACGCGCGACGGAAAGCTCCAGGCTGTTCAACACGTCACCGACACCCTGACTTCGCCGGTCGGAGAGTTCACCGAATCTTGCGGCGCGCGCTCGAGCGGGATGATGTACGAAAGCCCCTCGATCTGGGTCGAGGAAACGGTTTACCCACTCAACGTCTCGACCCCGACCTTCATGCGCGCACCAGGCGAATGTCCCGGCACTTACGCGCTCGAATGCGCGCTCGACGAGCTCGCGGTCGCGCTCAAGCTCGACCCGGTGGCATTGCGTCTCGCAAACCACGCTGATAAACACCCGACAAAAGACCTTCCGTTTAGCGCGAAGCACCTCAAGGAAGCGTATCAGCTCGGGGCCGAGAAGTTCGGCTGGTCGAAACGCAACCCCAAGCCGCGCTCCATGCGCGACGGCGATCTGCTCGTCGGCTGGGGAATGGCGACGGCAACATACCCGGCGCATAAGATGAGCGCCGCCGCGAAAGTCATTTTGCGCGCGGACAACAGCGCCACTGTGCAATGCGCGACGCACGATCTCGGGACTGGCGCTTATACAGCCTTCACGCAGATTTCCTCGGAACAACTCGGCGTTCCGTTTGAGAAGGTCACCTTCGAGCTCGGCAAATCCGACTTTCCTTTTGGCCCAGTCGCGGGCGGATCGAATTCAACCGGAACTGTCGGCACCGCGATTCATGAGGCGGCTGTTTTAGTGCATCAGGCTTTGGCGGAATTGGCGGTGAAAGATCCGCGATCGCCGCTCTACAACGCCAAGCTGGACGACATCGCGATGGTCGGGGAGGGGCGGATCGGGATTGTGACCGAACAGACGAAATCCGACAGTTTCTCTGACATCCTGAAACGCGCCGGCCGCGATTCGATTGAAGCCGAAAGCAAAGAGACGAAACCGGAACAAAGCAAAACGCACGCATTCCAGTCGTGGGGAGCGCATTTTTGCGAAGTGAAGATCGATCCACTCCTTCCGCGGGTGCAGGTGACGCGGGTAGTGAGCGTGATGAATTGCGGCCGGATCGTGACCGCCAAAACCGCGCGCAGCCAGATTCTCGGCGGCGTGGTCATGGGCATCGGCATGGCGCTCATGGAGGAAACTTCCTACGACCCGGCAACGGGCCTGCCGGTGATCCGAAACCTAGCCGATTACCACGTGCCGACGAATGCCGATGTGCCTGAGATCGATGTTGCTTTCGTCGGTGAGCCTGACTTCAATTTCAATCCGATCGGCGCGCGGGGCATGGGCGAAATTGGCATCACCGGGATCGCCGCCGCGATTGCGAACGCGGTTTATCACGCCACCGGAAAACGCATCCGCGACTTGCCAATCACACCCGACAAATTGATTTGAGCTGTGAGGGAAATCCGGGACATCGTTCGCGCTTTCCAGAAGCATCGCGACGAGCCGCTGGCGCTGGCCACGCTGGTCGCTGCAAGAGGTTCGAGTTATCGAAGGCCTGGCGCGCGGATGCTCATCTGCGACGACGGAACGACGGCGGGCTCTTTAAGCGGCGGCTGCCTCGAGGAAGAAGTTGTGCGATGCGCGGTGGGAGTGATCCGCGATGGAGATCCTGTCCTGATGAATTTTGACACGCGGCGACGCTTTGGTTGCAACGGCAGCATCGACATTTTCGTCGAACCCGCGCGGCTGGATTTTCTTGATCGACTTGCCGCCGATTTTTCGGAACGTCGCCACAGCTACGTGGTCACGACTTTCGCGGGGGATAAAGATCTAGGCACGCAAATCGTTCCACACGAGGCTGCGGTTGCCGGCACCGCGTTCGCTCAGGAAATAGAGCCGGCTATTCGCCTCCTCGTCTTTGGTGAAGGCCCGGACAGCGTCGCCCTGCGCGCTTTCGCGGAGATCCTCGGGTGGGAAGTTCTCGAAATTGAACAAGCCTCCGATCTCGCGAACCACGCCGACAGCCGAACCGCTGCGATCGTGAAATCGCACAATTACGGGCGCGATTTCGCGGCGCTTCGCCACCTCTTGAAATTGGATCTGCCATACGTTGGATTGCTCGGACCTCGACAGCGACGCGACCAGCTGCTGAATGCGGTTCTCGACGACGGCGTCACTATCGATGCGGAAGTTTTCGCACCGGCCGGGCTCGACCTCGGCGCGGAAACGCCGGAGGAGCTTGCGTTGTCCCTGGTCTCTGAAATCCAGGCGACATTTGCCGGCGCCAGCACCCAATCATTGCACAAGCGCAAGGTGCCTATCCATGGTTGGAATGTGGTTCGGCGTTCAGCATCTATGCCAATGGTGGAATGCGCAGGATCGGCGCCATAATTCTCGCGGCGGGCGAATCGTCGCGGCTGGGACAGCCAAAACAACTGCTGAAGTTTCGCGGCGAGACTTTCGTTGGACGCGCGGTCCGCGCAGCGGTCGAAGGCGGGTGCGATCCCGTCGTCGTTGTCGCCGGCAATCTCGAGGAAGCGATTCGGAGCGCGCTCGCATCGAGCCGCGCGATGGTCGTCACAAACCCCGATTGGCGGCGGGGATTAGGGACCTCAATCCGGCGTG
>JBJMXC010000099.1:0-7912 GCA_045809825.1 Chthoniobacterales bacterium | reverse complement strand
TAGGCAAGTCTTCGCGGCGCATGAAGGGGGAAAACGTCCAATGCCGAACATCCAACGTCCAATGCCGAACGTCCAACGTCCAATGTTCAACTAGCCGGCGAGAAGGCGTTGGTAAGCGGATTCGGCTTCGTCGTTCGAAACAACAAAGGTGACTTCGGAA
The DNA here is from genome assembly GCA_045809825.1 of Chthoniobacterales bacterium. Classification (GTDB taxonomy): domain Bacteria; phylum Verrucomicrobiota; class Verrucomicrobiia; order Chthoniobacterales; family UBA10450; genus AV80. The sequence goes on along the minus strand of JBJMXC010000099.1, from coordinate 7,752 downwards.
ATGCAGTTATTTTGGCGGAGGAATTCGTGCGTGGTTTCGACGGCGATTCCGGCAGCGTCGTCGATGGGATATCGGTAGGCGCCACAGCTTATGGCGGGGAATGCGATTGTGTGGATGTCGTTCTCGACGGCGAGCCGCAACGAGTTCCGATAACAATTCGCCAACGTTTCGGGCTCGCCCCGATGTCCGCCGGCCCAGACCGGGCCGACGGTGTGAATGACAAAACGTGCCGGTAATGAATGACCGCGCGTGATCTTCGCCTCGCCGGGCCGGCAACCACCGAGAGTTTTACATTCGGCAAGTAATTCGGGGCCGGCCGCGCGATGAATGGCGCCATCAACTCCGCCTCCGCCGAGCAGCGTGGTGTTGGCCGCATTTACGATGGCGTCGACGCCGAGTTTAGTGATGTCACCGCGAACGACCTCAACTCGCGGATCAGCCATGATGCGGTTTGTGGATGAGCCCGACGCCGCACGCGTCCTTGTAGGCTGGCCGCGGTCCGTCCATTGATCGTGCGTCACCGTTCAGGCAAAATGTTTCCACACCGGGGTACGCTTTGCGCCACTCGGAAAAAGCGCGGCCGACTCCGCCTTGCTTCGTCACGTCGAACTCGGTCGCGAACCGGCTGACGTCGTGCAAAACGATGATGCCGCCGGGGGCGAGCGCCGGATACCAAAGGTCAAGCTCGGCGACGGTCGCGGCGTATTCATGCGAGCTATCAACGATGACCAGTTCGGCAGCGCCTCCGAGATAGTCCCGAGCCGCGGACGGCGATCCCGGATCGAGCGAGTTGCGTTCAGCAATTTGAACGAAGTCCTCGAGGTCGGCGCGGCGAATCCAGGAGCGAGTTAGCTCGCACATGGCCGGGTCGAGATCGATGCTGAACAAGCCGCGACTCGCGCCCATCCGCCGAAGCATCCAGCCGAGGAGCAACGTCGAGTACCCTGCGCAAGTCCCGAGCTGGACGATTCGTCCCAGCCGGTTCCCCATCACGAACCCATGGAGCAATGAAATCAGCGGCACCGCGCATTCACCGATGGGTCCGCTTCGATCGGTTTCGGCGTACCAGTCGCGAAACACGCACCATTCGGAATCGCTAAGATCGGAGTAGATCGGCGGGACAAAGTCTGCGCCGGGCAGCCGATGCCACCAGTAACGAGGATGAGGATTGTCGTTCCAGCCGCGGGACCGCGACGCGTCGCGCTCAATCACGGAGCGAGACGATCGATCTGCCAGGCCCGTTCGCCACGGCGGGAATAACGAAACCGATCATGCAACCGGTTGGGGCGGCCCTGCCAGAATTCCACCGTTTCCGGTTTCACGCGGTAACCCCCCCAATGGGGTGGAAGCGTGATCTCCGTGTTATGAAACCTTTCGCGCATCGCTTCCATTCGCGCATCGAGCACCTGACGCGCATCGACGACTTCACTCTGCCGCGAAACCCACGCGCCGAGCCGACTGCCCACGGGCCGCGAATGAAAATAGGCTGCTGAATCTTCGCGCGATGTTCGCTCGACCGGCCCCGTGATTCGGACCTGCCGCTCCAGTTTTGCCCAATAAAAGACGAGGGCAGCGAACGGATTTGCGTCGAGCTCGCGGCCTTTCTGGCTGTCGTAGTTCGTGAAGAAACTGAAGCCCCGCTCATCCATTCCCTTGAGCAGGACAATGCGCACCGACGGTTTACCCTCCGGAGTTGCTGTGGCCAGGCTCATGGCGTTGACATCGCGCATCTCGGCGGCAAGCGCGGCTGCGAACCAGGCGCGGAATTGCTCGATCGGGTCGGAATGAAGATCAGCGCGCCGAAGGCCGTGCGCGTCGTACTCGTGGCGGAGGCCGCTCAGCTCGGAAATGGAAGGCGTTTCGTCCATGCTTCGGAAACACCTGAAGATTATTTCAGGCGCGCCAAAAAGTCGAAGCGCGAAGTTCGCCGACTAATTAATGCTGACAACCGTGCCGATGGGCAGGTCGACGAAAAGTTTTTTCGCGGCGTCGCCGGGGAGGCGAATGCAGCCGTGGGACGCAGGATAGGGCTGAACCACGCCTTCATGGAGCCCGAAATCGCGGCAGCTCAGGCGCATGAAATAAGGCATCGGGCATTTGTAGATCGTTGAGCGATGATCGCGGTCCTTGTCCGTGATCACGTAGTAACCGGGCTTGGTGCTGAACCCATCCCGTCCGGTCGAAACTTTGCTCGTGAAAACGGTTTCGCCCGCCTTAATCACCGCCATGTGTTGCTTCGCCAGAGAAATTTCGACGCGGAGCTCATCCGGTCCCGGCCCGCCACCCAGGAGCATCTGAACGCACTGCCAGTTTTCTGTCCAGGCCGCGAAATACAGGGGAAGCATTCTTTCTCGCGGAGTGGAACGATTCCGATCTGCCCCGGCGTCGAGAAGCGTGCGGACGTAATCGGCTTTTCCGAGACCGGCCGCGAGCATCAGGACATTAACGCCGGTCTCCTCCTGGACGTAGAGCCGCAGGTATTTCGATTTCAACTGCGCCAGGAACTCCTTTTCGGCGGTGCGCGGAATTGTGGTGTTTGGATCGGTCCCACAGCTCATTAGCATTTGGAAAAGAGGAGTGTCCTCGTTAACGATCGCCCACGCTATGAGGGGCACGGTGCCTCCGTCGCGGGTCGGCGGCGCAGGATGTTTAGTCAAGAGGAGGCGCACCTGATCCCTGTTGCCGGCACCGAGCGCAGTCTCGAGGGCGCGCCGGGTGTTCGACGTCCACTCGAGCGTCGCAGGGAGCCGTTCGAGAACAGATTGGAAAATTCGCATGTCGCCGCTCGACATGGCTGCGGAGAGAAGCTCGCGCGCCGCGGCCGACGCTGGATCGAGTCGCGCGGTGAGGGACAAAAGCAAATCCACAACTTCGAGCTTGCCGGCAGTCATGGCGTAATGGATCGCGGTGCGACCGTCGAAATCCATGAAGTCAACGCGTGCCTGTTTGTCGAGCAGCATGCGGAGCATCTCGAGATTCCCCTGTTTCGCTGCGACCATCAACGGAGTGAGGCCAGTGTCGTCGGCGCTTTCAACCGAAGCGCCCGCCTCGATTAGTTTACGGACGATTTCCCATTCCTTTTTCGTCGCGGCAACAATGACTGGGTTGTCCGTGCGGATAACCGGCGCATCCAGATCGGTATCGGTGTTGAAACAATCAGCGACGACATTTCCCCAGTGAACGGGAACGACCGCGAGTGATGGGTCCGAACCGATCGCCGGACCCGCCAAAAGAGTGGGATCGGGGGATGGGGTCAGCGCAAGGTCCGCGTCGTACGGCCCCGGCACGCTATCGAGGCGCGCAATGATTCCAGCGAGGATCACTGCCGCGGCAACGGCACCGGTAAAGGTTCGAATAATTGGGATGAGGCGCACGGGTAAAACTTTGCGGGACAATGCTACACCACGAGTCAAGGCCTAGAGCACGATCATAGCCACTGGTCTTGCGAATGAAGACGGGAATGGGAAAACAGTCTTGACGCTCACATCGGCGCGCCCCACGATGCGCGGCCCGGCAAAAGAGGAGCTTTTCCGCATTCCTCGGGCTAACCCGGTTTACCAACAGGAGATCTCATGAAGACATCTGTCGTCGCCTTTGCACTCATCGCGCTGGTCCTCCCGGCGGCCATCGCCCAGGAAGTGAGCTCCTCCCCTCCGGCTGAGGAGACCGTTCCGGACAAGGCCGACAAAAGCCGGTCCGACCCAAGCGTCTCGATTACGACAGAGAAAACCACGTCGCCCACGCCGAAACCGAAACCGAAAGCCGAACCCTCCGCATCACCAACCAAGGCCTCGTCCCCGGGTCCTTCAAAAACGAGCCCGAGCCCCAGTCCGTCGGCGGCCTCGGCTGCCGTCAGCCCCGTCAAGAAGTCGACGCCGGAGGCGACAATCCGCGAGATGGAAAACCAGTGGGAAGCGTCGGTCATGCGGCACGATTCATCGGTTGCCCAAGCATACCTTGCGGAGGATTTCCACGGCGTGAGCTCGACGGGCAAGCTGATGAGCAAGGCCAACCTCCTGGCTGAACTAAAAAAGGACACCGAAGCCTACAGCTCGACGAAGACCGGCAAAGTAGACGTGCGCGTGTTCAACGGCCAGTTCGCGGTCGCGACCGGCACTTCAATTGAGGCGGGTAAATCAAAGGATGGCAAGGATTTCAAACGCACCTTTCGGTGGACCGACGTTTGGGCCTTGCGACAGGACAAATGGCAATGCGTGGCGTCGCAGGCGATGCTGGTCCCATAAAGCTGTCACGTTATTGAACACGACAATAGTGTCGCAAAAATAGACGCTATTTTGCGCCAAAGAGGCGCTTTACCCGGTAAAAACCCATCGGCATGCCCGTTGCTAAAGACAAACGCATGCTCACAATATCGACTTTTGTAATCGCCATGGGCTCCGTGTGCATGAGTGTCTTTTGGGCGTGCAAAGAAGACACTTCTAATCAGGCGTAGTTCGGGGCACGATTTCGCAAGCGCTGGTTTACTCCCACGCGGCGGGCGTTACCTTACACGCCCATGCCGGTCACCGAGGAGCAAATCAAGGAGGCGCTGAAGCAGGTAAGGTATCCTGGATTCAGCCGCGACATCGTCTCGTTTGGTCTCGTTAAGGAGATACGAATTGATGACGGTGCAGTCACGGTTCAAATGGCGCTGGCCACGAACGAACCGGCGATTCCGCAGGCGATTAAGACGGAGTCGGAAGCGGCCTTAGCGCGGGTTGGCGGCATTCGCAGCGCGAAAGTTTTGATCGATATCCACGCACCTCCCGCTGGGGCTGGAGCGGCGGGCGCGGGCGCGACCCGGATCGAAGGGATTCGCCACGTCATTGCGGTAGCGAGCGGCAAAGGCGGAGTCGGCAAATCGACCGTCGCTGCGAACCTGGCGGTCGCGTTGGAAAAAACCGAAGCGCGCGTCGGGCTGTGCGATTGCGACATCTACGGCCCGAGCATTTCGCTCATGTTTGGCAGCCGCGACCGGCCGATGGCCACCGAAGACAACCGGATCATCCCGATCGAGCAATACGGTTTGAAGCTGATGTCGATGGGCTTTCTCCTGGACGACGCATCGCCGGCAATTTTGCGCGGACCGATGGTCACGCGATATACCCAGCAATTCCTCCGGCAGGTCGAGTGGGGTGAGCTCGATTATCTCGTCCTCGATTTGCCTCCGGGGACCGGCGATATCCAACTGACGATTGTCCAAACGGTCGCTCTCTCCGGGGCGATTATTGTCACGACGCCGCAGGAAGTCGCGCTCATCGATGCCCGGAAGGCGGCGACGATGTTCGAGAAGGTCAATGTCCACGTCCTCGGCCTCATCGAGAACATGAGCTATTTTATTTGCCCGGGTGACGGCCACCGTTACGACATTTTTGGTTCCGGAGGCGGCGAACGGGAGGCGAAACGAATCCGTGTGCCGCTGCTCGGGCAGATCCCGATCGATATTCCGACCCGCGAATCCGGCGACCGGGGCATGCCCATTACGGCGGAAGACAGCGGATCGCCCGTCGGCGCGGAGTTTATGAAAATCGCGGCCCGCCTCCGGGAAACGCTTCGGTAGGGCGAGACTCTGTCGAGCCTCCTTCTTCTGCCGGTCGCCTTGTGGGCTGACAGAATTGAATAGGCATATCCGATGCTACGCCTAACCAGCGGCGACGTGGTTTTTATTGACCTCGCGCCAGGGATATGAAAGAGAGTGCCCAGATGACGGCGGTCGCAGGCGAACAATCCGGGTTCGTTAAGAACTCGGTGCTCTACAAGGAATTCCTTGCCGAGCGCGAAGAAATTTTGAAACACAAGTGGATCGAGAGCGAAAAAGCAGGCGCTGACATCGGCTTCGAAAAGGCGCTCCTCGATTGGATCGTGAAATATCGGTCAAGTTGGCGGAACAAGCGAATGAAGGAGGTCCGGGCCGAAACGACTAACGCTTAATTCCGCCTCTTTCCTTTAATGCGATCCCGCGAGGTCGCGAAGGAATCCAGTGAAACCGAACCCTTCCACTTCATCTCCATCCGTCGCCGCCCCGGTGATGGATGCAGCCGCGATCAATCGCGCCCTGCGCCGCGTCGCGCACGAAATCATCGAGCGCAATCCGGACCTCGATGCCGTTATCCTGGCGGGAATTCCGTCACGCGGCGTCGCGATCGCGGGCCGGCTGGCTGACATTATCCAGTCGTTAGGCAAAGAACGAGTGGCGACTGGCGCGATCGATGTCTCCATGCATCGTGATGACGTCGGGACGCGGCCGGAGCTGCCACGCGTCCAGGTTTCGACCCTGCCGCTGCCGCTCGAAAACAAAACCGTCATCATTGTTGACGACGTTTTTTTCACCGGCCGGACCGCCCGTGCCGCCATGGACGCGATCAGCTCTTACGGCCGGCCGGCCCGGATCCAATTGGCCGCGTTAATCGATCGAGGTCACCGCGAATTGCCGATCCGGGTCGATTACGTCGGGAAAAATCTGCCGACGGCGCCCGGTGAGCGCGTCCGACTCCGCCTTGATGAGGTGGACAACGAGCCCGACGCGGTCTGGCTGATCAAGGAGGAGAAATTGTGACCGAGGCAAAGCCGGACCTGCGCTGGCAACGAAAGGATCTGCTCGGGATTCGCGAGCTCTCGGCGGAGGAGATTGTGTTCATCCTCGATACGGCCGACGCGTTCAAGGAAGTCGGCACACGCGAGATCAAAAAAGTCCCGGCGCTCCGGGGCAAGACCCTGATCAATTTTTTCGTCGAACCCAGCACGCGGACGCGAACGTCGTTCGAGATTGCCGCGATCCGTCTCAGCGCCGATGTCATCAATATTTCGGCGAGTTCTTCCAGCCTGAGCAAAGGCGAAACGCTCAAGGACACCGCCAAGGTTTTTGAAGCCAACCATGCCGATCTGATTGTCCTGCGGCACAGTTCATCCGGGGCGGCGCAGTTCCTCGCGGAACGGCTGACCTCGAGCGTGATCAACGCCGGTGACGGCGCCCACGAGCATCCAACCCAGGCCCTGCTCGATCTCTATACGATCCGGTCGCGCAAGGGCTCAATCGCGGGTCTCCATGTCGTCATTGTTGGCGACATCCTCTTCAGCCGGGTCGCGCGCTCGAACATTTTCGCGCTTCTCAAGTTGGGCGCGCGCGTGACGCTGGTCGGACCGAGCACGCTGGTCCCGGGCGCCTTCGAGGAACTTGGCGTAACCGTTTCCCACAGCATCGATGAAGTCCTCCAGAGCGCCGACGTCATTAACCTGCTCCGGATTCAACACGAGCGGCAACGAAAGGAATATTTTCCCGGCCTCGGCGAATACATCCGGCTTTTTGGCCTGACGAAGGAGCGCGGAAAACGGTTGAAACCGGATTGTCTCATCATGCATCCGGGTCCGATTAACCGCGGGGTAGAAATCGACAGCGAGCTCGCCGACGGCCCCCAAAGCGTCGTACTCGAACAGGTGACCAACGGCGTGGCTGTCAGGATGGCGGTCCTTTATTTGTGCGGAGGAATCTCGACGCCATGACGACGATCATTCGCAACGGCCGGATCATTGATCCCGCAAACAAGCGCGATGAAGTCGGCGATCTCGCAATCGTCGAGGGGCGGATTTCCGATGTTTCCAAAATCGGCGGACCGAAGTCCGATATCAACGAAATCGACGCGACCGGATTGATCGTGGCGCCGGGCCTGATCGATCTTCATGTTCATCTGCGCGAGCCCGGATTTGGCTGGAAAGAAACAATCGAAACCGGCGCGCGCGCCGCGGCTGCTGGCG
>JBJMXC010000098.1:0-6315 GCA_045809825.1 Chthoniobacterales bacterium | reverse complement strand
CCCGCGGGGTGTCGGTGACGGTGCTCGTATCCTCCGTGAGCTTTTCGGTGCGGATACCCAGATCCGGTTTCGCCCCCACTATTTTCCGTTCACTGAGCCGAGCTTCGAGATCGATGTGAAATCGAAGGCGCTCAAGGGCGGCGAGAAATGGCTGGAGATGTGCGGGTGCGGCATGGTCCATCCCGCCGTCTATGAGCAGGTAAGCCGCGCCCGTGGCGACAACGCCTACGACCCGCAAAAGTGGAGCGGATTTGCTTTCGGTCTCGGCATGGATCGGCTCGCCATGATCCTCTTCGATATTCCCGACATTCGATATTTCGCCGCGAACGATCTGCGGTTCCTGAAGCAGTTCGCATGAAATTCTCAGTTAACTGGCTTCGCGAATTCGTAGAGCTGCCGGCGAAGGTCGATGAGCTCGCGGATCTGCTCACGATGGCCGGCATGGAGATCGAGGCGATCGAAAAGCGGGGCGCGAATTTCGACAACGTAGTGGTCGCGCAAATCAACGCTTCCGCTCAACATCCAAACGCCGACCGACTCAGCGTCTGCCAGGTAGACGATGGCAGCGGACAGCCACGCCAGATCGTTTGCGGAGCGAAGAATTACAAGGTCGGCGACAAGGTCCCGCTCGCGCTTCCCGGCGCGGTCCTCGTGGGCGATTTGAAGATCAAGCCGAGCAAGCTTCGCGGGGTTGAGTCGCAGGGAATGCTTTGTAGCCCGAGCGAGCTCGGGCTTTCCCAGGACAGTGACGGTCTTTTAATCCTTTCGCCCGAGGCAAAACTTGGTGAACCGATTGCCTCGCTCTTTCCGGAGGACACGATTCTCGACGTCGAGATCACGCCGAACCGCGGCGATCTGCTGAGCCATTTTGGATTAGCACGAGAGATTTCTGCCATTGTAGGGCAACCGCTCCGGTTGCCGGGGGCAATCAAGGCAACCGCAGCGGTTGCCCTACAAAAAGGCATCACCATCTCTGCGCCTAACGACTGTCCCTTTTACTCGGCGCGCCGGATCGAGAACATCAAAGTCGGCCCGAGCCCGGATTGGCTGCGGGCGCGGTTGGAATCGGTTGGCCTCCGCTCGATCAACAACATCGTGGACGTGACTAATTTCGTGATGCTCGAGATCGGGCAGCCGCTCCATGCCTTCGATGCTGCCAAGTTGAGTGGTGCGATCAACGTCCGGCTGGCCAACGACGGCGAGAAATTTCTCGCGCTCGATGGCAGGACTTACTCGTTAGGCAAACAGGATCTCGTGATTGCGGACGACACGCGCGCAGTTGGAATCGCCGGCGTTATGGGCGGTGAAGACACCGGCGTTACCGATTCGACCGCAACGCTGTTGCTCGAGAGCGCTTTCTTCGACCCGGCGAGCGTGCGCCGGACCGCACGCCGACTTAATCTGCCGAGCGATGCCAGTTACCGGTTCGAGCGGCGGGTCGATCCGGGCATGGTTTTGGCCGCCTCGAATCGCGCAGCGGAAATGATGGCGGAGATTGCCGGCGCCAGGCCGCTCCCGGAAATTGCAAGCGCCGGCAAGCTGCCGCCCCGTCCGTCAGATATTTGGTTGCGCTACCGACAGGTCGAGGAATTGATCGGCGCGCCGGTCCCGGCAAAACAGGTGGACGAAATTCTGCATCGTTTTGGCCTGGAGGCGGTCGGCACGGACGACGAACAAAACAGGTGGCGAATTCCCAGGCATCGCTTCGATTTGCAACGCGACGTCGATTTGATCGAGGAAGTCGTGCGAGTCTTTGGAATTGCGAATGTGCCGGTCCGCGATCGAAGCCGGTTCACGCCAGAGTCCGACGCCGATCGAAGCTACGATTTTGAATCCAACCTCCGCGCGCGCCTGCTGGGCCGCGGACTCAGCGAGGTGCGCACTTCCAAACTTGTGACGAGAAAGGCCGCCGCGTCAGAGAAGGCGGTCGAATTACGGAATCCGCTAAACGAGGACCACGTCGCTTTGCGAGGCAGTTTTTATCCGTCGCTCCTCGATGTTTTCTCGCGGAACGTCCTCGCGGGTGCGGAGCGTATCGCCATTTTCGAGCTCGGACGCGTCTTCATGGCTCCGGACGCAAGAGAAGAGCGTCATCTCGCGCTTATTCTCTGGGGAAAAGTGGCCCCCGGTGCGCATTGGCGATCGAACGATCGGGTGCTGGATTATTTCGATCTCAAAGGAGTGATTGAGCAGATCATCCCGGGAGCAACCTTTAAGCGAACGGAAAGGCACGACCTCACCCTCGCCGTAGAAATTTCGTCCGGCGATCGCGCCATCGGTTTCGCGGGCCAGATCCCGTCCGAGCGGACGACGGGGCTCGGGATTACCCAACCGGTCTTGTTCGCGGAGCTCAACATCGATGGGCAGACGGGGGCGGCGCAGCGAGCCAGGTTCCGCGAGATTGAAAAATTTCCCGCCATCACCCGCGACATCGCGATGATCGTGCCGGGAGATTTACCGCACGAAAAAATCCTGACGACGATCACGAGTGCGAACGAACCGCTCCTCGCGCGAGTGGAGTTGTTCGATGTTTTTAGCGGACAACAAGAACAAAATTTCGGTGCCGGAAAAAAATCAATGGCATATGCATTGACGTACCGCGACAAAACTCGCACACTCACAAACGAAGAGATCACCGTGGTCCACGCGAAGATTCGCGAGCGATTGCAGCGGGAGTTGGGTGTGGAACTACGGGAATAGTTCTTTGACAGGTGGCCGGGAGTTTTCCATTGAGGGTTGGGATGGAAACCAGTGCTTTTCGCTCAACTCTCAACCGAGAACTTTCGACCAATTTACCCTGCGGTGTTCGAGATTACTGGTGTGAATCCCGAACCGATATTTCATTAGCTAAGGAGGCTGGGTCGCGTAGTCGAAGATGACATGCCTTAATTGGAAGTCAGACGCGCGCGCGACGGTCGTCCGCCCGTTACCGAAAGGGAACGGGAGATCCACCTAAACGGCATTTGCGGGGTAATATTTTTAAAGCCCGGGTTGCGCAAGCAGCCCGGGCTTTCCTTCCTCCTGCTCTCTTCTTACTCTCAATCGAAAAGGCAATGGGATCGAGCAAGCGCAAGATTGCGAAGAACACACACAGCATTTGAAAATTCCGCGGTAAGCGGGACACTGCGCGAGCATGCGCGCAATTCTCGCTCTCGAAGACGGCCGGATTTTCGAGGGCGAATCGTTTGGCGCCCCCGGGTCCCGCGTCGGCGAGGTCTGCTTCAACACCTCGATGACGGGTTACCAGGAAGTCCTGACCGATCCGTCGTATCGCGGCCAGATCGTCGCGATGACCTACCCGCTGATTGGAAACTACGGGACGAATGCGCTCGACCAGGAAAGCCACGAGCCGCACGTCCGTGGCTTCGTGATTGAAGAACTCAGTGAGGTCCCCAGCAGCTGGCGCTCGGAGTTATCGCTCGAAGATTATCTGAAACGCTGGAACATCCCAGGGGCGCAGGGAATCGATACCCGCGCCCTGACCCGCCACCTGCGGACCCGCGGCGCGATGAAAGCGTGCCTGACAACAGAAGCGCTCTCCGAGAAGGAGGCAGTCGCGCAGGCGAATAAGGGCGACGGCGTTATTGGCATGGATTACGTCCGCGAAGTCACCACGGCTGCTCCGTATCAATGGGACCCGGACGATCAACTGAGTGTGAGGTGGGCGATCGCGAGTGGAACGAATCAAGAAGTGGTTCGCGAAGCGTTGCCCGCGGTGCGATATCGGATCGTTGCCTACGATTTCGGGATTAAGGAAAATATTCTGCGCCGGCTCCGCCAGAATGGATTCGCAGTCACGGTTGTTCCAGCGACGACGACTGCCGACGAAGTACTGGCGCTTAACCCGGACGGCGTTTTTCTCTCGAACGGTCCAGGCGATCCATCAGCAGTGCCGTATGCGCACGAAGCGCTCCGCGGTTTGTTAGGAAAAAAGCCGGTCTTTGGAATTTGTCTCGGCCACCAGATCCTCGGATTCGCGGCCGGGGGAAAAACTTTTAAGCTCAAATTCGGTCATCGCGGCGGTAATCAACCGGTGAAGGACCTGCGCACGGGGAAAGTGGCGATCACGTCGCAGAACCACGGGTTCGCGGTCGATGCCGATTCGTTGCCGAAAGAGATGGAAGTGACGCACATAAACCTTAATGACGGGACCGTCGAGGGGATGCGACATCGCGATCTGCCGGTCTTCAGCGTCCAATATCATCCGGAAGCCGCGCCCGGGCCGCACGACGCGAGCTACTTCTTTTCGCAGTTTGCGGAGTTGATCGAGAAGGGCAAATAACGCGACCCGTCCGTTCGCTCCTTTTCGAATTACCAATACTTTGCAATAGAACGAATCAGGCGGACGTTTCGCAATGCGCTACTCACCTGATCGGACTTGGAAGTGGTTGAAATTCACCGTCGTCGCCGCCTTCTCGGCCGGCCTCCTCCTGTCGCCGTTTGCGTTTGCGGCAGAGCCGCAAAAAGAGAAACTCGATGCCGCGGCCGAAAAGACGCTGACCGGCGAAATTGTCGACCTCATGTGCTACGCGGATCATAACGCCTCCGGTGACAAACACGCGAAATGCGCCGCGACCTGCATCAAAGGCGGCGGACCCGTCGCGATCCTGAGCGAAGGAAAAACCTATCTCGTCGTTGGCGATCACAAGCCGATGAACGATCAGCTCGCTGAATACGCGGGGAAAACGATTACCCTCAAAGGCAAGCTAGCCAGCACCGGCGGCATCCCGATGCTCGAGAACGCCGAGATTATCAAGAAGTAGTAACTACGGACGCTCGGAACCACGCCCCGCCGAGAGACGAATCTCCGCCACTTCGCGCACCATCCGGACACTGTCGCGGAGGACACTGACTTTGCTGCCTTCGTAATGGTTCCAGCGAACTGGAATCTCACGCAGTCTTAGGTTCGCTTTCTGCGCGAGGTAAAGCAGCTCAACGTCGAAACCGAATCCGTCGGTCTTCGCTCGCTCCAGGATCGGGCGGAACACTTCGAGCCGAAATGCCTTGAAACCGCATTGCGTGTCCCAAAACGGCAGCCCGGTCGCGAGCCGGACGATCAGGTTAAAGACTCGCCCGCCCTGCTCGCGGCGCCACGGTTGCCGGTGACCGATCAGGGTGCGGTCGAGTGCGCGGGAGCCAAACGCGACGTCGAGCTCGCCGGCCGCGATTGGATCGATCAGCTTCGGAGCTTCGTCGATCGGAGTGGAAAAATCGGCATCCGAGAAAAGTCCGATTAGACGCGTCGCCGATAACAGTCCCTGCCGCACGGCCGCGCCTTTACCGCGATTTGGAAAATGCTCAACCAACCGCGTGGCGACCAGGCTGGGCCGGGCGAGAACATCGCGCACTACTTCCGAGGTCGCATCAGTCGAGCCATCGTTGACGACAATGATTTCGCTGTCGGGGCTGTTTTCCTCGAGAAAGCCGAGGGCAGTCCGCAGGGTTTGGCCAATCCGGTCGGCTTCGTTAAAAGCCGGAATGACGAGGGAAAAGGCCGCGAGCATTGTCCGGCAGTTGTAGAGGGCCGAATGGCGTCACGCAACTCAGATACTCCTGCTCCTGATCTTGATCCTGCTCCTGATCTTGTGAGCAAAGCCGTGCTATCCCAGCGATTATGATCATGAGCAGGAGCAGGAATGCGAATCACTGAGGGAATTTCCGCTTTGAACGTTAGCGAACTAGGGCAACTTCCCGGTCAGTATGGCCGAGCAGAATGGCGAACTTGAATCCGGCAACAAGATCGAGACGAATCCCGTCGTCGTCGTCGCCGAGATTGGCCAGAAGGGCAGCGGATTTCTCCGGGAAGTCGGCGGAATGTTTTGGTTCATCGCCAACACCTTCACGGAGACGTTCGAAAACGTGCGCCGCGGGCGCGCGCCCTTTCGTGCCTCCAGTTTCTTTCGGCACACGGAACGGGCCGGTGTCGGCTCGGTGCCGCTGGTCTCGATGGTTTCGTTTTTTCTCGGGCTGACGATGGCGCTGCTGACAGGGTATCAACTGCAACGGTTCAGCCAGGAGCGGCTCGTGCCAGGCCTGGTTGCGATCGCGTTTACCCGGGAACTGGGACCGCTGTTGACCGGCATCATGCTGGCGGCCCGAATCGGCGCAGCCTTTACCGCCGAACTCGGCACGATGGAGGTGAACGAGGAAGTGGAAGCGATCGAAGCGATGGGCATTAGTCCGCTGCGTTTCCTGGTCGCGCCGCGCATGCTGGCCCTGTTCGCGTTGATGCCGTGTCTCTCCGTCGCTTCCAGCATCGCCGCGATTGTCGGGACCTGTTTTGTCTCCTACGCCTACTTCAATATCGCCCTCGCT
>JBJMXC010000097.1:0-8121 GCA_045809825.1 Chthoniobacterales bacterium | reverse complement strand
GATTGGTTCTGGGTCCATAACCGATGGAAAACTCCCAGGCCGAATTTTCTTCTCACCCATTACAAGCGTGGCGTTTTCATTCCACCGGGAATGACAGAGCCCCAGCTTCAACCCTTCCGGATCCTGGTTCGCGGGCCAAACTGGCTCGGGGACAGCGTCATCACCGTTCCCGCGGTGCGCGCCATCAAAGCGGGGCGACCCGACGCCCACATCACCGTCGCAGCGCCGGCCAGGATCGCGTCGGTTTGGAAATTGGTCCCCGAAGTGGACGCCGTTCTGCCGATCCCCGAACGGTCCTTGTTTGGCACCGTCAAAATCTTGCGCGAGCAGCCGGCTTTCGATGTTTCGGTGATCTTGCCGAATTCGTTTCGCACCGCGTTCGAAGTCTGGCTCACGCGGATCGAACGCCGGATAGGCTTCGCAGGTCATCGTCGGCGCTGGCTTTTAAACCAGGTTGTTCCCGAGGAACTGCAGACCGGTCCGATCGAGCACCAGGTGTATCGTTATCTTCGAATGGCCCGCTCGCTTGGTGGGCCTGATGTTACCCCGGCGTTGCAAAGGATTTTGCCGCGCGTCCGCGCGAACGGTGCGCCCGCCAAGATAGGATTGTGTCCCGGCGCGGAATATGGGCCGGCGAAGCGCTGGCTGCCGGAGCGTTTTGCCGAAGTCGCGACAACAATCTCCGACACGCGGCCAGTGCAATGGATCCTCTTCGGCACCGCCGCGGACGTGGAACGCGGGGTCGCGATTGAGACCGCGCTCGGCCCGCATTGCATCAATCGCATTGGCCAGACCACCCTTGAAGAGCTGATCAGCGAGCTCGGTGAATGCGCTCTGTTGCTGACGAATGACACAGGCACCATGCATCTCGCCAGCCTGATCGGCGTTCCGGTCGTGGCTGTCTTCGGATCGACTGAACCGCGCCTCACCGGACCGCTCGGCAGCGGCCATACCGTGCTCCGGCACCAGGTCGAATGCAGCCCATGCTTCCTTCGCGAATGCCCGATTGATTTCCGGTGCATGAAGGCTGTTACGGTTGAAGAAGTTGTCGCCGCTGTTGCCGCGCAGCTTGATCAACGAGCGCCGGAATCCGGCTACAACTTGCTTTAGTCGGCGCATCGGAAATGGTGACTGTCCGATGTTGAACGAGAACTCGCCGCGCATTCGCACCGAAGTGCAGGTGATGTTTTTCGACACCGATTGCGCCGCCGTCGTCCACAACATCGCGTATCTGCGCTTTATCGAAATAGCGCGCACTTTGCTGGCGGAACAACTTGGACTTGGCCTCGCCCAGATGGCAGGAAACCAGAAATATCCCGTTGTCGTCCGGACAGAAATCGATTACCGCCGAGCCGCGAAACTGGGCGACAAACTTGTTGTGGAGGGTTGGCTCGACCGACTCGAGCGAGTTCGGTTTTGGTGTGCCTTTAAAATAGTCCGGCCGGCTGATGACACCCTCATCGCGGAATGCCGCCAGATGCTCGCGATCATCCAGATGCCGGATGCCATTTTGCTCCGCGTTCCGGACGAGTGGGACCGCTATCGCGCCAACGAGACACTTTCAGCCTGAGGGAAATGGTCACCGGCGCCCGAACGTTTTCGCTCGAAGACACGTTTCTCAGTCCCCAGATCCTTGATCCGCCCCCGACCAGGCACGCGCTTCTCGCCTTTCTGCTCGCGCTTGCCGCGATCCTACACATCGGAACGGCGGCATGGGGCGACCTCTACGATGGGATCGAAGGCGAAGTCGCGGGTGGTGCCCGCGAGATGTTGCAGACGCGGCAATGGCTACGTCCGACCAACGACGGAATTCCAGCTCTCCGGACACCACCCTTCTCTTATTGGGTTGTCGCGCTCTCCTGCAAAATTTTCGGCGTCACGACAACAGCGGCGCGCATTCCTGTTGCGCTGGCAATGATCGGATCGGTGGCGCTTACCTTTCTTATCGGGGAACGACTGGCCGATTACTGGCGGGGATTCGCAGCCGGCTTGATCCATCTATGTTCGATCGGCGGATTTCTTTTCGGACGAATCGTTTCGCCGGGTCCGTTTGCGGCGCTCTTCGTCTCCGGCGCGATTTATTGCGCGGTCTGTGGATATCAGCACCGGAAATTCCGGCGAGTTTGGTTTGGCGCTTTCGCCCTTTCTACCGCTCTCGCCTGCTTAAGCACCGGGTTACACGCCATTTTTTATCCGGCTGGGATATGCGTGTTGCTCTCCATCCTTTATCGCGAAGCGCGAATGCGGTTCCGGCCAATCCTGCATTGGTCGAACCTCTTGCTCTGCATCGCCGTCATCGTTCCGTGGTATCTTTGGGCGCATCTCCATTTTCCGGCGTTTCTCTCACAGTTAATTGCTCGTCCACTCGCTTTCGGCGACCGGCACTTGTTAGGCTGGGCGGTCGCCGGATGTTTTCCCGCTCTCTTTCTCATCCTCCCCGCGCTTCTTGTCGTTCCGCGAAAAATTTTGCGCCCCGACGAATTCACCGCCGCCGATGCGCTGCCCCTGATCTGGATCGCGATGACATTGATTGGGATCGCTTTTATCGGCGAACGCGACATCGGCGCAGCCGCTCTTGTCCTGCCTGGCTTTGCCCTGTTCGCGGCGTCCGCATGGGAACGGATCTCCCCAGGACTCCGCACATTCGGGATCATTCTTGTTTTCGTCGCCGGTGTCGTGGCTTGGGGACTGGTCGGTTTCGCGCCAGGCGTTCTCGACCAGGTAGCGAATCGACAATTTCCCGATTGGGTGTGGGTTTCGATGCAGCCTCTTGCCCACATCACCCTGGTCGCGCTCGTGATTTTTTCCGCCGCGGCTTTGGTCGTGGTCACGAAACAGCGAGGCGAAATCGTGTTGCTGCTGGCGCTCGGCGCGATGGTACCCGTTGGGTTCTGCCTGACGGAAGCACGTTCGCGCGTCACCTCTTTTTATTCCCTGGCCGATGCCGCTCAATATCTAAATCCGCGGATTGGCGCCGGCGGGAGTGTCGTGTTTGAAGGGACCCCGCACGAAGGGAGCAGCCTTGGGCTTTACCTCGAAAAAAAGTTCTTTCTCCTCAATCAACAACCCTCCATTTTTGAGCGCGATCCCGAGTCCCAGGCGAAGTATCTGGACGAGCGCCTGGTTCTGGAAGCGTGGGAACGTTCCAGTCCGATCTATCTGATCATCGACGAGCGCCGTGTTTCCTATTGGCGCAAATCAATCACCGAGCGCGTCCACATTTTCCATCAGGTGAGCACCTGCGGCTCGCGCATCATCCTGAGCAACCAGCTTTGATGAGCGCTGGTGATTTCCGCTCTAGCCTTGGGCGAATCTTGATCGCATTCTAACGGCTCGTGAACGTTGGCGGCCGTCATTACCGAACCATCTGGCCAGGAGAAGGCGACGAGCGTGTAATCGAGCTGATCGATCAACGCTTCCTGCCCCATCGCTTTGTCGTTGAAGAAGTGCGGACAGTCGAGCAAATGGCGACCGCAATCCGCGAGATGCATGTCAGGGGTGCGGGGTTAATCGGTGCCGCCGCTGCCTACGGAATGTATCTCGCGACCTTCGAGTCAGACTTCGAGGCTGCGGCGGAGCAATTGAAAGCAACACGACCGACGGCAGTGAACCTGGCCTGGGCGGTCGACAGGCAATTGGCAAGGTTGCGTGCTTGCGGAAATGGCGACGACCAGCGCCGGACTGCTTTTGAAATCGCGCAACAAATCGCGGACGAAGACGCTGAATTTTGCCGCCGGATTGGCGAACACGGCCTCGATTTGATTCAAAAATTAAGCCGCGAAAAACAGGGCGAACCGGTCAACATCTTGACCCACTGCAATGCGGGCTGGCTCGCGTTCGTCGATTACGGGTCCGCGACATCGCCGATCTACGCGGCCCACGATGCAGGTATTCCAGTGCACGTTTGGGTGGATGAAACGCGACCGCGCAGCCAGGGATCGAAGCTCACCGCCTGGGAGCTGGGGCAGCACGGCGTGCCCCATACCGTAATCGCCGACAATGCGGGCGGCCACCTCATGCAGCACGGCAAGGTCGATGCGGTCATGGTGGGAACTGATCGCACGACCTACACCGGCGACGTGGCGAATAAAATCGGCACCTATTTGAAGGCGCTCGCCGCAAAAGATAACGGCGTCCCCTTTTACGTCGCACTCCCTTCGTCCTCATTCGACTGGAGAATTCGCGATGGTGTTACTGAAATTCCCATCGAGGAACGCGGTTCGGACGAAGTAAACTACGCCGACGGAGTACACGCCGGCGCACACGTGGAAGTGCGTGTTACGCCAGAAAACAGCCGGGCGGCGAATTTCGGCTTCGACGTCACCCCGCGCCAGCTCGTGACCGGGCTCATCACAGAGCGTGGGATTTGCGAGGCAAATGAGAAAAGCATTCTCGGCCTTTTCCCCGAACACGGTGGCTCGACAGAGTCGCGCCCTGCCAAAGGGATATTCCCAACCCGGTAGGGCGACAACTCTGTCGAGCCGTGCTTGCGTATCCGCAGTTGAAAAGTCGCGCGACCGTTGTAACGTGCCCGCTCTCAATTTCCCGGAGCAGGAGCATTTTTATGTCGCAACATCGCAGTCTCAAAGGAGCCAGCACCATCACCGCGAAACGCAACGTGTTAAAGCGTTTCGAACGCGTCGAGCTCTTGAAGAAACGGGGTCAGTTTAAGGATGGCCAGAAAGTGCTCGGCCTGCCGAAAACGAAGCCGGACGTCTAAGCCTTCACGTTTCTAAAGTGCGCCTGAACCGGTTCCTCGCCGCGGCCGGGCTTGGTTCGCGCAGGCATTGCGACGAGCTCATTGCCGCCGGTCGCGTCGCGATTAACGGCCGCGTCTGTACCGATTTTAGCGTTCAACCAAGCGACCGCGACCACGTCAAGGTCGACGGCAAAATGGTCCACGGGGAAAAGCGTCTCGACATCATGTTGCATAAGCCGGCCGGATTCGTTTCGACCCGAAAGGATCCGAACACGCGCGATACGATTTTCGATTTGCTCCCGCCGCATTTGCCGCGGTTGTTCAACATCGGGCGGCTGGATACCCAAACCGAAGGTCTTCTTCTTCTCACCAACAACGGCGACCTCGCCCAGCGGCTCACCCATCCGCGCTACAAGATCGAGAAGGAATACGAGGTAACGCTCGATCGGCCGTGGGACGCCGCGCTCGCACCAAAACTTTTGAAAGGGATCATGCTCGACGGTCAACGAGCGCGAATCGATATTCTGCGTCCGATCAAACCCACTCATCTCCGCGTCATTCTCCGACAGGGAATCAACCGCCAGATTCGCCGAATGTTTTACGAAGTCGGTTACGAGGTGAAGAAACTTGTCCGGATCCGAATCGGCCGTCTCCGTCTCGGCGATCTGCCCCTCGGGCATTGGCGGCCATTGACACGCGACGAGCTCAAGTCGTTGACACCCACGACGGCCCGCTAGCTCACTCCGCTTCCGCGCGCAGAATCTCCAGCGGGGGCGCGCTACCGACCCCACGGCTCGCCATCAAACCGATCGCTACAGTTAAACCACTGACCGCAGCCGCTGTGATCAGGAGCGGTATCATTGATGGCGCGTAGGCGAGCTTGAAGACAAATCTCGCCAGAGCCCAGCTTGCCGCGACGGCAAGCAGAATCCCGGTCGCGCTCGCGAACAAGCCCAGCAGGAAATATTCAGCGCAGAGAATTTTCCAGATTTGGGCGCGCGATGCGCCAAGCGTTCGCAACAGAATACTTTCCTGAAGCCGCTGATACCGTCCGCTCCAGATAGTACTGGCGAGCACGACGATTCCAGCGCCAACCGTGAAGAGCGACATGACCCGGATGACCAGCGCGACTTTATTCAGGATCGAGTCCACGGTCTGGATGACAGACGTCAAATCGATCGCGGAGACGTTGGGGAATTTCGCCACGATTGCGTTTTGCAATTTCGCGGAATCGGCCGCGGTCGGCACTCTGCTAACCAGGACATGGAAAGTCGGCGCGTTCTCCAGCACACCGGCGGGAAATACGACGAAGAAATTTGTCTGGAAACGTTTCCAATCCACCGTCCGTGTGCTCGCGATTACGGTTTTGATCGCTATCCCCTGGACATCGAAGACAAGTTCGTCGCCAATCTTTGTCCCGAGATCTTTGGCGATGTCCGCCTCGAGCGAGATCGGGACTGTGTCACCGGGCTTGTAATCGACGCGGCCGATCCATTTCCCGGCGGTCAGTTTCTCTGTGTCCGTCAGCTCTTCGCGATAGGTGGTGCGATATTCGCGCTCGAGCTGCCACTCGGGCGTCTTGCGTTTCGGGTCCAGGAGAATGTCGGAAGACCGTCGCCCTTTGACTTCCGCGAGCCGCATCGTGACGATCGGCGCCTCCTGGATCACCGGGAGCCCAAACGAGCGGACGAGCTCGGCCACCCCGGCCTTTTGGTCAGGCTGAATATCGAAAAAGAAAATGTTCGGCTGGTTTTTCGTGCCGATCGAACTGAACTGCGCCAGCAACACCTCGCGGGTCAGGTACAGATTCAGGAGAAGGAACGTCCCCAGGCCTAACGAGAGCGTCAGCAAAAATGTCCGATTATTCGGACGATAGAGATTGGCCAGGCCCTGCCGCAAAACAAAGCTCCAGCCGTGCGGAAAGAATTTGCGGATTCCGACTATTAACAGTTTTGCCACCCCTGCGAAGATCCCGACCGCGGCAAATAAGACGACCGCAAAGACGAGGCCGCGAGTCAGCGTATCAGTCTGTGAAATTGAGAACCCTGTTATGCCGGCAACAATCACGCCGTAAATGAGCCAGAGAATCGGGTCGCGCTGTATGCTTGCCCTTTCGACTTCCATCGCCGCCCGAAAAACACGAAGCGGCGAAAGGCGCCGAAAGCGGAGGAGCGGCGGCAGGGCGAACAAAATGCAGATGGCAAAGCCAACAAAAATCCCGCCTATGATCGGTCGCCACGCAATCGAGGTGGAAATGGCGAGCGGCAGAAATGACATTAAAATTCGCGGAAAAATTCGTTGCATCGCCACTCCGAGCAAGGCACCGAACCCGGCACCGAACAGTCCCATTGCGGCGGTCTGGATCAGGTAGATAAAGACGGTCCCCGCCGCGGACATTCCAAGGCAGCGCAGAATGGCGCCGGTTTTCGTCTTTTGTTGAAGGTGAGCCTGGATCGCACTCGCGACCCCGACCGCCCCAAGCAGGAGCGAGACGAAGCCAACCAGGTTCAGAAATCGGTAGAGATTTTCGAGGGCGGCGCCGAGATCGCGTTTGCGCTGGGCGACCGTGTCGTAGTCCATTCCGAGCCGCTTGATCTGGGGTCCGAGGATTTCAACCCGCGCGTCAACGTCGGTGTTTTCGGGAAACTTCACGTAGGCCCGATAGCGAGCGACGCTACCGGGCTTTAGCAAATGCGTTTCAGCTACGTTCTGGAGCGGGATATAAACGCGGGGGGCGAACGAACCCGCCGCCGACGCCTCGCCGGGCATTTTCTTCAGGGTCCCGACAATGGTGAACTCCGAGTCGCCGATCTTGATCGCGTCGCCCACGCCCGCCTGGAATTGAAGAAGCAGGCTTTCCTCGACGAGGGCTCCCGTTTTTTCGCGGAACTCCCCTGCGGCCGCCGGAGGCAGAGTCTCCATCGGTCCGTAAAACGGAAAACCCGGGCCGAGCGCCCGGACACTCGCCAGCCTGGTGCCGCCGCTTTTTGGAAAGGAAGCCATCGTCGCAAACCGGACTTCGCGCGCCTGGGCTTCGCCTAACGAGTGGAGCAATTGTTCGTCCTCAGGCCGAAAGGGACGGGTGGAAGTGATGACGAGATCGGCGCCGACCAAACTGCGAGCCTGGTCGTCGATCGCCCGGGAAAGACTGTGACGGAAAGAACCGATCCCGACCAAGGCGGCAATCCCGAGTGTGATGGACACGGAGAAGAGCAGCAGGCGGCGGCGGCTCGAACGGCTGTCGCGCCACGCCATTTTCCAAATGAACGAAGGCGCCATGGGTTAGACCATTTCGCCGTTTCGCAAACGGACTGTGCGCTCGGTCAGCTTCGCGACGTCGGGGTCGTGGGTCACGAGGACGAGAGCGGTGCCGGCGCTGCGATTTAACTCGAGCATCACTTCGATCACAGAAGCGCTGGTCT
>JBJMXC010000096.1:0-6468 GCA_045809825.1 Chthoniobacterales bacterium | reverse complement strand
TCTTGATGTGGTGTCGGCAATTTTCGCATTATTCGGGCAATTCATCTTCACCAAATGGTGGTGAACCAGAACCAGAACATTCGGGGGAACTAACTATGCGCCGCATGACACCAATCAACCGAACTAGAACTGTCGCCGGGTTTGTCCTCGGCCTTTCAGGGGTAGCTCTTTCCATTCTTGGGCTCTCAGCTCCGAGAGTGAGAGCGCAAAGCCCCGACGGTCCCAGTGCCGTCCCGAACATCGCGCCCGGCAGCGCCTATCGGCAAACGAACCTGCTATCCGATATTCCCGGGATGGCGCCGGTCCTCGATCCTCTCCTGGTAAACCCGTGGGGGATGGCGGCGAGTGCGTCCAGCCCGTTCTGGATCGCGAACAACGGAACGAGCACGACTCAGCTGGTCCGGGGTGACGTAAGCGGCGCGCCCGTGGTCCTGAATACGTCTCCGCAAACGGTTAGTATCCCGGGCGGGTTGCCGACCGGAGTGGTGCGGAACGGGACGACCGATTTCCAGATCACGCCGCCCGGCGGCGGCACAGCGGCCGCCGCGAATTTTATCTTCGTCTCAATCACGGGAAACGTGACTGCCTGGAATGGCTCCTCAGGAGCGGCGGCGCAAAATGCCGTATCGTTGCCGGGCCACGTCTGGACTGGCCTCGCCATTGGCTCGAACGCCGGCGGCAATCGCCTTTACGCGGCGGACTTCGCGAACGATCACATCGACGTCTTTAACGGCACGTTCGCGGCGACGACGGTAACGGGCGGCTTCATCGACGCGACGATCCCCGCCGGTTACGCGCCATTCAACATTACGAACCTCGGCGGTTCCCTTTACGTGATGTACGCGAAGGTTGGAATGGGCGGCCAAGACGAGGCCGGCGTTGGGAACGGCTACGTCAGAAAGTTCAATACCGATGGCGTGCGGGACCTGACCTTCGCGATCAATAACGGGGCTTTGAATTCACCCTGGGGCGCTACCATCGCGCCGGCCAGTTTCGGGATATTCGGCGCCGCGCTACTGGTGGGTAATTTCGGCGAAGGCAACCCGAGCATCCACGCCTACAACCCGACCACGGGCGCGTTTCTGGGCACCGTCCAGGATGAATCCGGCAACGGCGTTGTCATAGATGAATTGTGGGCCCTCCAGTTTGGTAATGGAGGCGCCGGCGGCGACGTGAACACGCTCTACTTCACCTCTGGCCTGGCCGAGGAGGAGCATGGCCTGTTCGGCAAGCTGAATCCGACCACTGCGACGGCGACATCGCTGTTCCAGTTCGCGACCGACAATTTCTTCGTGGACGAGGCCGGGGGCCACGTTGATTTCACTGTTATCCGGAACGGCGACACGTCCGGAACGGCGACGATCAATGTCAATACCTCGGATGAATCGCAGGCCGGGCACGCCTCGCAAAAGAGCGATTACGAAATCGCGCTCGGCACTCTCACCTTCGCTCCTGGGGAGACTTCGAAAACATTCAAGGTCCTGATCGTGAACGACACTTTCGTCGAAGGCGACGAAGTCATCGACCTCGCGCTGAGCAATCCAACCGGACCTGGCGTCGGCCTCGGCACGCCCAACCGGGCCACCGTCACGATCCTGGACAACGACACGGTTCCTCCAGTCGCGAATCCCGTGGACAGCACCGCGTTTTTTGTCAGGCAACAATACCTCGATTTCTTGAACCGCGAGCCGGACGCTTCGGGATACGCGTTCTGGCAAAACGAAATCAACTCGTGCGGCGGCAATTCGCAGTGCGTCGAAGTAAAACGGATCAATGTCTCGGCGGCGTTCTTCCTCTCGATGGAATTCCAGAACACCGGCATGCTGGCTTTTCTGGCCAATCACGCTTCGTTCGGTCCGAACGCTTCGGGCAGTCCGGTAGGTGTGCTCTACGGCCAGTTCGAGCACGACGTCCAGATGATGCAAACCAATCTGATCTTCGGCCAGCCGGGCTTTGACGCGCAGCTCGAGGCCAACAAGATGGCTTACTTTCCATACACGGTAGCGCGACCGGAATTCGTTGCAAAATATCCAACGACGCTGACGCCGGCCCAATTCGTCGATAATCTTTATGCGAACACAGGGATTACGCCGTCGGCGAGTGAGCGAACGGCCGCAATCGACGAGTTCGGGGGCGCCGCCACTACGACTGATCAGGCCGCCCGGGCGCGAGCGTTGCGGCGCGTGACTGAGAACACCGCCTTCGCCCAGGCGCAGTTCACTCGGATCTTCGTCGCGATGGAATACTTCGGTTATCTCCGCCGGGATCCGGATACCGCCGGATTCAATTTCTGGCTGGCCAAGCTGAACTCGTTCAGCGGTGATTACATAAAGTCCGAAATGGTGAAGGCGTTCCTTAGCTCGAGCGAATACCGGCAGCGGTTCGGCCCGAGCTGATCGCCTCCGTATGTGACTTTCACCGCCAGCTCGTTCGCACGGGCCCGGGCGTTTTGTTGGGGAGGGCGCGACCTGTGGAGCGGTCCACGATCTTACGAGATGCCACGACCGGCTCGACAGCGTCTCACCCTACCGCGAGAGCGATCCGTTTTGCTTGAAGTCCTCTGGAAAATTGCGAGCCTCTACCGGCGACCCCTTCGCGTGCGCTCATTGTAACCGGCCCATTTCTTGAAGCTGCTCCACGTCATTTTCCCTTTCGCAAAGCGTCGCTCGGCGCAGCGGGCCGACAGCTTCGATGTTTACCGGCGGCGCGCCCTTCATTTTCCGGCGGACCAGGCCGGGCCGAACCTGAACGTCTGGTCGCCCGCCGACGCCGAAGGTTCGGTCGACGGCGCGGCCCGACTCGCTTCCGGCATGTTGCGCAACAGCCGGAAACTGCGGCGCCGTTTTCCCAATGCAATTTCCGAAGGCGAAGAAGGCGCCTACTGCGACTGGCTCTGCACCAGCGCCGCGGTGAAGCTTGGCCTTTCTCATCGCGCGGTGAAAAACATTTCGACCGCGTTCCGAAGCGACCCGGGCAAACGCGTTCTCGAGCTCTACCTGCGCTCGCCGAAACTCCAGCAGCGGTTTCCACACGCTCTTCTTCCGGTCGGCCAGAAACGACTCGTTAAATGGCTTCTCCGCGAAGGCCGCGCCAAACACAACCTGAGTGCCGCGGAGATTCTCTGGTTTCTCCACGAGACAGCCGAGCAGGTTCCGCAAATGGTCCTGAAAACCTGGCTCATCAACCTGGGGTGGCAAAAGCGTTTCCCGGCCGGGCCCACCTCGGCGGGGAAGCAGGAATTTCTCGCCTGGTTGCGCCAGGAATTTCCTGGCTACAGCCCTTTCGCTTCCCGGAACGCTCTCGACGCCGCGGTTCCCGCCGCTGAAGAAATGTTGCTTCATCACGAATCCGGCAACGCCTCGCAGAACGGTAACGGCGAAGTTTTGCGCGGGGTCAATATTCTCAGCCATTTCAGCTATCCTTCCGGAATTCAGCAGGCCGCGCTTTTCGCCAAGCGCGCGCTCGAGAACGCGCAGTTCCGCGTTTCCTGCCGCGATGTCTCGGCGTTTCCCTGTTTCGATGTTGAAGATCGCGCGCCGTTTCTCGGCCTGGAAGTGTTCCCGGTCACGATCATCAATGTCTCGCCGCAGCCTTACTTTTCGGTGGCCTACGAACGCGGTGGTTTGCTGCGGCGCTCCGGCGTTTACCGCATCGCTTATTGGGCATGGGAGCTCGACATGATTCCGGACGAATGGGTCGAGCTCACGCCACTCCTCGACGCGATCTGGGCGCCGACTGAGTTCGTCGCGGAAGCGTTTCGCAGGCGGATGCCATTACCTGTTCACGAAGTCCTGCCGGGAGTTGAGCTGAGTGAAATAGAAACGGTGACGAAGAGCGACCTCGGCATCCCCGAGAGCGATTACGTTTACCTTTTCATGTTCGACATGTGCAGCCAGATGATTCGGAAGAACCCGATTGCGGTAATCCATGCGTTCCGCGCTGCCTTCAAACGTTCGGACAAAGCGTCGCTTGTCATTAAAGTGAGCCGCGGCCGTTCCCATCCGGAAGCTTTTGCGGTCCTCGAACAGGCCGCGCGCGATGCCGGTATAATCATCGTCGACGACGTCCTTTCGCGCGCCCGCGCCTACGGTTTCATCCAGATGTGTGACTGCTTCGTCTCCCTCCATCGGGCCGAGGGGTTCGGGCTTTGCCTCGCGGAAGCGATGTTGATGGGTAAGCCCGTGGTGGCCACGAATTATTCTGGGAACCTCGCCTTCATGCATTCGGGCAACAGCCTGCTCGTCGATTACACGCTGACAGATATCGGGACTGACAATCCAATTTATCCTGCCGGCAATCATTGGGCCGAGGCATCGGTGGAACACGCGGCTTCGCTCATGCGCTATTGCTTCGAGAACCGGCAGGAGGCCTCGGCGCTCGGCGCCGCGGCGAAGGCCGAGCTGGAAGAGAAACTTTCGTTGAAAGCAGCCGGCCAACGGATGGCCGAGCAACTCGCGAATGTTCGCGCGTTTGCCGAAAACGAAATCAGGCCGGCAGCCGCCGCCCAGCGTCGTCCAACCCTGAAGGTTGTCGGCGCCCGTTAGTTCCTACTCGACCCGTACCGGCAATCGTAGGGCCTGGGAACCCACGAGCGCAAACCACGACACACCTTCCTGGAGCATGTCGATCTCCAGGATGTAATCGCCGGAATTTTTCGGCGCGTTTACCGTTAATGAGAACTCGGCCGATCCGCCGGGCTTAAGATCCCGCAACACCGCGCCGCGCCCATCATCGTGGACAGCCATGTTGCCATTCGCGTCGAGCCAGTGGTTGCCGAGCGAGACCTGGTAATTCCCGCCGCCGCGTTCCCGCGCCGGCCACGTTGCCGAGCTTAGGTTTGTTACTTTGACGCGGAACACCGCCGGCCTATTTGCTCGCACTTTCGTCGGTCCGGAAATGAGCGCGATTTTCGCGCGTAACGCTTCCGACGGCAGCGGCGACCGCGGCCGGCGTTCGTGTGCAATATAAAGAGTGTAGGGATTGGTCGCCGCCAGGATTTCGCACCCAGGACAGTTTTCTTCTGTGCTAATCACGACCGCACCTATCGGCGGCGCCTCGGCCGGCGGAAGGCGGACGAACCTCTGCAGGTTGATCCCTTCCAGCGTTCCGTACCAATACGCCTGGATGTACCCGGGAATCCAAAGAGCGTCCGCGATGTAAATGGGAGCGGCGTTGAGCGCGAGCGCCGGACGGAAAATCTTTTGCCGATATTCGCCGTCGAACAAATGGACGCGTCGCGGATTCGTCGCTGCCTGGTGATAACGCAATTGAAACAGCGCTCCTTGCGCCAGGGTCAGGCCGACGACAACGGCGAGTGCCACACTTCTCGACCGGGATTTAGCTTTTTCGACAAGCCATCCGATTCCTGGAACCGCCAGGAGCAGCAACAGCACCGGCACCGCGATTAGCCGCAGCATATGAAAATGCCCACTTGTGAGTGAGGCCGGGACGAGGGATGCGGCGCATGCGTAAAGGACGAAGCGCCACCACGCCTCCCTGCGGTGCTGTCGCCAGATCACGATCAGGCCCATGATCGTGCAGGCGAAGGTCGCAGCGAGAAACTGGTAGCTGCCGAAAAGCTGAACGATCTGGTTGCGGTTGGGGTCGCCGGTAATGAGGAGTCGCCACGGATTGATGTTGCGCACGTAGTGGCGCACGAACTCCGAGGTCCCCTCGACAAGACCAGTGTCCGGCCTCAGGTAAGTGATGATTTTGAAGCGCTGACTCAGGGCGTCGGGATGGTTCACCGCGAAAACCGCCATCGGAATTGCTGTCAGTGCGTAAGCGCACCATGTGGCTAGAATTGGCGCGCGCCGCGCGCGGGTCCAAAAGAGAAGGAGTCCGGCGGCGAGAAGCGGCCCGAAGACGCGGCCGATTGAATAAGTATAAGTCAGCAGCGCGAGGCTCGCCGCCAGCGCAGCAACATCGATTGAGCTCCACTTCATTTTGCCGGCAGCGCGATGGAGCGCGAACAAGAACAGGGCGAGGACGAGCGGATAAAGCGCGACTTCGACAGCGACATGAGCCAACTCGAAAAGCCACGGTGTTAACAAGGCGCTCGTGGAGATGAGGAGCGCGGCCACGCGCGACCGCGTGAGCTGCATGGCCAGGAATCCAAGGACAATCGCGGCGAGAACCACCGCGGTCGCGCTAAAGGCCCGCGCGCCATAGATCCCGGGCCCGGCCAGGCGAAAGAGCCCGGCCAGGAGATAAATGTAAACCGGGTTTTTGTAGTCGCCGAACGCCTGGAAATACAGCGGCCAGGGCACGCCGTGCTCGTCGCAGCCTTTCGAAGCAATCGTCCAGGCATTATAGCCGATCGAAGATTCGTCAATGTAGAAGCCCGGCGGATTCTTATCGAGTCGGACGAAGCAGAGCGCGGCCGCGATGAGCACCACGAAGACGAGGGCCACGATTCCTGCCGTGCGCGAGATGCTTTTCATCTGCGGCGAACCTGAGAAACTCCCC
>JBJMXC010000095.1:0-7488 GCA_045809825.1 Chthoniobacterales bacterium | reverse complement strand
CGTCGGAAATCGGAATCGCTTCGCTCGTCCTGGTCAGCACCATCCGGATGTGCGAAGTGCTATCGTCGGGCCCTTCGTCGTCATGCTCGTAGTCCGCGTCTTCAGGCACCAATTTCTCGAAGAAACCTTCGAGATCTCGCCGCGCGTCTGGAGCGGCATTTTCCATGATGACGAGGCTGCAACTGGTGTGGCGGACGAAAACAGTCACGTTTCCGGTAGCGATTTTACTCCGAGAAACAACCTTCTGGACCTGGTCGGTAATCTCGTAGGTTCCCTTGCCTGTGGTCCGGACCTGAAACCCTTCGGAGTGAACAGCCATCGCCGCAGGCTAGCGGCCTCGAAACGCGCGGCAAGTTTTCCCTTCGCACAAGGCTGTGAAGGCGGGATAATCCTGCTGTTATGCAGGAGGACCTCGAGCGAATTCTCTTCGATGAAGCGACGATTCATCGTCGGCTCGATGAGCTCGCGACCCAAATCTCGCACGATTATCGCGACCGCGATTTGACCGTCATCGCGATCCTGAACGGCAGCGTGATCCTGATGGCCGATCTGCTCCGGCGTATGCCGTTGCCGCTGAAATTGGATTGTCTCAGTGTTGCCAGTTACCACGGCGGGACGAAGTCGACGGGCGAACTCATTTTCCGCCAGCTCTGGATGCCGGATATCGCCGGACGCCATGTCCTGTTGCTCGACGATATTCTCGATAGCGGGGTCACTCTTGCGACCATTCGCGAGAAGATCACCGGCATCGGGCCCGAAAGCGTGCGCATTTGCGTGCTCCTCGAGAAAAAGAAGACGCGCCTCCGCCACGTCGACGCCGAGTACGTTGGCTTCCAGATCGCCGATGAATTCGTGGTCGGGTATGGACTCGACTACATGGAGCGCTATCGCAACCTCCCTTTCATCGGCGTGCTCCGAAAAGATTTGATCGCCGCCCAACCGTGAAGGTGCACGTGCAGTTTTTCTCCCGGCTCCGCGATCTTGTGGGTGCGTCGGAAATGGATTTGGAAGTTCCTGATGGGACAACCGCGGGTGGTTTGCTTGATTTCCTTTACGCGAAAACTCCGGCCCTGCGAGATTGGGACAAGAGCATCCTGATTGGGAGCGGGGTTGAGTTTGTCGCCCGCGACTACCTCTTGAAGCAAGCGGACCAAATTTCCGTCATGCCGCCTGTTCAGGGCGGATGAAGTGGAAGCTTCAAGGAGCGGCGGTTTGGAAAGCGTCGGCTCGCTGGGCCTTAATCCCTGAAGTTCTTGAAGTTCGTGGCGACCCCGAAGTCGCGGCCACGGACAAAAGCTATCACTTCCTGGAGGTCGTCTCTTTTTTTTCCGGTCACGCGAATCTGACGATCCTGGAGCTGGCTTTGCACCTTGAAGCCCTGGCTCTTGATCGCAAGGATGATTTCCTTCGCCTTGGTTCCTTCGAGTCCCTGCTGAATTTTCAGCTCCTGCCGGGCATGCCCGATCGATGAGATCGCCGGCTCAGCCTGTTCGACATTGCGCAGATCGACCCCGCGTTTGCTCAGTTTGCCGACAACGATTTCGCGCAGGCCGCGCAAACGCGATGCATCTTCGGCGGTAAGGGTGATCTTTTCTTTCTCGACCAGGATCTCAGCGGTTGTGTTCTTGAAATCGAAGCGGGTTGCCAGTTCCTTGCGGGCCTGGTTCACGGCGTTATCGAGCTCCTGCGCGTCCACTTCTGAAACAATGTCGAATGAAGGCATCTTGCGGATTTTTGATTTTGGATTTTCGCTTTTCGATTGCTGAAGAAGACTGAGCCAATGCGGTTTCGATTCCGGCGTCAAGCTCACGCGATGGCGATCACGACACTTCTGGGAGCGCTTATGGCGTTGTCCGGATGTCATCGTGCCGCATCGAAGGAAGAAAAAGCGCTCCGGGCCGAATTGCGCAAGGCCTTGGACGACCAAGCTTACGAACGGGCAGCCGACCTCGCGCGGCGACATTTGAAATTAAAACCAGGGGACAATGGGACGTGGGACCGCCTGGTCCGCGCCGAATTTGGATTGCACGATCTCCCGGGCGTAAAACGGACACTGGATGAATGGCGCCAGGCGGTTCCGCACCCTTCCATTAGTCTCGACGAGTACACCGGCGATTTGGCCGCCGCCCAGAACGACGACACATCCGCGATCGAGGCATGGACGAAGGCGGTATCGGTCGACGCGAAAAATATTCGGGTCCTTGAAAAGATCGCGCGGTTTGAGAAGCGCCGACGTTTTTGGATAAAAGAAGATGCGGCATGGAGCTCGATTATTGCCGTCCAGGACAGCGCCGTAGCGCGGATTAATCGAGCTTTGTGCCGCCGACACCTCCACCGCTGGAACGACGCATTTGAGGACCTCGAGAAGGCAAAAGCGCTCGCGCCCGACGACCCCGAAGTGCAGCGAGGCGCGAAGCTCTTTGAACGGACCGACAAATACATCGCCGAAATCCGCGAGATTGACTCTGCTCTCGCAGTGACTCCGAACGACGTTGGGTTATTGGGGGATCGTTCCTTGATTTTTCTCCGGGCGGACGATCCCGAACTCGCGCTTGAAGACGCGGAAGCCGCTGGGCGCATCGGGACGTGGGCCGTTCGTCCGCGTCTCTTCCAGGCCCTCGCCCTGATTGCGCTGGGCCGTCCTGACGAATGCGAAAAGCTTGGTGTCCACAAGCTGCTTCGCCTTGAAGCGTTAACCCCTGAATTCCTCGACACGATCGGGCGGCTTGATTCCGAAATTTCGGCCGAGCCGAATAACGCGGAGCTTTATGTTTCCCGTGGATGGCACTTGAACGAGATCGAACAGCCGGCCCTTGCCTTACAAGACGCAGAGACTGCGGTCCGGCTTGATCCGACATCAGCCGGCGCGAAAGCCGAGGCGAGTTACGCGATGACCAAGTTAGGTCGGGCGCAGGAGGCGCTGGAGCAGATCAGAAAGGCGACTGAGCTCGATCCGAATTTGGGCACGGCCTGGCAATATCGCGGCGAGCTGGAGATGGTTCGCGGTGAAACCCTCTCGGCAATTGAATCGTTTACGCACGCGATCGAGGCGAACCAGACCGTCACCGCTCTGGAAAAACGCGAACAATGTTACCGCCGGCTCGGCTTGCTTGTGAAAGCAGAACAGGACAGGCGCACCCGGGAAGAGCTGGCGAAAGCCTCGAAGTAAACGGCCGAGTTCAATCGGTCTTTTCGATTCGGATGTTGCCGCGCTGGGCTTCCAGCGCAATCACAGCCATGGCGTCGGAACCGAGGACCTCGGCTACGGAGTGCACGACATCCGTTGGAGTCGGCTTCCGGGTATCGAAACCGTTCGCGACTCGCCCCTCCGCCGCGGTCGCACTGAGGTTGATCGAAACATCGGTTGGAAAAGCGGCGCGTATATTCCCACGGGTGTTAAAGGCTTTGACTGCAAACTCGCGGTTTTCCCACCAGTCATAGGCGACGTCGAGCCGACCGGTCTCAACTTTCAGCGTGAGGTCGCCGAAGCAATTGTGGCCCGCGAGCCAGCCATTCACGAGATGCGCGCTAGCGGAGCCGCCTCCGCGCAAACCTTCGACCAGGAGCTCGCCGTTCGTCAGTTCAACCTGCGTCACCGTCGCGGTCTGCGGAACAATAATAATATAATCGACGGTGCCCGAACGATCGCTCAGCGCATTTTTTCGTGGCGGAAGCGAGGTGGTAACCGCGACCTCCGCCGGCGACGCTTTGACGTCCACCACGATTCCGTCCAACCGCTCCCGAGTATACGCCTTCTTGACTGCCTGGATCGTAATCTGGGGCGCCTCGGCGCCGTAAACGCGAATCGACCCATCGACGTTCGAAACCCGTACTGAAACATTCGCAGCGACGTCGTATTTCTGCTCAACGATTTCCTCCAGCAGTTCGGCGCCGAACATGGCGGGCGCGACGATCGATCCGAGCGCCCCAACAAGAGCAAGAAGCTTATTCATACCGCAGCGCCACCATCGGGTCGACCTTCATTGCGCGGCGCGCGGGGATATAACTGGCAAGAGCGGCAGCCGCGACCAGGAGACCGATCACACCACCGTAAGTCAGAACATCGGTCGCGCGCACACCATAAAGCATCGTATTGAGAAGACGAGTCAGGGCGACAGATCCTAAAATCCCAACAACAACACCGGCCAGGACGAGAGCAAAGCTTTGCCGGAAAACCATTCGCAACATATCGAACCGCTGCGCCCCGAGGGCCATCCGAATTCCAATCTCGTGGGTCCGCTGCGAAGTGATGTAGGCCATCACTCCGTAAAGCCCGACCATTGCCAGCAAAAGAGCTGACCCCGCGAAGACGCCGAGCATGACCATGCTGAAGCGCCGATTGTCGGACGACGCGGAAACGATCTGGTCAATCGTCTCGAATTTTATCGGCATCTCCGGATTCAAGGCGCGGGCTTCGCGACGCATTGCAGTCGTTAGGCCGGCCGCGTCGCCGTGAGCGCGCGCCACAATGGAGAATTCCGAGGTTGATGCTGGACGCTGGAAGTAATTCGTGTAGACCGTCGGCCTCGGATCGCGATCGAGCCCGTTGTCGCGCACGTCGCCGACGATGCCGACGATATTCAGGACATGCAGGTCGCCATCCATGTTGCCATACTGGATCTGTTTTCCGATTGCGTCTTCGTTAGGCCAGTAGCGTTTCGCCAGCGAATTGCTGATCACCGCGACGTGCGGCGCATCAGGCCCATCGCTTTCCTGGAAAAGGCGGCCGCGAATCAGCGGAATCGCCATCGTGGCAAAATAACCAGCGTTGGTGGCGCGATAATCGGCATCGCGCGAGCGTTCGGCCGGCGAAAGCGCGTCGAACTGTTTAGTGAGGTCCAGCATGCTTGTCGCCGGTTTGCCGCCGTGTTCTTCGAGAAACGTTCCGTTGGCGCCATTGCCGCTCATCGGAAGTGCACTCGTGCCGCCGATATTGGACACGCCTGGCAAAGCCGCGAGGCGCTCGAGCAAGCCATGATGAAACTGAGCGAGCGCACGCAATTTCGATTCACCTTCGGGTTGCGGCAGTAAAACCGTCATCGCAACGACACTTTCGGCGCGAAATCCGGGATCGACCGAAACGAGCTGTTGAAAACTGCGACCGAGCAAGCCCGCACCGACGAGCAGCATCAAAGTAAGGGCGACCTGCGCCACGATGAGGATGTGACGCGCGCGAGTTTGGGAACTGGAACTGCCGCGCCCCGCGTCCTGCAAATCATTTTGGAGCTGGCGTCGAGAAGCGTGAATGATCGGGACGAAGCCGAGGGCAATCGCAATCACCAGGGAAATGGCGAAGCTGAAGAGCAGCACATTCGCGCTCACCCCGATTTCGCCGACGCGAGGAAGATTGCCGTGATAAAGGCCGACGATTAATTGGACGCCCCACGAGGCGAGCAAGGTGCCGAGCGCACCAGCGGCCAGGGTAAGTAACAAGGCTTCGGCGATAAATTGCCGCGCCAACCTTCCCCGCGATGCTCCGAGAGCCGCGCGCAATGCCACTTCTTTCCGGCGCGCCGCCGCCCGAACCAGGAGAAGATTGGCCACATTCGAGCAGGCAATGGCGAGGAGGAGACCGACAGCGCCGCTCAAGACGTAAAGCACGCCGCGGATATCGCGGACGAAGCGTTCCCGAAAGGAGAGCAAGCCAAAGCTCGCGGCGTCGATCTGCGAACCGTGTTCCAATTTCAGAGACCGGCCAATCGCGGCGACTTCGGTTTTGGCCTGCTCGAATGAAACCCCGGGACGCAAACGCGCGATGGCGCGGAAATTATGGGCCGAACGCGACTCGGACGGCGGATAAACTGCAGAGAACGGAAACCAAATGTCCACGCCGGCGGGAAACTCTGTCTGCGGCGGCAGAACGCCTATGACGGCAAAACTGTGATCCGCGAAGCGAAGCGCCGTTCCTTCCAGATTCGGACGCCCTTCCAGTTGCTTCTTCCAAAAGCCGTAACTCACGACCGCGACCTGTTTTTCTTCGCGCAACGTTTCCGCGGAAAAGACGCGGCCCGTTGCCGGTGTCACGCCGAGCACACGGAAGAAATCCGCGGACACACCGGCCAGCTCCGTTCGAACGGGCTCGATGCCGCCGGCCACCGCTTCGGGACTGCGCGTGTAAGCCGCCACCGCGTCAAAGCTGTGATTGCGCGCGACGAGATCGTTGAAGTTTGGTTCGGCGAACGGCATGCCGCGTCCGGATTCATTCAACTCGCTCACTTCAACGAGCCGCTCCTGGTTCGGATAGGGCATCGGGCGCAACAAGACCGCATCGAGAACGCTGAAGATTGCGGCCGATGCACCGATGCCGAGCGCGAGCGTGGCGATGGCGATCAAAGTAAACGCCGGGGATTTCCCCAAACTGCGAAGCGAATATTTTAGGTCAGATAGCATGATTGTGTGCTTCCGCCCTCACTCATATCGTAATGCGACCATTGGATCGACCTTCATCGCTCGGCGCGCCGGCATGTAACTGGCCAGCATGGCCGCAGCGCCGAGGACCGCGATCACGACGGCGTAGATCGAAATGTCGTTCGCTCCGACGCCGTAAAGGAGAGTCGCCATGACTCGAGTGCCAGCCAGTGCCGCAACAAAACCGATCCCGATTCCGATTAGGACCAAAGTGAGACTTTGCCGGAGCACCATCGCCAGCATCTGGGAGCGACGCGCGCCCAGCGCCATTCGGATGCCGATCTCGCGCGTGCGTTGAGTAACGCTGTAGGCAATCACTCCGTAAATCCCGATCGCCGCAAGCACCATCGCGACTCCAGCGAAGACCGCTAGCAGCATCATATTGAATCGCGGCTGCGCCAGCTGAGTCGCGACGAACGACGTCATTGGCTGGAGTGCCGGCACGAATAAATCCTTGTCGATCTCGTGAACGGCGCGTTTCACATCCGCGTTCAGTCCCATCAGGTCCGTCGAGCTTACCCGCAGAACGATGTCGAGACTGCGTGCGGGGTCCTGAGAAAACGGCACATACATTTCGGGACCCTGCGGCTGAGCCAGTGAGTCATGCCGAGTGTTGGCGACGACGCCGATCACCTCGCGAGTATCGAACTTGTTTTGCGGCTGATCGATCATCACTTGTTGACCGACCGGGTTCTTCCCGGTGAAATGTTTCTGGGCAAACGCTTCGTTAATCATGATCACCCGAGGGGAATCTTTCGTGTCGGCGCGGGTAAAGCCCCTACCTTGCAACACCGGGATCTTCATCGTCTTGAAGTAATCCGGTTTAACCAGGAGGTAACTTGCCCCCGGATGATTGCCACGCGGTAGCGGCGCGGCGCCACTCGGCATGAACGAAGAACTTCGCTGATTCTGTCCCAGCGGGATGGGATTGACGCCGCCAGCCGATTCGACGCCGGGAATGCCTGCAACCTTATCCATGACCGCATCGTAGGCGCGGATTTGCTGGTCAGTCTCCGGATAACGAATCCGCGGCAGGTTAATCGAGAAGGTCATTACCCGCACCGGATCGAAGCCGGGATT
>JBJMXC010000094.1:0-5121 GCA_045809825.1 Chthoniobacterales bacterium | reverse complement strand
CAAGCGCTTGAAGCAGCCGGGCTTTGAAATCCATCATTTGCCTTCGATCGATTTCGTCCTGGTCACTCATGCTCATTTCGATCATCTCGACCGCCGCACCCTTGCGAAGGTCGCGGCTGATCAACCGATCGTCGTTCCGATCGGCGTCGGTAACCTCGTCCACGACCTGGGTTTTAATATCGTTCACGAGCTCGATTACTGGCAGACGGTGAAGCTGGGGCCGCTCGAGGTGTCGCTTACGCCGTGTGCGCATTGGGGCGCGCGTTTTCTCGCCGATCTTCACCGCGGCTTCGGCGGATTTGTCGTGAAAATGGATGGCCGCTCGATTTTTCATTGTGGCGACAGCGCCTACTTCGAGGGATTCAAGGAAATCGGCGACCGCCACGATATCGACATCGCGTTGTTGCCGATCGGCGCCTATGACGCGCCGACCGGGCGGGAGGTCCACATGAATCCGGAGGAAGCGGTGCAGGCTTTTCTGGAACTTCGCGCCAACACGCTTGTCCCAATGCATTACGGCAGTTTTCGCCTCGGCTACGAACCGCTTGATGAACCGCCGGCGCGTTTGCTCGCCGCTGCCAGCGCACACGGAATCGACAAGAAAGTCCTGCTTTTGACCGAAGGGGCGCCAGTCGTGTTATGAAGATGAGGAAAACTCCGAACGCCCAACGCCGAACGTCCAATCGCCAGAAATGCAGAGATTCTGTATTCGATATTCGGCGTTGGGCGTTGGGCGTTGGACGTTTTCTTCCTTAAATGCCCGAACCGCGCCGTTCGCGTTCGAACGTTTTTGGCGCGTTGAGCGCAGGCGGAATCGTCGTCCTCTTCTGCCTCGTCCTGCTCTGGCACGATCCGCTTCTTTTCTGGAACGACGATTACGAGTTGTCGATTCTGCCGGTCTTTGCCGATGTGGCGCGAAGCTGGTCGGAGGGCAGTCTTCCGTTGCTCAGTCCGTATTCATGGGTCTGCGGAAATCTCGCCGGAGAATTTCAATACGGAACTTTCTCCGTTTTTGTTAACGCCGCGGTCGTTTTGATCTGGAAATTGCCGCTCACGTTCCCGCAGCAAGCCGCGGCTCTTTCGACCGTGCATCTCTTTGTCCTGGCAATGGGTGGATACATGCTCGCGCGCGGACGAGACCTGTCCGCCGCGACCTCGACAATGGTCGCGCTCATCGCGGCCTTGAACGGCTGGATCATCTGCTGGGGGGCGACCGATTGGTTCGGCGCCCTCGGGGCGTTCGCCTGGCTGCCATGGGCCTGGTGGGGGATGGAGCGGGCGATCGATCCCGCACGCGGCAAATGGCGTTTTCTCTGGCCGGCCCCATTCGTCTACCTGGTAATCACCGGCGGTTTCCCCTACACGGTCCTGATGCTGGGTTTGATCGCGGCCTGGCTCGCCATTAAGTCGTTAGGCCAAACGCGACGGCCCCTCTCGATTCTGCCTTTGCTTGTGGGAGGATTGCTCGGAGTGGGTCTGGCGGCACCGGCCTGGCTGGCCCTGCTCGATTACGCGCGCGATTCCGCTCGGGTCGCTCAGGATAGTGCGGAGCATTTTCAATGGCGCGTTCCCGCAGCGGCCTTGCCAGGATTGATTCTTCCGAGTTGGACTGTGACTTGGACGGATTTCTCTTCCCGTTTCAGACCTCACATCGCAACGGAGCTCGCGGGCGGCTTCGTCCCGTTGGTGGCGCTCTTTGCTGGATTGGTTGCGATGCCGCGCGCGTTCCTCCGGAAAGCTGGCTGGGAGCTCGGGCTTCTCCTTGTCGTTTTGTGTCTCTGCATGCTGCCGACTGCCGGCATGTTTCGTTGGAGCTTTCGCTGGCTGCCGTTGCTCCATCTTGTCCTCGCTCTTGCCGGGGCCGAGGCATTGCGGTTCTCCGCCGAAAGTCGTCCCGGCATACCGAAGCTACGAGCCGTTCTCGCGCTCATCCTGGCGGTCAGCTCGATAGGCGCCGCCTTTATGTTCGGGGCGAACGGCGAGCACTCTTTTCCTTTCCTCTGGATTGCAGCGGCTGTTACCGCAACGTGGGCATTACTGGAACTATTCACGACCGGACGCGTTCGTGGGTGGTTACCCGCAGGCACGACCTTCGCCTTTTTACTCGCCACTTATCTATCCATTCCGACGAACTGTGGTGTTCCGAAATACAATCTCGCGCAGGAAATGACCAAAGCCGCCCCGCTCGATCCGGAACGGCTTTACCTGAGTATTTATCCGGCGCCCGAGTACACTTATCGCGCTGAGGAAAAGCCGGCGCCGTTCGGAACCACAATCCGCCCCGGAAGCACCTCAATGTGGGCCGGCATCCGGCTACTTAACGGTTATAGCCCGATCCGCCCCGCGGGCGTGGCGCGCGAGTTCGCCGCGTCGATCCACGGCAATATCGATGAAGGTGCGGCCAGTTTATTGGTTTACAGCCAGAGCGGTAGCGACGGGCTCCTCGAGGTTCTGGGCGTGGATGGGATCATTATTGCGAACGAAATCGGGACTTCCCCATACCCGCCGTCCGAGTGGCAGCTCGCGGCAACGACCGACGAAGGCCACGTCTATCATCGACAAGGAGCGCCGCTCGCGGCCCTGCGGTCACTCTCGACAATTGATTCGCGGCCTAACGAGCAGTTTAGCCTCGCGACAATCTCGGGCATTAACGCCACCCGGCAGGGCCTCCAAGCCGATGTCCGGGTCCCGGCTGGTAGTGAGTCCGCCTTACTTGCGCTTTCCCGGCCATTCTTCCGCGGCTACCGCGCTGTCATTGGGGAGCGCGCCTTGCCGGTTTCGTCCTATCGCGGACTCATGCCGCTGGTCGAAGTCCCGGCCGGGATGGCCGGCCGCCTCACCCTCGTTTATCGGCCGTCATGGCTGGTCTGGGGCGGCACGATCGCGATTGCCAGCCTGCTCCTGGTTCTCGGCTCGGCCGCCGCCGCTGGGTTAACTACGCGTCGGCGGGCTTAATAAACGTCGCGCTTGTAGCGCTTGTCGCTCTTTAGCTTCTCGACGTATTCGTTAGCGGCATCGACGTCTTTCCCGCCATGCTCCTGCACGATCTTGCGAAGCGCGGCGTCCACGTCTTTCGCCATCCTGCGCGCGTCGCCGCAAACGAAGAAATGCGCGCCCTCGCCATCGATCCATTTCCAGAGTTCGGCGGCGTTCTCCATCATCCGGTCCTGGACGTAAACCTTCTGGGCCTGGTCGCGCGACCAGGCGAGGTCGAGCCTGGTCAGAAAATTGTCTTTCTGCATCTCGTCGAATTCTTCCCGGTAGAAATAATTGCAGGCTGATTTTTGCGAGCCGAAGAAGAGCCAGTTTTTGCCATTGGCTCCAACAGCCCGTCGTTCCTGGAGATAGGCGCGGAATGGGGCGATTCCCGTGCCCGGGCCGACCATGATGATCGGAGTGTTGCCATCTTCGGGGAGCCGGAACTTTGAAGCGTTTGGAAATACCGGGATCGGCACGTTATCAGCGCGATCAGCCAGGAAGGTCGAACAAACACCGCCTCGCTGACGGCCGTGGCTTGTGTAACGAACAACGTCGACGGTGAGATGAAGCTGGTTTGGAAATGCCTTAAGACTCGACGCAATCGAATACAGGCGTGGCTGCAATTTCGCCAGCGTATCGACGAAGTCCTGCGGCGAAATCTTGATGGATGGGTGCTCGGTAAGGAAGTCGATCACCTCCATGCCCCACAAATAACGGTCAAGGTCTTCTTTCCGCTCGGGATCAAGGAGCTCGGTTAACAAGGCGGAGGAGTCGGCTCTCTCCGTGATCATCTTGAGGAATTTCGGTGTGGTCTGGGTGATGCGGCAGTCGCGGAACAAAGCTTCCCGCAACGTCGTTTCGCCTTTCGGACCCTTTACCTTTTCATCCCCACTCGCGCAGATCGCCTTCAGGATTTGATCAACCAGCGCAGGATCGTTCGTCGGCCAGATCGTCATCGAGTCGCCGACCTCGTAATTCAGGCCCCATCCCGTGAGGTCGATTTCGAAATGGCGAGTGTCTTTCTCCGAACCTTCGCTGCAAAGACTGCGGTTGACAGTCAGCTTCGCTGGAAAAGGGTTTTGGCGATTGTAAGGCGAAGCGGGTTTGGCAGGAGTCGTCGCCTCCGAAGTTTCAGTGGCCATAATGTTCGAACCGCAGTCGTCGATCGCGGTTGGGCTTACTCGCCGTCGTTGCCGATGGCGAGTGTCGGGCAGACATCCATGGCGCGCTGCGCGGCGCCGGCTTCCTCGTCGTTCTCGGGCTGCTTGTAAAAATAAACGTAGGTCTCGTCGTCGTTGTACTTCAAAAGGTTCGGCGCTTCGTCGAGACAAACCCGGCACGGGGTACAGGTATTGTCGACGTACCAGACGCCAGGGACGTTTTCGGGAAGTTTGTTTGCTTTATCAGCCATGGGAATTTTTTACCCGAAAAGCAGTCCGCGCCGCAATGTCTTTTATCGTGCGCGTCTCCTTGAAGCGTTGCTTTACTTTTGTGGCGGGCTCGGACCTTCAATGGGACTCGGCTCGATATCCGGCGCGTAGTCGAGAGGAGGCGTCGGGCCGGCTGTTGCCGCGGGCTCGGGGCCGGGCAGGGGAGTTAAAATCACGCCGCTCTTCGTCATTAGCTTTCCATTTCGCGCGGTCACGTCTTCCACGCGATAAATCGTCCCCCAGCGCCGCCCGTCCTTCGATTCACCATCGGAATGGAGATAGAATTTCTCCATCTCATCGAGATGGAAGGGCCGCGCCCCACGCCGTCCGAAAACGACAGTTTGGCCGCCCGTTTCGTCCACGACTCGATCCCGCTCCAAGCCCCGCGAAACCGCAATCGCTTCCCCTTTCGTCGGGTAGGTCGCGATCAATCTCGGGTTCGGCCGCGGACTAAATCCCTGGGCGCCCGGGACCGTATCGGGCGAGATCAGCTGGATCACGCGCAAGCCATTGTGCCCGTCGGCAACGAGCGCAAACTCCGATGCATTGACGCTCCCGATCTGCACTGCACGTGTGTCGTTGAGCTGGCCGTCGGCGTTAAACATCTGGTCGAGGTGCGGTCGTTCCGGGTTTTCGACGTCGATAATGGCGAGACCTTCGGACCCGTTCGCGACATACGCGTAGGTCCGCGCCACGTAGAGCCGGCCGGCGT
>JBJMXC010000093.1:0-6581 GCA_045809825.1 Chthoniobacterales bacterium | reverse complement strand
GATTCGCTCGATAACTGGACCATCTGGCGGCTCGGGGTTCGCAACCGCCTCCTTACTCGCCGCGATGATGCGACCGTCAGCTGGATGTCGATGGAAACCTATATCGACGTCAATTTCGACAATCCGTACGACAAGACGCAATACTCAAACCTGTTTAACTCGCTGAGCTTTACGCCGGTTCCCTGGATGTCGTTCGGGATCTCCTCGCAGGTGCCTGTATTCGAGAAAGGATTCACCGAATTCAATACGAACATTTCCATCCAGCCCATCCCGAACCTGCAGATCTCGTTCGCGCATCGTTATCTCAACAGCAATCCTTTCTTCGACAACAGCAGCCTGTATGTCATTGGAGGCTACTACCGGATCGACGACAACTGGGGCGTGGGATTTTCCGAGCAGTACGAGGGCACGACGGGCGTCCTCGAACAACAGCGGTACTCGATTTATCGCGACCTAACCAGCTGGGTCGCATCGGTTGGCGCGATCATTCGTGACAACGGCGGCGTGAAGGAATACGGCGTGCTACTAACCTTCACCCTGAAAGCCCTGCCGAAGTTCAGCTTTGATCTGAATTTCGATCCAGCCGGCGCCGAACAGACGCAATAGCGCGCTCGTCGCGTTCACTACTTTTCCATGGATATTTCTATTATCGGCTCAGGTTATGTCGGCCTTGTCACGGGCGCATGTTTCGCGGACGTCGGTCACAATGTCGTTTGCGTAGATAACGACCCGCGCAGAGTCGAAGCCTTGCGGGCGGGCAAAGTGCCCATCTACGAGCCCGGCCTCGAAGATGTCATTCATCGCAACGTCTCCGCCGGCCGGCTTCGCTTTACCGGCAGCATCCAGGATGGTGTCGACAATTCGCAAATCGTCTTTATCGCGGTCCCGACGCCGCAACAACCCGACGGCAGTGTTGATCTGAGTTTCATTGAGAAAGTTGCGCGCGAAATCGCCGGCGTCCTCACGACTTACCGCGTCATCGTCGACAAGAGCACCGTGCCGGTGAAAACGGGCGAGAAGGTGAAGGAATCGATCAAGCGTTACAACAAGCACGGCGCTGAGTTCGATGTCGTCAGCAATCCGGAATTCCTCCGCGAAGGATGCGCGGTCGCCGACCTGATGAAGCCGGATCGGATTGTGATTGGCGCGCAAAGCGAACACGCCATCGACCTGATGAAGAAGGTCTACG
The DNA here is from genome assembly GCA_045809825.1 of Chthoniobacterales bacterium. GTDB lineage: Bacteria > Verrucomicrobiota > Verrucomicrobiia > Chthoniobacterales > UBA10450 > AV80. The sequence goes on along the minus strand of JBJMXC010000093.1, from coordinate 5,392 downwards.
AGCCGTTCATGGCTCCGATCCTCGTCACTGACATCAACAGCGCCGAATTGATCAAGCACGCCGCGAATTCGTTCCTCGCCCTCAAGATTTCCTACATCAACGCGGTTTCTGCGATTTGCGAAGCCAGCGGCGCAGACATCGAAAAAGTGGCGGACGGCATCGGCACGGATAAGCGAATCGGCCGAAGTTTTCTTAATGCCGGGATCGGATACGGCGGCTCCTGTTTCCCGAAGGATATCGCGGCCTTCATCACGATTTGCGAGCAACTCGGCGTCCCCTTCACCCTTTTGAAAGAAGTGCAGCGAATCAATGCCAATCAAAAGGAGCGTTTTCTGAAAACGATTCGCGATACGCTCTGGGTGTTGCGGGAAAAGAAAATCGCCGTCTGGGGTCTCGCCTTCAAACCGAACACAGACGATCTCCGTTCATCGGTCGCGATCGACCTGGTCGCCGACATGTTGAAGGAAAAGGCGCACGTGACGGTCTTCGATCCGAAGGCACAGGAAAAGGCGCGCGAAGTGGAAGCAATCGCAGGTGCGACCTTTGCGAATTCGGCGCTCGAGGCGGTTGAGGGAGCGGAAGCCCTTATCATCGCCACTGAATGGCCCGAGTTCGCTAACGTGGATCTCGCAGTCATAAAAGAAAAGATGATGACGCCGATCGTGTTCGACGGCCGGAACTTGTTCGACCCGGCGACGATGGCGAAACTTGGTTTCCAGTATCATTCCATCGGCCGCGCGAGCGTGAAGCCGTAGGTGTATCGCGTCCCGCTGTGGCGGGATCGTGCGATGTTTGACTGAGTCTCTACGCTGTCATTCGCTCGCATCGAGCGGTCCCGCCAGCGGGACTCGATCTACCATGAAGACCAATTCTCGCGCTGTCGCTCTCGCCGCCTGCGAGGAGTGGCGGAACGGAACGAGATTCGCTGACGCCATTTTGGGCGAGCGCCTGCGTGCGAGTGAACTCGATGCCGCTGATCGCGCCTTTGCCACCGAACTTTTCTACGGAACTCTGCGTAACCTGATGCTGCTCGATTTTTGGATCGGCCAACTCCGCTCCGGTCATGTCGATCATCCTTCGCGCGATTTGTTGCGTCTCGGTCTTTATCAATTGTTTCTTCTCAAGACCTCAGAGCACGCCGCGGTTTACGAGACGGTCGACCTCGCCGATCGGCGAAGCCGGGGCCTGATCAATGCCGTCCTCCGCAACGCGGTTCGCCGAAAGACCCAGCTCTTGGAACAAATTGATTCGCAAAATCTGAGTGTTCGCCAATCGCACCCGGAATTTCTGATCGATCGATGGACGAGAAACTTCGGCGCGGAAGAAGCGAAGAAGCTTTGCGAATGGAACAATCGCCCGGCGCCGATTTATGCGCGAATCAACGGCATCAAGATTTCCAGCGCCGAATTTCTTACCCGCTATGGCGAGGCCGAGCCGAGCGGCGGCCAGCCAAACTTTGTTCGACTCCCAAATGTGCCGAACGAAGCGCTCATTTCCGGCCATTGTTATATCCAGGACCCGAGCACGGCAACGGCCTGCACGCTCCTCGATCCGCAACCGGGAGACCGGGTGCTTGATGCTTGCGCCGCGCCCGGCGGCAAGACCAGTTATCTGGCCGAGCTGATGAACAACACCGGAGCGATTCTCGCCTGCGACCGCGACGAACGTCGCGTCGAAACTCTGCGCGATAATTTGCATCGCCTCGGTGCGAATATCGCTGAATGCCGGCAGCACGACTGGCTTGGACCCAAATCCGCGCCCGCGCGAGATTTCGACCGTATCCTGATCGATGCGCCTTGCAGTAATACCGGCGTCATGCGCCGTCGCGTCGACGTCCGGTGGAGGCTCACGCCTGAGGACTTCTCACGAATGCCGCAACAGCAGCTTCGCATCGCTCGCGCGACGATACCATTATTGAAGCCCGGCGGCATCCTGGTTTACAGCACCTGCAGCATCGAGCGGGAAGAAAACGAGCGGGTGGTCGAACAGATACTGCGCGAATTTTCTTTTCTGAAACTGCTAGACCAACGATCGCTCCTTCCCTTTCGAGACGAATTCGACGGCGCTTACGCGGTGAAACTCTCCCGAGCGCTGTAGCGACGGCGCTCAATCGCCGTCAAAACGCGGCGCATGCAGCTAACCCGTGTTACAGCGACAATGCGACGTCGCTACAGCTTGCAACCGCCATCGCTGGTGGAATCGTAACGCCCTATGCATGATCCGCGCTACGACAAGCTCGCGAAAGTTCTGGTCGAGTATTCGACTCGGCTCAAGCGGAACGAGAACGTCCTGATCGAGACCTTCGATGTCCCCGATGAAATGATGGTTTCGCTTATCCGCGCGGCGAGGAAAGCCGGCGCGAACGTGATGGCCCAGGTCAACCGGGCGCGCATCAATCGTGAGCTGGCCCTGGATGCAACCGAGCGTCAGCTCAATCTCAGCGCCATTCACGAACTCGCGCGGATGAAAAAGATGGACGCCTACATCGCGGTTCGGGGCAGCCACAATATTACCGAGTTGTCGGATGTGCCAGCGGAGCAAATGAAGCTCGTGGCCAAAAAGATGCGGCCCGTCATCGACTGGCGAGTAAAGAAAACGAAGTGGGTTGTCCTGAGGTGGCCTTCCCCTTCAATGGCTCAGCTCGCCAGCATGAGCACCGAAGCGTTCGAGGATTTCTATTTCGACGTTTGCACCCTGGATTATCGAAAACTGCAACCAGGGATGAAGGCGCTAAAGGCGTTGATGGATCGGACGGACCGCGTTGAGATCAAGGGACCTGGGACCGACCTGCGCTTCAGCATCAAAGGAATTGGCTCAGTCATCTGCGGCGGCGACCGCAACATCCCGGATGGGGAAGTCTTTAGTTGTCCGATCAAAGATTCCGTCCAAGGCCACGTCCTGTTTAATGCGCCGACAATTTACCAGGGCACCGGGTTCGACAACATCCGCCTCGAATTCCAGGATGGGAAAGTCGTGAAAGCAACCGCGAACAACACCGACAAACTAAATAAGATTCTCGATTCAGACGCGGGAGCGCGATACATCGGGGAGTTCTCCCTGGGATTTAACCCATTCGTTCTTCATCCGATGCGCGACATCCTTTTCGATGAAAAAATCGCTGGCTCGTTTCACTTCACGCCGGGCCAGGCCTACGAGGACGCGGACAACGGGAACCGCAGCCAGGTGCATTGGGACATGGTCTGCATTCAGCGGCCGGACTACGGCGGGGGCGAAGTTTACTTCGACGGCAAGCTCATCCGGCGGAATGGCGAATTCCTACCCACGAATTTGCGTTCGCTCAATCGCGGCCGTTTCACGAAAAAGTAGGCGGCCCTGTACGCAAAACGAGGAGGCATTGCTGCCTCCTCGTTGCTAAATAAACTGTGAAGCGGTTAGGCCGCTTTTGGCGCCGCGCCCTGGGCGTTCAGCTGCATCATGCCGATGTCGCCGTTACCAGTGATCTGCACGTTTGCAATTTCGAACACCGGCGCGCCTTCGACGGCGCTCGGACCCGCGCCGGGCAATTGGACCGACACGCTCTTCGAGGTCGAATTGAGGACGAGTGAGGCAATTTCAAACGATGGCGAGAATTCGACAGTCGCGATTTGGAATCGGCCGGTCACATGGACCGATGCCTGCCCCTGCTGCGACGGCGTCAACTGGACCGCGCCGCTTTCGGCACCGGAGAGCAGTTGGAGACCAGCGATATTGAAAGCTGGCGAAGTGATAACGCCGGGCCGCTGTTGTTGCGATGGTGTCAGCCGGATCTGGCCGATGCCGCCGCCAGCTGCCTGGATGCTCGAGATTTCGAAAGTGACCTGAAGGTTCATCGCCGGCTGCGGTTGTTGCGAAGGCGCGAGGCGCATCGTGACAATTTTCGAGGTCGGCTTGAGCTGGAGCGCGCCCATCTTGAAGCTCGGAGTGAGCTGCAACGATGCGATCTCAAAGGAGAATGTGAGTTGGACGGCGGTCTGCATCCCACTCGACGGTGCTTGACCTTGAGGCTGAGACTGAGGCTGCGCTTGCGGTGTGGCTCCAGCGCCCATCATTGGGCTGGGACGAATCGAAGGAGCAGGTGTTGGTTGGTTCGGTTGAGGCATGGTTGCTGGTATGGTTGGCTGCTGAGCCTGAGGCTCGGTGGATATAACTTTAGGCGCGAATGAGGGCGACTCTACGGAATGGCGAAGCGCGCCGACCCCGGCCACTGAAGCTCCGGCGACCACGCCTTGGGCGAGGTGCGCGGGAAGCTCTTCCGGCTCCGGCTTGGTGATTTCTGCCATCGGTGATTCAGTTTCAAACGCGGGAACTTGATACGGGATAGGTTGCCCTTGTGCAACTGGTTCTTCGGACTCCCAAGTCTGGGCCAGAATCGGCTCCGGCACCACTTCCGGTTCGCTCGCGACCGGCTCAGTGACTGATTCGAACTCCGCACTCGTCTCACCCACGGCCTCCGAAACGGGTTCCACTGGTGCGATATCCTCGAAAACAGGCGCGGGCTCTTCGGAAACCGGCGTTGGAGATTCGAATGCGGCCGGTGTCCATGCTGGTTCCGGCGTAACTGGCGCGGTCCATGCCGGCTCCCCGGCGAGCGACGCGTCCCACGCCGACGTTTCGTCGGTGACCGGCTCGGAAACCGCCGGCGCCTCGAGGATTGGCTCCTCGGTTGCCGCGGGAATGTCGGCGAGACTTTCGATAACCTCAGCCGGTTCTTCGATCACTTTCGGTTCACCCACGGAACTGAATTCCGCAAAGTCTGTATCAGGCGCGACCGCAATCTCGCGATCAAAGTTGGCGGGCCTTGTTTCTTCGACGGCCACAGGCGCTTCTCGGGTTGGCTCGGTTACGGCCGGCTCCGCGACCGGAGCTTCCGATTCAACCACGGGCGCGCGGGGCACGAGATTTTCGACCGCGGTGCCAATACTTGCGACGGGTCCGCCATTAGTTCCAAAGCCGCGGTTGGTCTTGCTAAAAGGCACAGCGCCGCGACGCACCGACGGTTCCGATGCTTTTAGATGCAGAGAAACTTGCGGTGGTCCGCCGGCGAGGCGCTTCGGCGCGGACATTTTTTCAACCGCAGCTTCAGGCTCGAGGGCATCGAAGCTCGGGCCGGTAGCGGGAGCGGGTGAGCGATAAACGGAAATGCTCATGCGGCGGCGGAATTCGGAAAACACGACCCACGCAATCAGCAAAATTCCGGCCAGGAGAAGGCCGCCGAACAACAGATTGTTGGAACTGAAACGCTCCATCGTGTCCGCCGTCGTTTGCTGGATGGTAGAAGGGGCGAGAACCGTAGCGGGCGAAGAGACAGCAGTTGTCGTTGCCGGAGCTTTGTTTGTGGCCGAGGTCGCGGGGCTCTGCTGAGTGATTGCTTTGGAGGTGTCGGGACCGTTAG
>JBJMXC010000092.1:0-6372 GCA_045809825.1 Chthoniobacterales bacterium | reverse complement strand
CTGATCGTTTACAAACTCGCTTATGAGCTCGCGATGGAGATCTTCCGAATTACGAAAAAATTTCCACCCGAAGAGAAGTACGCGCTGACCAGTCAAATTCGGCGTTCGTCGCGATCCATCTGTTTGAACTTAAAGGAAGCTTGGGCAAAGCGCCGATATGAAGCGCATTTCCTCAGCAAGCTTACAGATTGTGACGGTGAGAACGCTGAGACGGAATCCTCCCTGGATTTTGCACGCGACTGCGGATACATCTCGGCTGACGTGCACGAGAGGATGATCTCAAACTCTGCAGAGATCGGCCGGATGCTCGGTGGCATGATGAAAAAGTCGGATACGTTTTTGATTTCCGAGACTGACCCCTGACTTCTGATGTCTGCTCTCTGGTCGTTGCTCCACAACGCAGCCCGTTGGCTCTTCCTGGCTGCGCTGGTCTATGCGCCTTGGGCATATGGGTGTACCACGGTGAGGACGATACGGGGACTGAATGCGATCCTTGCGGTGACGCTCGTGCTCGCAGGCGCGGGTTATTTGTTAGCGCTTGTTAGAACACAGAGATCACAACTCAGAAGAAGGCGTGCTTCCACCAATAACGAAGAACCATTAACTAATAACTCGAGCGGGAATCGTCTGGCGCTCCTTGTCCCGTGCGCCGTGCTGTTGCTGCTTGGCTGGTGGATGGCGCTCAACGCGCGGTGGATCTATGACTCGGATTTTTTCGTTTTTGCGTCGCGGGCAAACTTGATCGGGGCTGCGCCGGGATCGGTCGATTTCCAGATCAGCATCGCGTGGATGGTGCGTGCGACGTTGTTGCTGGGAGTGGTGTTCTTGGTGACGCAGCTTTGCCGTGATCCGGTTTGGTTGCTTCGGATTTGGTGGACGATCGCGCTAACGGGCGGATCGATTGCGCTCCTGGGCCTGGCGCAAAAGGCGACCGGGGCGCCGATGATTTTTTGGGAAAACACGGACCAGCCGTTAGGCACGTTCTTCGCGACCTATTATGCGCATGGTAATGCCGGCTCCTTTCTCAACCTGGTGTTCCCTTTTTGCGCGACACTGGCGCTGCGCGGATTTGTTAGGAAAAGCTCGCCCGTGGCGCGCGCGATTGCGCTCGTAATCTGCCTCCTTGTGATGGTGGCGATCGTTTCGAACACAGCGCGTGGCGGGCAAGCTGTCGGAGCGATCCTGGCGGTCGGGCTGGTGGTCTGCCTGCGTGATCTGCTTCTATCGCGGGCGCGACGGATGGAAAAGAAAACATTGTTGACCGCGGCTCTGGTGGTTGGATTTGCGCTGATTGCAATTGCCGGGGTCAGCCAGCTCGACAGGTCGTTAGGTCGATGGCAACGATTGCAAGAATCGCTGGGAGCGGACAGCCGATGGCTGGCCACGCGCGCCGCAACACGAGCGATCCAGGATGCGGGTTTCCTCGGCTTTGGGCCAGGAACTTTCCGGGTTGTGTTTCCTTACTACACGAACGGTCTCGGCTCGCGCGTTGGGGGCACGTGGCGATTTCTGCACGAGGACTATCTGCAAACTTTGATGGAGTGGGGATGGATCGGCAGCGCATGCTGGGGATTTCTGTTCTTTGGAGCGGTATGGATGGCAGCGCGCGCGCTTCGTTATCGGGAAGATAATCCGCTAAGCGGCAGGCAGCGTCTTTTCCTAACGGCTGCGGTCCTGGCGCTTGCAGGAGTCGCACTGCATGCACTTGTAGATTTCCCGCTCCAGATCGCGTCGCTTCAACTTTATGTAGCGGCGTATGTGGGCGTTTCCTGGGGCATCAGGCGGCGCGCCTGACGAGTTATCAGTTATTCGTTAATTGGCCGAACTGATAACCAATAATTACTAACCGATAACTACGAAGCGCGATCAGAGCCCTTTGTGCCGTAGGACTTACCTGAATAGGCGCCTTCGCCTTTGCCGTAGCCGTGCGAGGCATAGTAGTAGTAGTAGCCGGCGCCGCGATTCCGCGGAAGGCGATTGAGCACAACCCCCGCCGGACGGCCGCCTGCTCCAGTCAGCATGCCCAGAGCACGTTGGACGGCATGACGCGGGGTGTGGCTGGCGCGGACCACCACGCACACCGTCTGGACGAGCGGTGTCATAAGAAGGGTATCGCTGACCGCGAGGATCGGGGCGCTGTCGATGACAACGCGATCGAAAGTTCGTGCTGCTTCGGCGATGAGTTTTCCGAAGGACGGGCCGCTAAGAAGTTCGGCGGGATTCGGTGCGCGGCGGCCACCGGTAAGAACGGAGAGCTTGCCGCCGGTGGCAGTGAGAATGCCCGCTTCTTCGCCATTTGCCGAAGCAATGTCGAAGGCGCCGGCCGACACGGGCCTGGCGGCGGCGGCGAGCTGGGTTTCGCCGACGAGATAGTCAACGATTCCCGGCGGATCTTCTTTGGCACCGTTGCCGCCATCGCTTGGGACAAAAATCTTGTGCAGGCTCGGGCGGCGCAAGTCGCCGTCGATGAGAAGAACCCGGAAACCTTGTTGGGCCAGAGCGAGCGCGTAGTTGGCGCTGGTGAAACTCTTGCCTTCGCTCGGCAAGGCACTGGTGAATAGAAAAACTTTTCTCTCCGCTTCCGGGCCCAGCAGTGAAAGAGACGCGCGGAGATTACGGAATGCTTCGGCGGCGGGTCCTTCCGGCGCTTCTGCTACGAGCCGATAGCTTTCGCTACCAGGCGCCGTGCCGACAGGAGTTTTGCCGACTTCATCTTTTTTTACCTCGGGGACGGCGGCGAGCACAGGCAGACCGAAGTGGGCTTCGGCCTGATCGACGGTTTTGATGGAGCGATCGAGCGCGTCGGATGCATAAACAAAGGCGAGGCCCAGGGCCAGACCACCCAGCAATCCGAGGGCAAGCGCCTTCGAAGCGCTCGGGCTCACGGGAGTGCTGGGAAGCGGCGAGTGTTCGATCACCGCGACCGCATTTGTTTTCACGTCCTTGGTCAGGTTGGTCTCTTTGATCTGGCGAAGGACGCTTTCGTAAAGAGCGCGATCGGTCTCGGCCTGGCGGGCCAATTCGTGGTAGCCAATCGCGGCCTTGTTCAAAGCGACTGCGGCTTTCTCCTGTTCCTGGGTCGCGGCGGTCAGGGTCGCTTCACTAGCGCGCGCCTGTTCGAGCATGCTTTGCAGCAACGCTGGCTGAGCGATGACAGTGCGTTTGAGAGCGTCCTTTGCCTCCGCCAACCCAGCGCGCGCCGCCATCATTTTCGGGTGTTTCTCTTTGTAGCGCTGGGTCAGAGCCGCGACCGCGGTTTCCATTTGCGCTACGTCGCGCCGGCGTTCCGTCACAGCTGGTGCGGCCGCGATGCTCGGGATGGCGAGAAGCGCGTCGACGTTATCTCCGAGCTGCTCGATTTGCTTGATCTCGCTTTCGAGGCGGAGGCGTTCGGTTTTCGCAGTGGTGACCTTTGTCGTCAATTCCTGCAACCTGTCTTCCACCAGGCCACCGCGACTTGTTCCAGCGCCCGCGCCCGGCTGGCTCCCCGTGGACGTGGTGCCACCGCCTAACTGCAGAGCGTCAGGAGTGTTTGCCTTATACTCAGCGACCGCCGCTTCGCTCTTTTGGAGATTAGTTTTGAGCCGTTCTTCTTCCTCCAACAGATACCGTAATGTCTCCTGGTTAGAACCGGCGCGTCGTTCTATGGCGCTCCGGATGTATTCGCGACCGACCGCTTCGGTCAGACGCTGGGCGAGAACAGGGTCGTGGTGGGTAACGAAGAGATCAATGAGCCGGGTACCTCTACGGATCACCGGTTTAACCATCGTAGAAAGAGCGCCGCCGAGGGCTTCCTCCAACGGGGTATAGGTCGTTTCGACTCGACCGGTCGTGACGTTAGCCGAAGGTTTCGCGGGTGTCGCAGATGCCTTGGCACTCGAGTCAGGTGTTGTCCCGAGAAGGGCGCGCCCGCCATCTTCGGCCAGACCTTCCGAGCGGATCACCCGGGCGAGCAAAGTCCGATTAACCAGATTCTGCTCGATGGTGCGCATCGCTTCCTGGCTTGCCAGAAACGCCGAACGCATCCGCGCGCTCGAGTCCTCGGTCGTGACGGGCGAAGGCTCCTGCACATCGACTTCGAGCACCGTATGCCCGCGATAAAGTTTTGGTGTTTTCGCGAGATAACCGAGACCGAGAAACAATCCGGCCACCACGCAGAGCGCCACAATCCAAATCTTCTCGATCAGCGAATGCCAAAAATGACGGAAATCGAAACCACGCCGCTCACCCGCCGGATCAATAGACGCGCCGGTCGTGGTAGAGAACATCGGCGCCGCAGTGGCGGGAGCACGTTGCAGCGGCGCAACGCTGGATGGAGCGGGATTAGTCATCTGCTTCAGCAATCAAGAACAAGCAGTCAATATTCTCGCATGCTTTGACATGTTTGAAATGGCGGAGGGCTCGGCGAAAAACACGAGGCGTCAGAATATGCTTTCGCCTACCGTGATTGTGTCGCCTGACTGGACTTTGAAACCGCCGCCTTCGCCGCGCGCGAGTTTTTTCCCATCCACACGAAGGACCTGGTCACCTTTACCCGTATTGCGGCGGACGCTGATCCTTTCGGGTGCGGCGATGCGGGTATAACCGCCGGCAATTCCAATGGCTTCGAGAAGATCGATGCCGCCGGGGCTGGTTTCAGGCATTTCAAAACTACCGGGATGATTAACCTGCCCGAGGACCGTGAACCGGCGTTTCGCGTAGCCCAGCAATGAGACGTTCACCTTGGGATGGACGAGGTAATCTTTGCCATAGAGTTCGGTCACGCGGGCTGTCGCCTGGGTGAGGGTCAGGCCCGCAAGGCGAACCGAGCCGATGAGGGGCAGATTGACGACTCCCTCGGAATTTAAACGCGCGGCGGTTTTAAGATCATCCTCGCCAAAGACCTCGACCGAAATGGAATCGTTCGCGCTGAGTTGGTAACCGCTCGGCGCGCTCACCGCTGACGGGGCATTACTCGAATTGTTGGCGGAGGGAGGAGCGGATGGCGGAGGAGGCTTGGCCGGCTCAGGCGCGATGGTAGGGGCGGGGTTCGTGGTGATCGACTGAGCCTGTGCCAGCGATGATGCCGCGAGGGACACAAGCAGGGTCACGCTGAGTATGAAAGAACGACGCACGATATCGTGAGTTAAACTGCGGGAAGTCGCCGCCTGTGGGCGATCAGAAAGTAAGCGAAGCGCGGACGCCGACTTGATTGTCACTGAAGCTGAACCCGGCGAAATTGCTGTCATTTTCACGGTGCAAATAATAGGCCCCGACCGTCAACCATCGGGTGACCATCACGTCTACAGCCGGCTCAACAAAATAATAATTGTCCCGGCGGTTGGCGCTCGCGAAGTCGACCGTGCTGAAGTAATCGGAATTTTCGTAGCCGGCGGTCAGGCCGATAAAAATGCGTTGAAGAAGGCGCTGGCGCGCGCCGAACACGATGCTGGTAGTGGCGTAGTCCTGCTCGGCGAAGACGGCGGAATTCATGGTGTGGCGCGAGCCGCGGAGCGAAATGTTGGTGCCGTCAAATGGCTGATACGTCATTCCAAGCTCGTAAACCGGCGAAGTATTATCACTGTCCGGGTTATTTTCGATCTGCCGGAATTCGACGCCCGCCGACGCATTCAAGCTAATCTTGCCGGTAACCTGATAGGTCGCCCGCACGTTGATCTGTTCGAAGGTTTGATTCGGGCTGGGCGATTCGACCCAGTTATATCCACCAGTGGCGCCGATGCCGATGACGAGCTTCGGGCTGTAGTTGTAATTGAAAAACAAGTTTCCACTGAACGAGCTCGAGCTAATGAGATTGTCCTCGTAATCCCACGCCTCGAACTTCAGTCCGCCGCTGAGGAACGTCTTTCCGCTCAGGTCGTAAGCGAAGTTGAGCATCGAGGTGTAAATATCGACCGCGGCATTTCCGCCGGCATCGAGGTTCAGGGTCGGCGCGCTGCCCGCCCCGGCGCCTGTGCCGGTGGACGAGAGATTTGTGCCTTCGAGCAACTGGACATCCTGGCTAAAGGTTAGTGTCAGCCTGTTGAAGCGGTGCTGGCCTTCGAGGCGGATCAGGTGCTGCACGGCATTCTGATCCGAATGATCTACGAAAAGGAAAATGCTCGGCGCGTAATCGAGGCGAATATAGTTCTCCTGGCGCTCGACGATGTCGCCGTAGCCGATCGTTAGGCCGGGCTCGATCGCGAAATAGTAATCGTCCTGCTTAAACTTTTCGGTGAGGAAAATATTATCGTCGTAGACACCACGAAGCGTGAGCCGGAACCCCCAATGAAACTTGTTAGGCGTCGCGGACACCTCAGAGTCGTTTCGGATCTCGATACTGGGCACCTGATTTTTCGAGTCGCTGGGGTTTTTCGCGTCACTGACGTTTTTCGG
>JBJMXC010000091.1:0-9074 GCA_045809825.1 Chthoniobacterales bacterium | reverse complement strand
TGAGCCAGCTGAAAATAGCGTGCGCGATCGCTTCGCACGTTTTCAACACCACGTTCCCGACGAAACCGTCACAGACAACGATTTCGGCGGGGTTCTCAAAAAGGTCGTGGCCTTCGATATTGCCGCGGAAGTTCAGCTTGCTCTCCCGCAGCATCTTGAAGACTTCCTTGGTAAAATCGGATCCCTTGACGTCTTCATCGCCGATGGAGAGGAGCCCGATTTGCGGATCCGCGTAACCGAGGACGTGCTTCGAGTAGACCGAAGCCATGATGGCGTATTGCAAAAGATGGATCGGTCGCGGATCGACGTTGGCGCCGGCATCGATCAGGATGAAGACGTTCGTTTCGGTTGGAATGAGCGACGCAATCCCTGGCCGCTCGACTCCCGGCAGGGTCCTTAATTTGATCGTTGTCGCCACGACCGCGGCGCCGGTGTGTCCGGCGCTGACCACCGCCTCGGCGTCGCCATGTTTCACCAGGTCAACCGCGCGGTTGATGGAGGAATCTTTTTTGCGACGGAAAGCGTGCATGGCGTTGTCGCTCATTTCGACCACCTGCGACGCGTGGACGATTTCGATGCGGCGGTCGTCGCAACGATGTTTCTTTAGCTCGGCCTCAAGCTGCGGAGTATCGCCGACAAGGAAGAGCTTGCTGATGCGAGGGTATTCTTTCAGCGCCAAGACAGCGCCACCGACGAGATTGGGTGGGCCGAAATCGCCGCCCATTGCGTCCAGAGCGATTTTCATCGAACCGCAATTTTGGGGCGGTCACGATGCGAAAGCAAAACGAAAAACAATGGGGCGGGCTTTCCGCCTGCGTTTCGCCGCTCTGCGACCGGGGCGCAACGGCCCCTCCTGCATCAGGCCCCGACGCTGAGAACCTGGCGGCCTTTATAATAACCGCAGGATGTGCAGGCGGTATGGGACGCAACCGTGCTGCCGCATTGCGGGCATTTATTCAGCTGTGGTGCCTGCCAACGATGCGAAGCCTTGCGGGTGCGCAGGCGCATCTTCGATGTTTTGCGTTTGGGGACTCCCATGGTGAGCGGGAACCAAAGCATTGTTTTCGGAAAAGACAACCCCTGTAGCGGCGGTCTATGACCGTCGAAATCTTGTCGCAGCTACAACTTCAATTTGTCGAGCGGGCTCCAATCGGGCGCCCGCTTTCCGTCTTCCTCGCTCGCGGACGCGACCGCTTCCGCTGCCGGACATTTCCGGCCGCCTTCGCGGTCGCAATGGGGATGCGCAGGAAGATTAAGAAGGATGTCTTCCCGCACATACGGCGAGAGATCGATGAGTTCAGGGCCGGTGAGCTCCTGGTGGATCGAAAACGCGGGCACCTCGATGTCGTAGCGAAAAGGTTCGAGGCAACGGACGCATTTCAATTCCACCGGCTGGGCCAGGTTTCCAGTAACCCAGAGCGAGCCTTCCGAAATTCCGAGATCGAGCGAGTAACGAAGTGGCCCGATGCAAACGACGCCCTCCGCGGCCAGTTCGGGAATGACACATTCCTCTTCGCCTTCGAGGTGTAAGCCGTCTGCCTGGATTTGGCGGAGGTGAATTTTCATGAAGTGAGAAATGACGAAAGAAATCCCAATGACAAATGGCGAAGGGCGGTGTTTGCGGAGTTCATCGGACTTCTAGCTTGGTCATCCCTTCACATTGGTCATTCGTTCTTCGTCATTGTTCCAGTTTTGCCCGAAGCGCCTTCGCCACTCGCGCGGGCACGAACTGGCTCACGTCGCCGCCGAGGCGCGCGATCTCCTTCACTATCCGCGAGCTCAGATAGGTGTATTCCTCTTTCGGCATCAGGAAAATTGTTTCGACCGTCGCTTCGAGCTTTCGATTCATCAGGGCCATCTGGAACTCAAACTCGAAGTCGGAAATGGCTCGTAACCCACGGATGACGGCGGTCGCCTCGCGGGCGATCGCAAAGTTCACCAGGAGCCCGTCCAGCGGCGCCACCTCGACATTTTTCGATGCGCCAATCGTGCTTCGCAAAAGGTCGAGCCGTTCTTCGAGCGAGAAAAGCGGGTTTTTCTGATCGTTATGAGCGACCGCGACAATGACCTCGTCGAACAACTTTCGCGCGCGCTCGATCACGTCGAGGTGGCCGTTGGTCACGGGATCAAAGCTGCCGGGATAAATGGCGCGGCGGGTCATGTGGGCAAGAACGTTCAACGTCCAACCCGCCTCCGCAAGCTATGGCGCGGCAGGCGTTCAACTTTCAGCGTCGAATTTCAGAAATAGGGTGGCGCCGAGTTGCCGACCCGTCAGGATGCTCGCACAATGGGGCGCGCGAAATGATTGAACCTCCGTATCGCACGGTCGCCGTGGCCAGTACCTTTTCGCCGCGTTTCCTTCAGGTCCTGGCCGAAGCGAAACGCATTTGCGACCGGCTCGGGCAGGAAATTCATCTCATTTTTGTCGGAGCGCGCGACGAGGCCACGACAAAAAAATTCGCCTCCGCGTTGCGCGAGCTCAATCTCCCGGGCGATTCGCCTATTCATTATCAGGAAGGCGATCCGGCGGCCGCAATTCTCGAAGCGGCGCGGGCAAATGAGATCGATCTCATTGTGGCCGGCGCGCTCGAAAAGGAATCGGTCCTCCGGCAATTTCTCGGCAACGTGGCTCGCCGGCTTGTCCGCGAAGCGACCTGTTCGGTCATGCTTTTTACCAAGCCGGCGCATCCACCGGAACGTTTCTGCCGGATCGTGTTGCTGGCGGAATATTCCGATCACGGCCGGGCCGCCTTGCGCAAGGCACTCCGGCTGGCGGCCCTGGAAGAATGCGACAAGCTTTATGTGGTCCGGCTTTACACAACCTTTGATGAAGCGCGGGCAAAGGCGCGAACCAGCGCGCCTGCCATCGAGAGCGAAGGTCCGCGCATTCTCGAGGAAGAGGAGTCAGCCCTGGAACATTTTATTGATTCAGCCGGCGAAACCGATGTTCCGATCGAAGCGCGGTGTATCCGCGGCAACACCGGGTATGCGGTGCTCGACTTCGTCCAATCCGTGGATGCGATGATGCTCGTCGTGCCGGACGCCCCGGAAACACCGGGTCTGCCAGCACACATCGAGTGGGTCACCGACGTGATCCCGTGCAATCTCTGGATAGTCCGATAGTGCTTGTCGCGCTTCGGGCCCGTTGATTTTATCGCGGCCATGGAGGCGCCGCCCGCATTCAAGCCGTATGGGTTGGCGCATCTGGTCGTCATTGCCCTGACGATTTCGCTTCCGTTCATCCTCGCGGCGTTTGTCCGCAAATCCCGTTGGCCGCGAAGCGAGCGCGTCATTGGAAAATTGTTCGCTGGGATGCTGCTCATCAACTACGTCGGCTACGAGATTTACTTGGCCAGCACGCAGGGATTGGTCTGGCAGAAGGCCCTTCCGTTTCAGCTTTGCGACTGGGCCATGGTCGCGATCATCGTCGCGCTTTTGAGTGGCCGATTGGGTTGGCTCGAAGTTTCCTATTTCTGGGGAATCGGCGGGACCCTCCAGGCAATTCTCACTCCGGACCTCAAATTCGCCTTCCCGCACATCGGTTTCTTCACCTTCTTCATCGCTCACTCCGGGATCGTCGTGGCCATCGCCTTTATGATGATCATGAAAGGATTTCGTCCGCATTGGTCCTCGATTCTTCGGACCTTCGCGTGGTCTGAGCTTTACTTCGCGCTGGCGATCACGGTCGACCTGATCACGGGTGAGAATTACGGTTACCTGCTTCACAAACCGGCCGCTGCGTCACTCCTTGATGTCCTTTCGGACAACTGGGTGGCTTACATCCTCGAGATGCATCTGCTCGCGCTCGTCTTTTATTTCGTCCTCTATTTGCCGTTCGCACTTTATGATTTCGCCACTCTCAAGAAGACCTCACGCAAAGGATACAATGGAATGCAAAGGTAAGCCGTGGCCGCTCCTCCCTTTGTGGTCCTATGTGACCATTGTGCGAGACCTCTTCCTGTCTGATCGTTAGCGCGCGTGAAACCAAAACCGCTCAAGATTCGCTCCGTTACGATTGGTGGCGCCGAACCAGCCTTTATCCTCGGACCGTGCGTGATCGAGTCGGAAAAGTTCGTGTGGCGGATGGCGAAGAAAATCGCGGAAGTCTGCAAAAGCGAAGGAGTGTCTTTCATTTTCAAGGCGTCCTACGACAAGGCTAACCGCACGTCGGTACGCTCTTATCGCGGAATTGGCGCCGAGGACGGATGCCAGATCCTGGCGGCGATTGCCGCCGAGTTAAGAATCCCGGTGACGACTGACGTCCATTCGCCCGCGGAAGCGGAAATCGCAGGCCATGTTATCGACGTCCTCCAGATTCCGGCGTTCCTCTGCCGGCAGACGGATCTGCTGCGGGCGGCCGCGGAAACGGGGCGCGTGGTGAACGTGAAGAAGGGACAATTCCTGGCGCCATGGGACGTGAAGAACATCGCCGACAAACTGACTCAATTCGGATGCAGCAATTTCATGTTCACCGAGCGGGGCACCACATTCGGTTACAATAACCTGGTGGCCGATTTTCGTTCCCTCTATTGGATCCGCGAGGCCGGCTATCGGGTCATCTTTGACGCGACCCACTCGGTCCAACGCCCTGGCGGCGCCGGCGACGCGACCTCGGGAGATGGCGAACTCGCTCCAGTACTCGCAAGGGCGGCCGTGGCGGCCGGTTGTGACGGCATTTTCATGGAGGTCCACGATAACCCGGCCCGCGCGCTCTCGGATGGGCCGAACCAGATTCCGCTAAAGCAGTTGCCGAAGCATCTTCGCATGTTAAAAACTATCCATGCTGCCGTTTCGTAGCGGTCGCGCTGGGATCGTCGGCGCTTTTTCCGGTGTTTTATTGCTCGCTCTACTAAGCTGTGGTGTCTGGGCGGCCGAAAAAAAGCCCGCCAAGCCCGAAACGAAAAATCCGTCGCCATCGCCCTCCGTGGCCCCGGCGAAGAAGCCGCGGCCTAAGCCCGAAGAAGGCGTGCGTGACGTCCCGTTGACCGAGGGGCACGATGCCAAGGGTCTTGTCCTCCCTGACTTTGATCTCCTCGGCCACATGCGCGGCAAATTGCAGGCCGGTGTGGGCCGGCGTCTCGATGCCGACAACATCGAGTTCGTCGGAGTGAAATTCACGACGTTCATCCCAGAAACCGAGCAGCCGAATCTTGAGATCAGCATGGACAAGTCTGTGTTCAATCTGAAAACCCAGGTGCTGACTTCAAACGTCCGGTCGACGGTAAAGCGCGCCGACTTCGAAGTGGCCGGCGATACGATGAAGTTCGAAATGCTGACCCGGCAGGGGACCCTGACCGGAAATGTGAAGATGGTTGTCCGCGGCAAAGCCCGAACGCCCGGCGAAGAATCCGAATGAGACTGTTCGCCGGAATTTGTGTGCTGCTCCTGCCGGCGGCGCTCGTAGGAACTGCCCATGGCCAGGGATCGGCGCCGTCGACTCTCGCTTCGCGGCCGCCGCGATCGCCCGCTGAATCTTCTCCCGCGCCGCCGCCTAAAAATGTAAAAACAACGGAAGAAAAACCGCCGAAACCGAAGGAAGGCGCGTCACCGGCAGCGCCGCAGGAACAGATCGTGACTGAGATTTACGCCGACCAGGCAGTGTTCGACTCCACGAAATCGATCGGGGTTTTCACAGGTCATATCGTCGTGACCGACCCGCGTTTTCAAATCCAAGGCGATAAATTGACGATTTACCTGAGCAATAAACAAAGCGCCGGGCTCGACAGGGCGGTCGTCGAAGGCAATGTGGGCGTCGTTCGTGACCGGCCCAACCCGACTGGCCCGCCCGACCGGATGGTCGGTCGCTCCGACAGGGCAGTTTACACTGCCAAGGACGGCAATTTCGAACTGACTGGCAACCCGCGCGTGCAACAGGGCATGAACACGCATGTCGCCACCAGTCCCGAGACCGTGATGATCCTCAACGAAAAAGGCCAGCTCCAGACGACAGGCCCGAGCCGGACTGAAATTCGGCAGCCACCGAAATCCGAAGCTTCGCCGACCCCGTGATTACGCAAGCCGCCACCGATCCGGCCACGTCGAACGCACCCGCCCGTCCCGGAGCGGAAGAATTTGTTCTCTCGACGGAGCAGCTCGTGAAAATTTACGGCGGCCGCGCCGTGGTGAACGGCATTGACATCAAAGTGCGCGCCGGCGAAATCGTGGGTCTGCTCGGGCCGAACGGGGCCGGCAAGACGACCAGCTTCTACATGATTGTTGGACTCGTTAGGCCAAACAGCGGGCGGGTTATGTTTTCGGGAACAGACGTAACCAGGTTCCCGATGTACAAACGGGCCCGCCTTGGAATGGGATATCTGCCGCAGGAAGAATCGATCTTTCGAAAGATGACGGTCGAACAGAACATTCTCGCGATTCTCGAGACCCTGCCGCTGACGAAATACGAGCGCCGCCAGCGTTGCGACGAATTGCTTCACCAGTTCGGGATCGAACGGATCGCAAAAAATACCGCGATCACCCTGAGCGGCGGCGAAAAACGGCGCCTGACCATTGCCCGCTCGCTAGTGACTCAGCCGAGCCTCCTCATGCTCGACGAACCGTTCAGTGGCGTTGACCCAATCGCGGTCTATGATGTTCAGCAGATCGTGGTTAACCTCCGCAAGTCCGGCCTCGCTATCCTCATCACCGACCATAACGTCCGGGAGACCCTCTCAATCGTTGACCGCGCTTATCTGATTTTCGAGGGGCGGGTCGAAAGCGAAGGGACCAAGGATTTCCTCATCAACGATCCGATCAGCCGCCAGCTCTACCTGGGAGAGCGCTTTCAAATGTAGCGAAAGGAACCAAGTGATCACCGCCAACGCTCATCCGCACGTCAAAGTCACCGGACGCCATTTGCCCATCACCGATTCGATTAACGATTATTGCACCCGCAAGATCGAGAGTCTGCATCTCGATTATCCAAAGATCATCGAGGCCCATGTCATCCTCGAGGTAGAGAAGTATCGCCATTCCGCTGAAGTCATTTTGGTCTGCTCGAACCACATCACGATCGAGGCCTGCGAAGAAACGAATGACATGTATGCCGCGATCGATGCCGTGACCGACAAGGTCGCGCGCCAGATGCGGAAATATAAAACGCGCCTGATGCGAAAACATCGGCCGCGGAAAGACATCGTCCAGCATCTCGAAGAGCACGTCTTAAATCCGGAGCCGATTGAGGAGGACGACCATCATGAGCACGCGGTCGTCCGGACCGAGCGGCTTCCCGTGAAGCCGATGTTCATTGATGAGGCGGTTCTTCAGTTGGAAATGTCTCATCGGCAATTTCTCGTTTTTCTTAACGCGCGCAGCGCCAGGGTGAACGTGCTTTACCGCCGCAAGAGCGGGGACTTCGGTCTAATCGAGCCGACTGCGAACTGATCTGGAGGCGTGGGGATGTTCAAGATTCTCGCCACGGCGTTGATGATGAGCGTGGCGCTCGCTGCCGCCGAGACAACCGATACTGCAGTGCCTCCGCCTGACGATGTGGCAGCTCCACCCCCTGATGCGGAGACAACTGCTTCCGGCCTTGCCTCGAAAGTATTGACGCCCGGCAAGGGCGCGTCCCACCCGTCAAAAACGGATCTGGTTACGGTCCATTACACGGGATGGACGACCGACGGAAAAATGTTCGATAGTTCCGTGGCTAAAGGAAAGCCCGCCACGTTCCCGCTCGATAAGGTCATTGCTGGCTGGACGGAGGGCGTCCAGCTGATGGTTGCAGAAGAGAAACGGCGTTTCTGGATTCCAGAGAATCTTGCTTACAAAGGGAAGGAAGGCCGCCCGGCCGGGATGCTCGTGTTCGACGTCGAGTTGATTTCGTTCAAGCCGGCCGCGCCAAAAGAGACTTCCTCCGATCCTACCAAAGCGCCGGACGATGTGCAGCGTGCGCCTTCCGACGCAAAGCGCACCAGCACCGGTCTCAGTTACAAAGTTCTGAAAGCAGGAAGCGGCAGCCGCCATCCGGAGGCGACCAGTTCGGTAACCGTCCACTACTCCGGTTGGACGACGGACGGGAAATTATTCGACAGCTCTTATGTCCAGCATCAGCCGATCACTTTCAGGCTGAATCGCGTCATCCCGGGTTGGACCGAAGGCCTGCAGCTCATGGTCGAAGGCGAAAAACGCAGATTCTGGATTCCCGAGAACCTGGCCTACGCTGGCGCCGGCCCAGTGAAAGGCGACCTCGTTTTCGACGTCGAGCTGGTGAAGATCAATTAGAAACGACCGGGCACCAGGAGGGCGCGTAGACCGCTCACCCCACTCCCTCGTTCCCAAGCTCGAGCTTGGGAATGCCGTTGTCTTCGAAGCTCGGCCTTCGGCAACGTCGTTAACCCCCAAATGCGCAGTCGCTACTGCATTTATCACTCGGATCCCGCTCATTCGTCACCTGCGCGGTCGTCAGGGGAGGGTGGTACGAGATGCTACAAGCCCAACCCGCCGAGGCCGAGCCCGCCGGTGATTTTCGTCATTTCGTTTTGGGCAAGGTCTTTGCCTTGAGCGATGGCTTGTTTCACGCCGGTCAGGACCGCCTCTTCTAAAAACTCGACGTCCTCGGGATCGACGATTTCCTTCGCGATCCTGATTGAGACGACGTCACCGGAGCCGTTCGCAACTACGGTGACCTTGCCGCCGGCCGCCTGCACTTCGACGGTCTTGTCCTCGAGCTCAGCCTGCGTTTTCGCCATTTTTTCCTGCATCTTCTGAGCCTGCTTCATTAACTTGTTCAGATTCATATCGGTCACTCGGCCACGGTTTTGATTTTACCTTTGAAAATTCCGAGGGCTTCCCGGATCAGGGGATCATCCTGGAAGACTTCCTGGCTGTCCGGCTTTTTCGGCGCCGCGATTTCACGAGGAGCAACGACCGGCAGCCCCTCCTTGACCACGAACTTCACTTTCCAATCGTGCCCAGTAACTTCCTTTAGCAATCCATCCACGTAGTCGCGTGTCTTCGCGATCGAAAGCGATTCCATGACTGCCTTTTGTTCCGGCGGAAAACCGACAAGGAGAAAACGGCCTTCGACGCCGAGCGCGGTCCCGGCTTCAACCCAGCCGGCGATTAATCGCCGCGTT
>JBJMXC010000090.1:0-10369 GCA_045809825.1 Chthoniobacterales bacterium | reverse complement strand
GGATGCAAACATGCTGCCGGTATCGGACGCGATTGTCGCCCTAACGCAGTCCCGGCGTGTCCGACGGTGTCCGCGACTGTCCCGTTGAATGCAGGTGAACCGAAATTGTTAACTGCTGGTGAGCAGACGTTTAGTCCCTCGGAGTCCGCGTCTGTCCGCGAGAGTCTCAACGAGGGTGAAAATGCGCGATGCAGGGTTCGAACCTGCGACTTCTTGCGTGTGAAGCAAGCGCTCTACCACTGAGCTAATCGCGCGGGGTGGGGAGTGATAAGTGACGAGCGGCCGGTGGCGTGTCAAAAGAATTGTAGGGCGGGCGCATCGCCTGCCTGGCTTCGTTCGCGCGGCAAGGCGGAGCGCTTGCCCCTACAAGCAGCGGCGTGTATCTAAATCCATGTCCGAACATAAAGTTACGCTCACCTGGGAACGCGGCGATAAGCCGTTCGAATACCAAAAGTATTCGCGCGATCACACCTGGAAATTCGACGGCGGCCATGAGATGACAGCATCGGCTGCGCCCGCCTACCTGGGGAATCCGGCCAACACGGATCCGGAAGAAGCGTTCGTGGCGTCGCTTTCCAGTTGCCACATGCTGACGTTCCTCGCCGTCGCCTGCAAAAAGAAGTTCGTCCTCGACGAATACACCGACAATGCGATCGGCCACATGGAGAAAAACGACAACGGCAAGATGGCGATCACGCGGGTTGAACTGCATCCGAAGATTAAGTTTTCCGGCGAAAAACAACCGACCGAGCAGGAGCTCGACGAGATGCATCATTTCGCCCATACCGAGTGTTTCATCGCGAACTCGGTGAAGACGAAAGTCACGGTCGAGAAATAATCATCCGCAGATTTCACAGATTTCCGCGGATTCGGATCGGAAATCTATTTCCTGGTTTTGAATCGGCGTAATCTGCGTCAATCTGCGGACGAAACATGAGCCCGGATCAGCAACGGATGGAGAAGATCGTCAGCTTGTGCAAGCGACGGGGCTTCATCTTTCAATCGAGCGAGATCTATGGCGGGCTGAACGGTTCCTGGGATTACGGTCCGCTCGGCGTGGAGCTGAAGCGAAACGTTAAGGATTACTGGTGGCGCGTGATGGTACGTGAACGGGACGATGTCGTGGGCATGGACGGCTCCATCCTGATGAGTCGTGCGGTTTGGAAGGCGAGCGGGCACGAAGAGACGTTCTCCGATCCAATGGTCGATTGCCGAACATGCAAGGCACGGTTGCGGGCCGACCAGATCCCGGAAAAAAACGGCGTGAAGCAGTGCCCGAATTGCGGAGGTAAGGACCTGACCGAGCCGCGCGCGTTCAACCTCATGTTCAAGACGTTCGTCGGTGCGACCGAGGACGAAGAGAGCGTCACCTATTTACGGCCGGAGACCGCGCAGTCGATTTTCGTTCAATTCAAGAACGTGCTCGATACGTCGCGAAAAAAATTGCCGTTCGGCATCGCGCAAATCGGCAAAGCATTTCGGAATGAGATCAATCCGCGGAACTACATTTTCCGTTCGCGCGAGTTTGAGCAGATGGAGCTCGAATATTTTTGTCGGCCGGAGCAGGGGATGGAGCTGCTCGAGTACTGGAAAGAAGAGCGGATCAGGTTTTACGAGAACCTCGGGATCCCCCGGGACAAACTGCACGTCCTGACGGTGCCGGACGCCGACCGCGCATTTTATTCGAAGGGCACTTACGACATCGAATACGACTTTCCATTCGGCCGGCAGGAGCTCGAAGGCGTTGCTTATCGGACCGACTACGACCTGAAGCAACACCAGGAGGCCAGCGGCAAGCCGCTCGATTATTTTGACGAGGAGACAAAGCAGCGTTTCATTCCGCACGTCGTTGAACCAAGCGCCGGGGTCGACCGGACCGTCCTGGCTTTGATCTGCAACGCTTACGACGAAGAGACGGTGACCGACGAAAAGGGAAAAAGCGAAACCCGGATCGTGATGCGTTTTCATCCCAGGGTCGCCCCAATCAAGGTCGGCGTTTTTCCGTTACTCAAGAATAACGAACAATTGGTAACGAAGGCTCGTGAGATCGTCGGGTTTCTGCGCCCGCGGATGAATGTCTTCTATGACGAGACCGGTGCGATCGGCCGGCGCTATCGTCGCCAGGACGAGGCCGGGACCCCGTTCGGCGTAACGATCGATTTCGAAACGCTTGGCGAAAAAGATACCGCCTTGCGCGACACCGTTACCCTGCGGGAGCGCGACTCGATGAAGCAGGAACGCGTGCAAATCGCCGATCTTCTACAACTGCTGAGCGGGCGAGTTTCGTAATTATCTTAGGGGGCACCCCCGGAGGTAATTATGGCAATTGATCAGGAAGAACGGGCAGGTTCGAACCTGTCCTTTTGGGAAGCGACGTCGGAAGAATCGGCGCTGAATCCATTACGCGAAAACACCGGCGCAGACGTTTGTATCGTGGGTGCCGGCATTGCGGGTTTATCAGTCGCCTACGAACTGACTCGGAGAGGCCGGAAGGTCATCGTGCTTGATGATGGTGCGATTGGCCGCGGGATGACTGGCCGAACAACAGCGCACATTGTTAACGCGCTGGACGATCGTTATTACGATCTTGAAAAATACCACGGCGAAGATGGTTCCCGGATGGCGGCGCAAAGCCATAGCGCCGCGATTGATTGGATCGAACGGGTCGTCGAGCAGGAACAGATCGACTGCAATTTTGAGCGGTTGGACGGCTATCTCTTCGAGCCGCCTAACGAGTCGCTGAAGAATCTCGAAAAGGAGTTCGAAGCCTGCCAGCGCGCTGGTCTCGACGTCGAGTGGGTGGCGAGGGCACCAATCGCAGATTTTGATACCCACCGCGCCATCCGCTTCCCGCGCCAGGCCCAATTTCATCCTCTAATGTATTTGCAGGGATTGGCCGATGCGATCGTTCGACGAGGCGGGCAGATTTTTACGGGGACGAAAGTCGAGGAGGCGTTTGGCGGGACCAATGCGCGAGTAACGACCGCGAACAAGCTGACGGTTACCGCACAGGCGATCGTTATCGCAAGCAACACGCCCATTAACGACCGCTACGTGATCCACACGAAACAGGCGCCCTACACGACCTATGTCGTTGGCCTCCAGGTGAGCCGAGGCGACGTAACGCCGGCGCTCTATTGGGATACGGCCGAACGCGCAGGGATGGAAAGCGACATCGGTCCGGTGCCGTATCATTATGTCCGGCTTGCCCAAGGCAGCGGCGCCGAGAACGACGTTCTCATCGTCGGCGGCGAAGATCACAAGACCGGGCAGGCCGACGATTTCGAACAGCGTTTCCAGCGCCTTGAAGATTGGGCGCGGGCGCGGTGGCCAAAAGCCGGCGAGGTCACTTTTAATTGGTCCGGCCAGGTCATGGAGCCCGTCGACAGCATGGGGTACATCGGCCGAAATCCGGCGGATGAAGAGAATGTCTACATCGTGACGGGGGATTCCGGTAATGGAATGACGCACGGCGCGATCGCAGGAATGCTGATACCGGAGCTCATCCAGCGCGGCGATCATGCCTGGGCGAAACTATACGACCCTTCCCGGATCACGATGCGAACGGCGCCAGATTTCGCGAAGGAGAACCTCAACGTCGCGCGCCAGTACATCGATTATTTCACCGGGGGCGAGGCTGGCTCGGCGGAAGAGCTCAAGGCAGGCGAAGGCGCGGTGATTCGCCGTGGCTTGAAGAAGATCGCAGTCTATCGTGATGAAGCGGGCAACCTCCACGAAATGACGGCGATTTGCCCGCATTTAAAATGCATCGTGCACTGGAACCGGACCGAAACGACGTGGGATTGTCCGTGCCACGGATCGCGTTTCGACCCGCTGGGGAAAGTCTTGAACGGTCCATCGGTGGCCGACCTGGCGCCGATCGAAGAATAAGCCGGTTACTTTTCGGAGTCGCGGTCCGGCGGTTAAAATGGGTGGGACGCGTTCCGGGTTTGCCACACTTATTCGACGCGATTCTGTTGGCACTGACCGGTCTTTTTTGTCCGCGGCGGCTGCGCGCGATCAGCGAAATTGACGCCGCGGTCGGGCAGTGGCCTGGAATGCGGCGGGGCATTCATCGGTTCGGTGGGACCGGCTTTTTCATTCACGGCCGCGAGTGCGGGCACATTCACGGAAACGGGTTACTCGATTGTTTTGTTGGCGCGGCGAACCGCGATCAGCTCCTCCGAGAGGGGCGCGCCCTATCGCACCACGTATTGCCGCGTTCCGGCTGGATCAGTTTTTGGGTAGAGGATCAAGAGGACGTTTCCCCCGCGCTCGCGCTCCTGCGACTTGCCGCGGATTACCGGGAGAAGGCCGGGTGAACGTCGAAAGCTTTCGCGATTACTGCCTGTCCAAGCGGGCGGCGACTGAAGGAGCGCCGTTTGGCCCGGACAACATCGTATTCAAGGTAAAAGGCAAGATGTTCGCACTCCTCGCGCTCGACGAAGTTCCGACGCGGGTGAACCTGAAGTGCGATCCCGACCTGGCGTTGGAACTGCGTGACCGTTACGAGCAGGTCGAGCCTGGTTATCACATGAACAAGAAGCACTGGAATACGGTCGTGCTCGATGGAGTAGTTCCGGACAAGGAAGTTCGGAAGATGATCGACCACTCTTACGACCTCGTAGTCCAGAGTTTGCCGACTTCGAAACGCAAAGCGCTGTAGCTGCGGCGCTCTGTCGCCGCGCCCTATAACCAGACCGCGACGCGGCGAGAGAGCGCCGCGGCTACAGCGCCCGGATTTGCACTTCGCCGACGTCGAGCTGCAACGCTTCCCGGGCTACGCGCAGGAACGCGTCCGGCGGATCGGTCAAAGCGACTTGGAGAACGGCCGCTTCCGTGGGCGGTGCGCAGAGATCTTCTCGAGCCAAAAGGGCGCGGACAGCGAGCGCGCAGTTTTGAGCGGAATCGACCAAGGCGATGTTTTCGCCGGCAACGCGGGCGATGGCGTTGCGCAAGAGTGGGTAATGCGTACAACCCAGCACCAGGGTGTCGATGCCGTCGTTAATTAGCGGGGCGAGATATTGGCCGATGATTTGATCGGTGATCGGACTTTCGAGCCAGCCCTCTTCGATCAGTGGCACGAGCAATGGGCAAGCCCGCGGCGTGACCCGCACGCCTGGATCGGCAGCGCGCAAGGCGCGTTCGTAGGCACCGCTCGCGATAGTGGCGCGGGTCCCGATGACGCCGATGTGCCCGGTCCGCGTTTTCTCGAGGGCCGCTCGCGCCCCCGGGAGAATCACGCCGGTTACCGAAACCGGCATCGTTTCTTCGAGGCTGGACAAGGCGAGAGCGGAAGCCGTGTTGCATGCGACAACGACGGTTTTCGCATTTTCGCTGAGCAGGAGCCGGGCGATTTCGAGACTATAGCGCTGGACCGTCGCGGCGCTTTTACCTCCATAAGGAACGCGAGCGGTATCGCCGAGATAAAAAATTGATTCGTTAGGCAGAAGCGACCGCAAGGCGCTGACGACAGTCAGGCCGCCGATTCCGGAATCGAAGACGCCGATTGGGCGCCGGGCTCCACCCAACCGTGGTTCGATCGGGTCACTTTTCACCGGCGCTAATTGAGAGGGAGGGTGGATGTGGCGGTTGTTGCTCTATGGGCGCGCCGGCGCCGAGAGGCTCCGTAATAGACCGCGCGTGCATGGGCAAATCGAGCTTCGCCACGGCGAAGTTAGCGCCCTGGGTGCGGTAATTTACGGCGGCGTTGTAATTCTGGATTCCCTGCGCAATTGCGGCCCCGAGGCGCTGGCGATAATAACTGGTCGCGATTCGCTGTCCCTCCGCCGGGTCGCTGAGGAAGCCGCCCTCGACGAGAACAGCCGGAATTTTTACATCGCGCAGGACATGAAAGCGCGCGTGTCGCACGCCGCGGTCGAAAGCGGCCAGTCGCGTCAGAACAGCGGCGTGAATGGACGCCGTCAGCGCAATGTTACGCTCGTCCTGGGCGTTGCCGGCGTGTCGCGCAACATCAGCGGCTGAGACATGATGTTCGCTGGACATATTTGAAGTCACGCCTTCTGGCGCCAAGGCGTAGGTCTCCACGCCGTTGCCGCCGGTAGACGAATTAAAATGGATGCTGACGAACACGGCCCGGCCAAAACGGTTGGCGATGCTGACTCGTTCCTCAAGCGAAACAGCGGTATCGGTCGCACGCGTCATTTCCACGCGATAACCAGCGCGGATGAGTTCGCGGCGGGCTACGAGCGCGACGTCGAGCGTGAAAATTTTCTCGCTGCCAAAACTACTTGGCGCGCCGTTGTCCGATCCACCATGCCCCGGATCCAGGATAACGGTTTCCACTTTCTCGGGGTTCTGGATTCGGCTCGGCCGAAGCACCGGCTCGATAATCTTGCTGACGTCCATGACTGAAATCAGGTCCTCATTGTTGTTGTTGAGGAGGGGGAAGTCGGTAAAGAACCGGACGCCGTTGATCGATATTTCACTCGTGCCAGCCTGCGCTCGGATCGTTCGGCGCTCACTTCGAAGCGAGACGGTTCGGCTGACCCGGGTGTATTCGGGAAACTGGTAAAACTGGGCGACGTTCGCGAACGTCACATACGGTCGGTTGTTCGGACGAACGACGGTCCAATCCTCGGCCAGCGCGACCGCGCCGAGCGAAGCCAGAGCCGGCGGGAGAACAATCCACCGTATCAATTGGCCTTTCGTTCTCTTGCTCATGCTCTAGCTCGTGCTCGTAATCGTTCTTGTAGCGATATTCAAGTGGGGACGAGCAAGAGCAACAGTAAGAGCATGGCGCGACAATTTGCATTCGCCGCGGGCACCCGCATCATTGGTCGCGATGCCTGAGCTGCCGAAGACATACGATCCGAACGCGGTCGAGCCCAAGTGGTATGCCCAATGGGAAGAAGCCGGCTATTTCCGTGCCGACGTTCATTCGCCGAAGCCGCCGTATTCAATTGTCATTCCGCCGCCGAACATCACCGGCATCCTGACAATGGGGCACGTGTTGAATAACACGATCCAGGACATCCTGGCCCGACGCGCCCGCATGAATGGCTTCGAAGTTCTTTGGCTGCCCGGCACCGATCACGCAGGCGTCGGCACTCAGACGGCAGTCGAAAAATATCTGCGCCGGACGGAAAACAAGACGCGGCACGATCTCGGCCGGGAAGAATTTCTCCGGCGGGTGGTCGACTGGCAGGACAAACACGGCGGGATAATCATCCAGCAACTGAAGCGGCTGGGATGTTCGTGTGACTGGTCGCGGCAGCGTTACACCTTGGACGATGACTACGTTCGGGCCGTTGAGGGAGTGTTCGTTGATCTCTATCGCAAAGGATGCGTGTATCGCGGGCGCCGTATGATCAACTGGGACCCCGCCGCCCAGACGGCGCTGTCAGACGAGGAAGTCATTTCGCAGCCGCAAAAAGGGAAGCTGTATTATGTGCGGTACCAGATCGTCGATCAGCCTGATCGGTTTCTCGAAGTTGCAACCACGCGCCCGGAAACGATCATGGCGGACACTGGCGTTGCGGTGCATCCAGGCGATCCGCGCTACCAGTCCTTGATTGGAAAAAACGTCTGGCGGCCGCTCGCGCGGGAAAAATTACCGGTTGTTGGTGACGCCGCGATTGATCCGAAATTCGGTACCGGCGTTCTGAAAGTTACACCGGCGCACGACAAGGTAGATTTTGAGATCGGCCTCCGGCATTCACTTGCGGTCATCGATGTGCTGCATCCTAATGGGCGGATCAATTGCCCTGCGGTTCCCGAGCTCAACGGACTTGACCGGTTCGTCGCGCGAGAGAAAGCCGGAGAATTGCTGGCGCAGGCCGGGTTATTGGCAAAGGAAGAACCGCACGAAAACAATGTGGGCTTCAGCCAGCGAAGCGAAGTGCCGATCGAGCCGCGGCTGAGCGAACAATGGTTTTTGCGTTACCCGAAAACCAAGGAAGCCCTCGACGTCGTGCGCGCGCATTTGATCAGGTTCTTTCCCCAGCATTGGGAGAAAGTTTACGCGCAATGGCTGGAGAACATTCAGGACTGGTGCATTAGCCGCCAGATTTGGTGGGGGCACCGGATACCGGCCTGGTATCGCGGTGACGAAACCGTAGTGCAGGTGGAATCGCCCGGCGCGGAGTGGCAACAGGACCCCGACACGCTCGACACCTGGTTTTCGTCGTGGCTCTGGGCTTACGAGACGATGGATGAGGAGACCCGGCGGAAATTTTATCCGACCGCGGCGCTGGTAACCGGTCCGGACATTATCTTCTTCTGGGTCGCCCGCATGATCATCGCGGGACTGGAATTCAAGCCCGGCAAATCGGATCGGGTCGAAGACAACATTCCGTTTCGGGATGTCTTCTTTACCGGGTTGATTCGCGACAGGCAGGGGCGAAAAATGTCGAAGTCGCTGGGCAATTCGCCCGACCCGTTGGATTTGATCGGCAAATACGGAGCGGATGGCTTGCGCTTCGGTTTGATGCGGATCGCCCCGATCGGGCAGGACATTGCTTTCGACGAAAAGCAGATCGAAGAAGGCCGAAATTTCGCGACGAAGCTCTGGAATGCGGCGCGATTTCGACAGATGCACGGCCCGAGCGAGGCGGCGCCAATGCTCGATGAAGCTGCGCTCTCCATTTATTCAATCGAAGTCCTGGCCCGTTTTAACGAGATGCTGGTGGCCACAGAGCACGGCTACGAGGAATACAAATTCAACGAAGTCGCGCAGAGTCTCTACGATTTCTTCTGGGGCGATTACTGCGACTGGTTCGTTGAAGCGGCGAAGACCGATATTTTCGCGGAAGACGACGCCCGCAAAAAGTCCGTCCTCGCCGTGATGGATTTCGTGCTCAGCGGATTTCTCCGGTTATTGCACCCATTCATGCCGCACATCACAGAGGAATTGTGGTCGCTCTTTGGCTTCGGAGTGGGAGGCACGATTCAGTTCGTTGGGCTGCCGACATCGCCCTTGGATGGAATCAGCGGGGAGGGGATCTCGAAGGCGAGGGAAACCGTTGCCGGAATTTACGCGACAATACAATCGGGACGGAACCTCCGCGCGGCGTCCCGTGTTCCGTCGAACAAGAAAACGAATTTCATTCTCAGGCCGACGGGAGAAATTGACGAACGGGACGTCCCGACAATCTCGCGACTTTTGAATGCGGAAAAATTCGCGCTCGATCCGAAGTTCCAGGCCGAGGCGGGGGTGCCGGTGGCGATCACGCCGTTGGGCGAATTGTTTTTGATCATCGCGACGGCCGACAAGGGCGCCGAACGCGAGCGTCTCGATAAGGAGATAGCGCGGCTCGAAGGAGAACTGCGGACAGTTGGGGCAAAACTATCAAATGCGTCGTTCGTCGAGCGCGCCCCGGCGGCCGTGGTCGAAGAGCACCGAAAGCGCGAAACAGATTTTACCGAGCAGCTGTCGCAATTGCAGCGGGCGCGGGCAGCAATGGATTGAAGTGAACGCGCTGGGTGTGGATGTCCGCGCCGCGTGCTTCGAAATAGGCTTTCAATTCCGGGGTGTAGAGCGAGTCGTCGTATTCGCGGTTTAGTTCGAGGCAAATTTGGCCGCCCGGTTCGAGCTGGTTCGCGGCGAGATCGTCCAGGAAAAACTCCCAGTCTGAGATCTTCCAGAGCTTGTCGCTCTTGTGGCCGTTGAAACAAATCATGTGCGCGGTGATTACATCGAACTTTCGGCCGAGATCGGGCAGCGGTTGGAACGCTTCGATGCGGTGGATCACGCGCTTTACGCCGAGTAGATCCACCATCTCGGTGAATCCCGGCTCTATATCCAGATCCATCCCGAGGCCGTCGTGGCCGAGGTATTTGCAGATGTAGAGAAAATACCCGGTGCCGCAGCCGATATCGAGGATGCGCTTGCGGCCGCCGAGGTCGAGGCCAAGATCGCGAACCCGCTTCAGGTTAATTTCCATCCAGGTGGTCAGATCGAGGTACTTTGGCCAGTCGTCCCCCGGGTGTTCCACGCGATACCGCTCGTAGATCTGCCGAAACTTCTCGGGGTCGATGGTCTTGGTAATTCGGGCCGCGTCAAAGCGGAGCGGGGCCCGGCCGAGGACCCATTGCTTGACGTGGCGGCGCGCGCTCGCCATCGCGTCCCCAGTGAAGACTTTTCGAAGTTTGTCGGTTAACTGCATGCTACGTGTTCCTGTTGTCAGCGAGCCTTGGTTTCGCCTAAAATCTCACTAGCGCGCGTGGGATTCAATCGATGAATATCTGGAAAAAACTGCTTTGGATCGCGGTCAGCGCCTTGGGGCTGCTTGCCTTAGCAGTGCTGGGCCTCTCTCGGGGCGAGCAGATCAGCGCCCTTTGGATCGTAACTGCCGGGCTCTGCACTTTCGCGGTCAGCTATCGTTTCTACAGCAAATGGCTGGCGACG
>JBJMXC010000089.1:0-12072 GCA_045809825.1 Chthoniobacterales bacterium | reverse complement strand
GGTTATGGACCCAGAACCAATCTTCCGGAGCCTTCCGAATTTGGTGCTCGATCATTTCGTTCGCGGCGTAGGTGACTGAGTTCATGGAGGCGCCGGGCGCATCACTGAGGGGGGTAAAGACCAGCCGCCAGCGCGCCGGTCCAATCGTGTAAACCGTTAGGGCGACGACCGCCGCGCCCGTCCTTTTTGCGAGCAAAGCCGACAGCGGAGAAGTTGAAGCCAGCCTGCCAAAGAACGGCGTCCAAAGACCGTGATCGCCTGCGTGTTGATCGCCGAGGATCCCGATGAGCCCGCCGGACCGCAACAATTCGATGGGCTTATGAAAACCTTCGCTCCGATCGAACAGCTCAGCGCCGGTGCGCGCCCGTTTTCGATTTACGTCTCGATCGAGGTAACGGTTGCTCAGTTTTTGATAGACTGTTCCGACCCTTGCGTAATGAAAGTAGTGCGGCACCAGCGGCCCGGTAACTTCCCAATTGCCCATGTGGCTTAAAAGCACGATCACGGGCCGGCGAACGCGCAAATGTTGATGAACGGCGTCCGTATTTTCCGCTTCGATATGTCGTGCCAGGTGTTCTGGAGACATCGATCCGAGCTTCGTGCCGCAGAGGAAATTGGCCCCGGTCCTTTGAAAATGGCGCCGGCAAATGCGGCGCAATTCTCGCGGAGATTTTTCATTCGCGAAGGCGATCTTGAGATTTCGCCGGGCCAGCCGACGATACTGGGGCAGCAGGAGCCAGCCGGCGAACCCCATGAGATTCCCGAGAACAAACAAAACTCGCAGCGGCAGCGCGCTCGCTATTGCGGTCCCGGCGCGATACAAGAGGTAGATGCAGAAATCGAGCATGCGGGAGCAGCGCGCCGGGGCGGGTCGAGGCGCGCGGAAGCGTAGATTTGCCTGTGCCACCCTTCAATCAATATAATGTCAGGGTGTTGCCATCGCTGCCTCATTCGCTTCCGTCCGGTTTTGGGCAGCTGATTGGCCAGAAGTTTGGGCGCGTTCCCGTGATCGCCGTGACGGCGGAACGGGAGGAAATGGAGCGGCAATTTCGCGAAGCCGGAATTTCGGCGACAACGTTCGACTCTGTCGCGGAAATGCCCGCGGCGCTCCCTAATGGGCGCGGTGGCGAACGTTCGGTCGCGATTTGGTTTTATCCGGCCGATGGAGCCGGAGATGAGCGGGCGGTCGCAAACCTGGCCGGTGCGGCGAACCAGATTATTCTCGTCGCCGAAGCCGGAGTTGATGTTTCGGTGCGCCGGCCGCGGCTAGTAGCCGCATTCGCGCAGGCCGGTCTCTGGCCTGATTATGAAACAGATTTGACCGGAGCGGGGAGCGGCGCGGTTCATCTGACTCGGAACGCCCCCGATTCGGCGGAGGCAATTGTCCCTGGGGTGGAATCCACCATGGCGCGGCTCCAACGGCAGGTACGTGGGTTGGAGCGGAGTTTGCGAACGCGAATGGCGGAGCTGGAAGCGGCCGACCGCCACATTTCGAGACTGGAGGAAAAACTTCTTAAATGGAAGGAAGCGAAGCGGCAGCTCAAGCAATTGAAGGCAGAGAAACAAGCGCTCCGCAAATCTCCGGAGCGCAAAGTCGGCCAGGTTCTTCTCGCACCTTATCTCCTTCCGCAGAAACTGGTACGTGAAGTCCGGAAGCGATTTCCGCGAAAAACCAAAAGCGGCGCCGAACCGACGAGCGATTATCAACGCTGGTTTGAAGCTCACCGGTCGAAAGCTGCCGACCTGGCGGCCATGCGGGAAGAGATAGCAGGGCTCGATTATCAGCCGTGCATTAGCATCATTACGCCGGTCTTTAACACCCCGGTCCGCTGGCTGGAGGAATGCATCCAGTCGGTCCTCGATCAGGTTTATGACAAATGGGAACTCGTCCTCGTTGACGACAATTCCACGGACGCGGAGATGCTCAAGGTGCTGCCGGAGCTCGCATCACGCGATTCGAGAATCGTTCTCACTAAATGCGACCAACGCGGCGGCATTTCCGCCGCCTCCAACCGCGGGCTTGAGCGAGCCGAGGGCGAGTGGATCGGTTTCCTCGACCACGACGACATACTGGAACCGGACGCCCTCTTCCAGCACGTCAAATGGCTCCAGGAACATCGCGACGCGGACCTGATTTACTCCGATGAAGACAAGCTGACCGAAGAGGGATTGGATTCCCCGATCTTCAAACCTGACTGGTCACCGGACTACTTTTTGTCCTGCAATTACATCTGCCATTTCACCCTGATCCGGGGCGCGATATTGCGGCAGGTAGGTGGATTTCGTTCCGAGTTCGACGGCGCGCAGGACTACGATCTTTTTCTGCGCGTGATCGAACGAACGACGCGGATCGATCACGTGCCGCGCGTCCTTTATCACTGGCGGCGAAGCGACGCTTCAACAGCCGACAACATCCGGCGCAAGCCCGGCTCGCTTGAGACCGGGCGCCTGGCCCTCGAAGCCCATCTCGAACGGCAGAGCGCCCGCGGGCACGTGACCGTGGATTGGCGAACACACGCTTACTGGATCAAACGCGAGCTAACCGAGGGAAAGAAGATCTCTATTATCATCCCGGTGCGCGACGGTGTGGAATTGCTCGCCCGCTGCCTCGAGAGCATCACGCGGCAAACCACCTACGCGCCGTACGAGATCGTCATCGTGGATAATGAAAGTCGCACCCCGGAAGCTCGAGCCTATCTTTCCGGGCTGAAGCACCGTGTCCTCCAATTTCCGGGACCGTTCAATTTCTCTGCGATCAACAATTTTGCCGTCGAGCAAACGGACTCCCCCTGGCTTCTCTTTCTCAACAACGACACGGAAGTCATTGATCCCGATTGGTTGACGATAATGGCCGAGCACATCCAGCGGCCGGAAGTAGGCGCCGTCGGTCCGCGGCTTCTTTATCCCGACGACACGGTTCAGCACGGTGGAATCGTGGTTGGGGTGGGCGGAATCGCTGAGCATGCCTTCCGCGGATTTCCAGCCGAGGCGCCCGGCGTTTGCCGGCAGCTGCAAGTGACGCGGAATTACAGCGCGGTGACAGGCGCGTGTTTATTGACGCGGCGCGACGTTTTCAATGAAGTCCAGGGCTTCGACGAGGAACGTTTGCCCGTCACGTTTAGTGACGTCGATTTGTGCCTTAAGATTCGCCGGGCCGGTTACCTGGTTGTCTACACCCCATTTGCACGGTTATATCATTATGAATCCGCCACCCGCCGTCGCACGGTCGAGCCGATGGAGACTGAGGTGATGCGTGAGCGGTGGGCGCCGGTTCTGGAATCCGATCCTTATTACAACCCAAATCTTACTCGCGACCGGGCTGATTTCTCGTTAGGCAACTAAACTTTATGGCGCGGAATTCGAATAAACTGTGGGAAGGCCTCACAGCCGAGGCCGGGAAAGCGCTGGTCATGCGTGACTATGCGCCGCAAAGCCTGGCTGAGCGGGTCACTGGCGTCGGCATAGAAGCGGGAAAGCTCGCCAATGCCGGTCCGGCCAGTAAGGAACTGCGCGCGATTTGGATCCCCGGGGTGGAGATTTTTCCGCGCACGATCCATTACCAGCGACATCGCGGAGTTTTCGGCGAATTTGTCCGGCGCGATGATGCTGTTCTTCAGCGGATCGGTCTTTGGCCCGCGCAATGGGCTAATGCCCGGATGTTCACGCAGACCGCGAAAGGGTTCCATGTCCATCCGCCGTCAATTCCGGCGAAGACAGAGGCTGCGAAGTGGATGCGCCGCCAGTTCGTCGATGAGCCGGAGAATTACGATTTACGGCGTTACGATCAGGAGCAATGGGACGTAATTTTCTTTGTCCAGGGAATCGCCGAAATGATTCTGCACGATGTTCGCGCGGGTTTGCCCCGCCGCACGATGCGGTTTTTCGTTGATGGCGATAATCACCCCGGCGCGAACAACGTCGGGATCATTGTCCCGCCCGGAGTCGCGCACGCCCTTCGAGTCGAGGGATCCGAGGACGTCATCATGGTCTATGGCACGAGTACGTCGTTTCGGGCGGAATTCGAAGGCCGGATTGCAAGCGATGTCGAGACCGCTTCGTTGCCGGAATCGTGGCAGCGATTCCTCAAGTAACGGGAAAGCCCGCGAGCACTGCGGTCGTGAAGCGACAGTTCGATCCAACGGAGCCCGAGTTAATGGACCGGCCGCAACCGGTCACGCCGGCGCTCGTCACCGACCTGCGGAACTTGCGGCAACTCAACCGGCACTTTGGCAGCTACGCTTTGATCCGGCGTTTTCTGCGACGCTGGATCAAGGCCGGCGAGCGAATCCGTGTCCTCGATCTGGCGACAGGGTCGGGGGACATTCCACGTCTGGTGGTAGACC
This sequence comes from Chthoniobacterales bacterium, assembly GCA_045809825.1. Lineage (GTDB taxonomy): Bacteria > Verrucomicrobiota > Verrucomicrobiia > Chthoniobacterales > UBA10450 > AV80. Next base: position 7,729 of record JBJMXC010000089.1, on the reverse strand, counting down.
ATGCCCGAAAAATCGGCGCGACCGTAGAAGTAGACGCCGTCGATCAGCAGGCATCCACTTTGGAAATTGCCCGCACTCTGAGCTCGCATTATCCGGAGATCAATTTCATCCAGGGCGATATCCTTGCATACGAAGGTGAGCCCTATGATTTCGTGCTCTGTACGCTCGCGCTCCATCACTTTGCCGAAGACGCCGCCGTTCGTCTTCTCCAGCGTTGCCGCGTGCTTTCGAAGCAGTACGTCCTCGTTTCTGACTTGCGGCGGGGGTTTGTCGCAACGGCGGGGGTTCACTTACTTACCGTTCTCATCTTCCGCGAGCCGATGACCCAGGTAGATGCGCGCCTGTCTGCCGCGCGCGCCTTTTCCTTCGAGGAATTCGGATCACTCGCAAGGCGCGCCGGCTGGGCAAACTTTGGCCACGCGAAGTTCGCATTTGCGCGCCAGGCCATCTGGCTCGAATCGGGGCCGTAACCACTTTTCGCCTGGGCGAAATTATTGGAGAAAGTAAACCTGCACTACTCCAATACCGGAAGCGTTACCTTTGCCCCGAACCTGAGCGGTACATTGCGGACCAGCCGGTTTCTCCCTTTCGATCGCGCTGGCGGGACACTCACCACTGCGTAATCATTGCCGCGTGAAATTGGTCCGTCACGCAGTCGAAACCAAGTCGTTAAGGCCGGCGAGGGCTTCGCGGCTAGTGCTCGTTCCAACAATGGGCGCGCTCCATCGAGGTCATGGCGAACTGATCCGGATCGCGCGCGAGGCCGCGGGTAAGAATGGCGAAGTAGCCGTGAGCATTTTCGTTAACCCGCTCCAATTCTCGCCGGGCGGGGATTATGAAAAATATCCGCGCCCCGAAGCGGACGATGATGAGTTCTGTCGTCGCGCGGGAGTCGATATTCTTTTTCGGCCTTCGGTCGAGGAAATGTACGCGCCGGATTTTTCGGTTTCGATCGAGGAGAGCTCACTCGCTTACACACTCTGCGGCCGCTCGCGCCCCGGCCATTTTCGTGGCGTTTGCACGGTTGTGGCAAAGTTGTTTCACCTCCTTTCGCCTGACGCCGCGGTTTTCGGAGAAAAGGATTTTCAACAGGTCGCGATCATCCGCCGAATGGTGCGCGACCTTAATTTTTCCATCGAGATAATTGGCGCGCCGACGGTGCGGGAAGCGGACGGTCTTGCCTGCAGCTCGCGCAACCAATACCTGAACGAGACGGAAAGACATCAAGCGCCCGTATTACAACGCGCCTTGCAGGAAGCACGACGGCTGGCAAAGGCGGGCACGAACTCGGCCCCGGAACTTCTTCGGGTCGCGCGCGAGATAATCGCGACAGCTCCGCTCGCGCGAATCGATTATCTCGAAATCGTCAACTCACAGACGTTGCAAGCGGTCGCTGACGCTGGCCCGGATTCGCTCATCGCGGTGGCAGCGTTTTTTGGCCAGACTCGCCTGATCGATAACCTGCGGCTCTCGTGAAGCACTACGATTTTGTCATCATCGGCAGCGGGATCGCCGGACTGACCTTCGCCCTGAAGGCGGCAAAGCAGGGATCAGTCGCGGTTATCACCAAACGGAAAGGAGTCGATTCAAACACGGCATGGGCGCAGGGCGGCATCGCCTGTGTGACGAGCGACGAAGATTCGATCGAGCTCCACGTGGCCGATACCCTAGAAGCAGGCGCGGGTTTGTGCGACGAGGCGGCTGTCCGGACGATTGTGACGGAGGGGCCGGAGAGAGTCCGGGAGCTGGTGGAGCTGGGGCTCCATTTCGACGATCGGGAGATTGGCGGGCATCGCGAACCGGACCTCGGCCGCGAAGGCGGACACTCGAAACGCCGGGTTTTGCACGTCCAGGATGTAACCGGATTGGAGATCGAAAAGACGCTGCTGCGGGAGCTGGGCGGTTCGCCCGCGGTGCAATTGCTGGAGCACCACATGGCTGTCGACTTGATCACCGCCGGCAAGCTCGGCTTTGCCACGGAGGATCGTTGCCTTGGCGTTTACGTTCTCGATGAACGAACTGGCGATGTCGAAACCATCCGGACCGATCGCCTCGTCCTGGCAACTGGCGGCTGCGGGAAAGTTTACCTTTATACGACGAATCCCGACATCGCGACGGGTGACGGCGTGGCCATGGCATGGCGAGCGGGCGCGGTCATTGCGAACATGGAGTTCATCCAGTTCCACCCGACGTGCCTCTTTCATCCGTTGGCGAAATCGTTCCTGATTTCCGAAGCGATCCGAGGGGAGGGAGGCATTCTCCGGAATGATCGCGGTGAAGATTTCATGCAACGCTATCATCCGCAGCGTTCCCTCGCGCCGCGGGACATAGTAGCCCGCGCTATCGATGCCGAGATGAAGCGGTTGGGTTCGAAATGTGTCTTCCTCGATATCACGGATCGATCCCCGGAATTTTTGAAGGAGCGGTTTCCACACATTTACGAAACGTGCCTTCGGTTCGGCGTGGATATGACCAAACAACCGATTCCGGTGGTCCCGGCTGCTCATTATCAATGCGGCGGGATCAGGACTGACGTCAACGGCGCCACCAGTCTCCCCGGCCTCTATGCGATCGGCGAAGTCGCGTGCACCGGTTTACACGGGGCAAATCGGCTTGCGAGCAATTCGCTGCTCGAGGGTTTGGTCATGGCGCATCGGGCCTGCGCTGCCTTGCTGCGCGAGAATCCTACCTCGCATCCGGCCCGCCAAATCGCGCTACCAGAGTGGGAATCGGGGGACGTCCAGAACGTGGACGAGCTTGTCGTCATCTATCATAACTGGGATGAAATCCGGCGGCTGATGTGGGATTACGTCGGTATTGTCCGGACTGAGAAACGACTCCAACGGGCCAGCGCCAGGCTTCGGAACCTCCAGCGGGAAATCCGTGAGTTTTACTGGAATTTCAAGGTTTCCGTGGACCTCTTGGAGCTGCGGAACCTCGCGACGGTCGCGGCTTTGATCGTTGATTCCGCGCTGAGCCGAAAGGAGAGCCGGGGCCTGCATTTTACACTCGATTATCCGGAGTTGTCCGAGGCACAATTCAAGCGCGATACCCTGGTCAGCCGTAACTGAAATGGCGTGCTTAGTGCTAAACAATGAGGCGGAATTCGCCCGCCGGCCCGCGCCCGGAAAATGCTTGCCGAGGGGGCACTTTTCCGCTAAAAGACGTGCGCCAATTGTCTAGATGAGAAGGTTTTTCGCCCTGCTACCCCTTTTGACCGTAAGCGCCCTGACGCTTTGCGCGCAGTCGCCTTACGAGAGCAGCGCCGACTTCGCGAAGTATGCCATGAAGCTGCGGGAGCAGGCCCTGCTGAAGGTTGAGCCCCAAGTGTTCGTGCCGACGACGTCGCGGGCAAGCATGACCCGTTTCCCGTGGAAAACGAATATTGTTACGACGGTTTTCTGGATTGGCGAGGCTGCTGGGGGCAATAATCCAGTTCCGAACGTGAAAAGCTCCTGGGACGCGAATTGGACGTCCAATTATGGCGGTTTTGACACCCCCGATGCCGGTTCGAGAAAGAACTACATCCCGGTATCCTTCGTCCCGCGCCAGAACCCTTTTTACTGCGCGCTCCCTTACAACGACGTTACCCACGGGCAGTTCAAACCGGAAGCCGCCTTGGTCATCCCGTGGTTCAAGCAGTCCTACACGGAGCCCGGCCGCTCGGTTTGCAAAGATCGCTGGCTTGCCATCCGTAAGGGAAACCGGACCGCTTACGCCCAATGGGAGGATTGCGGCCCCTTCCGCACCGATCATTTCCAGTACGTTTTCCAGAATGAGCGTCCCAAGCCGAACCTGAACCGTGGCGCCGGTCTCGATGTTTCGCCGGCCGTCCGTGATTACCTCGGACTCTCGCCGACTGACGTAACGGACTGGCAATTTGTCGAAGTTCGCGATGTGCCGCCTGGTCCGTGGCGGAATTACGGCGATAACAACCAATTCGTGATCGCCAAACGGCTGACCGAGCAGCGAGTCGTTCAGGAAGCGACCGACAAGAAAAAGAAAGAGTAAGCTGCCGTTATCGCAGCTTTGCCTTTTTTAGGCAGGAACGCCCAGTCGCCGAATTACTCCGCCGAGCGATTCTTTCAGGGAATCCGCCTGTTGCGCGAGCGGCTCGTAGCGCTTGCGCTCGGTAACGCAGAACGTCGCCAGCGGCTCGAAGGCGACCGCGATCTCCTTGTAAAACAAATCAATCGCGTGCCGCATTTGTTGCTCGATGGCATTCACCAGGTCGTCCCGCTTTTTTTCCATTTCGCGCTCGTAAGCAGCCAGGATTTTTTGGCGCTGGCTGAACGCGACGATCGTGCCAATGACCGCTGCCGACGCGGCCAGGACTCCAGTAACGTCCGCGACCGACGCGCTGCTCATGGCTACGATAACCGTGATGAGTCCGCCCGCGGCCGCGATTCCTGCCGGCAATCGCAACCACGCTGCCGTTTCCCGAAACATGCGCGCGAGCTGTTCTTCCACAGCTTTTCCGGCGACGCGTTCCACCAGGGTCAGCTCGATCGACTGGAGAAGCTCTCGCCGCTGGTGCGCGAAATCTGGAATGGTCTTGCGCACCCGGCTTTTACTTTCGGACGCGAATTGCGCTTCGATCGCGTCCTGTAGCTGCGGCCACAGACTGCGCAAATCGGTCTCTAGGAGTTGAACCGCATTCTCGACCTGCGGTTCGACGGTTTGCCGCAATTTAGCTTCGACCTCTGTTTGAAAGTCGTGCTGCCATTGTTCCCGGCTCCAGATCAATCGCCACGTTTTCCAAAACGAAAGCTTCTCCTGGAGCAACTCGGTGCCTTGTCGTGCGCATTCCCGACAGGCCTGCTCGACCCCGCGGAGAAACCCCGCGACCTGCCTCAACGTCTGGTCTTTCCGGACGTCGAGAAACTCCGTGACACGGCCAAGATGTTTTTCGTCATGCGCAATCGTCTCCATCGAGCCATGGATCTCATCGGCCACTTCGTTCAGGATTACGCCCGCGGTTCGGCCGGTTGACTGCAGTTTCAAGAACCGCGCGCTCGATTCGGTCACCATTTGGTTGATTTGCTGTTCGAGCGGGCCAAAGCCGCTATCCCGAAACAATTGCTCCTTGTCGATGCCGGTCGTGCGCGCCAGCAGGGCCTTCCGGGCCGAAACCGGAAAAATAGGCGGGGCAAATCCAAGCTTTTGCAACGCGGTATCCTGGAGATGACGATGAATTACTTCGATTTCTGCCGTCTCTCGCAGATCGGCTTGTTGCAGAACGAAGACGACGTTCTTAAGCCACTTTTTTTGGACGAGATTGAGAAGCTGCCACGCCGATTGAGACCACGGGTTCGTCACCGAAAAAACAAAGAGAACGATGTCTGCACGAGGCACGAACCCTTCCGTGATGGTTTGGTGCTCCGGCACCATGGTGTTGGTCCCGGGGGTGTCGACGACGTTGAAGTCGTGCAGGAAGCGAATTGGCAAATATCGCTCCGTTAATTGCGGCGATACTTCGACCGATTTCTCAGCGGCGCCGTGCCGGAAAATATAAACGCGATCGGTCGCCGGCAGGACATCGACCTTCGCGAATTCCTGCCCGAAAAGCGCGTTGAGGAGCGAGGATTTACCGGCTTTGACTTCACCAACCACGACAAAAAGCAGGGGCTCGCGTATGTCCGTGAGCAAGCCGTGAATGGTATCGAGGGTCGCCGGGTTGCACCGCATCTCCGTTGTCAACCGAAGCAGCTTCCCCAGCGCAGTCTCGAGCTCGCTCCGAACCTGCAGGTAATTGTCGGCGATCATGCCGGCCCGCTAAGTGCCAGGCGTCGTGGCCGCTGGCGCGGGCGAAGCCATCGGCGTCGGACTCGGGACAGCAATCGCGTGCGGCGCCGAAGCGGACGGGCTCGGCTTCGGTGGACGCGGAGTTTGCATCGCCAACAGCTCGGTCACGGTGACCGATTTGAATCCCTTCTTCATCAACTGATCGAAGGTCGCGGGCATCGCTTCAATCGTTGGCGCGTGGATATCATGCGCGAGCACGATCGATCCGGGCACGGTCTCCTTCAAAATCCGCGCTGTCACCACGCTTGGGCCCGGGCGTTTCCAATCAAGCGGATCCACATCCCAAATAATGATGCGATATCCGAATTCTTCATGGATCCACTTCTTTTGATGGGCCGTGATCGATCCATACGGCGGCCGCAACAGGGTGGGCCTCTTTCCAATCGCCGCCACGATTGCGTCATCCGTCTTTTGGAGTTCCCGCCGGACTGCTTCGTCCGACATTTTGCCCAGATTCGGGTGCGACCAGGAATGGTTTGCAATTTCATGACCTTCCTTGACCGCGCGCTTCAGGATCTCGGGATGATCGGCCGCATTCTGGCCGACCACGAAAAATGTGGCTTTCAAATGCCGCGCCGCCAGGAGGTCGAGCAGCTTCGGCGTCAGAGTTGCGTTTGGTCCATCATCGAATGTGAGCGCGATGTAGGGCCCATCAACGTGGACGGAATTGAACGTGATCGGCGGCTCGGTCGGCGATGGCGAAGCCTTCGGCCGGACGGGCGTCGCCGCGGGTCGTTCGGTCGGCGGAGATGATTGCGGTTCCTGGGCAAGCCCGGTTTGACCGAGGAGCAAAGCGGAGGCGCCGAGCGCGATGAACTTTCGAAAAAGCATGGGAAAACGAAGGGCGAAGCGAAAACCAGCGTCTATCTAGCAGACCGCACCCTCAACGCAAGCCACCCGGTTTGTCCCTCGGAAGGGGCCAGAACGACCGTCGCGCACGAATCCGAACGAGGTGATGTTTCCCTGCATAATGGACAATTTTGGCAGTTATCCTGCTAAAACAATACCATGGACCCACTCCGCTTGAAGCGAAGTGGCGCGGACGCACATAGGGGTGCGGGCCGCTCTGTCCGAGCAGGCTTCTCCGAATGAAAATTTTGCTAGTCGAAGATCATCCTGGCAGCCGCCGGAATCTGCAGCGCCTTATTGCCAAACGCGGGCACGACGTGACCGCTGTCGGCAGCGCCGAGGAGGCCGAAGCTGCCCTTGCCGCTGAGGCATATGCGTTTCTCATCCTCGACTGGATGCTCCCCGGCAAGAGCGGGGTTGATCTTTGCCGCGAACTCCGGGCCAAACAAAACGGCGATGAAATGTTCATCCTGCTCGTGACCGCTAAGGCCGACACGGAAGATCTCGAACAGGCGCTTGAAGCCGGTGCCAACGATTACCTAACCAAGCCACTCGACGTCGGTTTGCTCAATGTCCGAATTTCTGTCGCTGAACGCCAGATTCACGAGCTAACCGAACGCAACCAGGCGCGGGCCGCGTTACAGGAATCCGCCCGGACGATGACGAATATCCTGGAAAAGACGACGGACGGATTCTTTGCGGTCGATTCCGACTGGAGATTTACCTACGTCAACGCAGAAGCCGAAAACATGCTCGGCCGCAAACGGACCGAGTTAATCGGCCGGGTTATCTGGCAGGAATTTCCGGCTCTCGTCGGCTCGGTCTTCCAGCGTAATTACGAACGAGTGATGGCGGAGAAGGTGGCGATCGAATTCGAAGCCTGCGATCCGACCGGCAAGGTCTGGCACAACGTCCACGCTTACCGCAGCAACGGTGGTATATCAGTTTTTTTCCGCGACATCAGCGAACGAAAGAAATCGGAAACCGAACGGCTCACCACCAGCAAACTCGAATCGCTGGGTACCCTGGCAGGTGGGATTGCGCACGACTTGAACAACATCCTGACGGTCATCTC
>JBJMXC010000088.1:0-10220 GCA_045809825.1 Chthoniobacterales bacterium | reverse complement strand
TGTCAGCGATGGCGTAGATGTCCTCGGTTAGGATGGCGCGGCTCCGCAAGGAAACACGGTAACGCCCCTCGGAGATTTCGGGCCGCACCTCCGAAGTCTGGTTGATCTCCGGGTTGTCATCTTTCAGGAAATAAGTGCGGATGTTTGCCCAGCTTTGGTTGTCTTTGCCGAACCGGATGACGGGATCGAAGCCGAAGGCAACACCGCGGCGCGACCGGTAATCCAGGCGGAACGTCGCCTTGATATCGTCCGTAATTGGCATCGTGACCCGCCCGAGAAGTGACGGTCCCCACGAGCTGAGGTAGGCCGGCGAAACCATGTAGGTAAATGAATCGTCCAGGGATTGGTACATGTAGGGCCACCAAAAGATGGGGACGTTGCGCACGTAGAAGGTGACGTTTTGAAAGACCACCCGATCGTTCTCGTAAACACGGATCGTTTTCGCCTGGAGGCGGAAGTCAGGGTTGGACGAATCGTGGGTCGTGAAAGCGCCCTTCGAGACCATAAACGCGCCTTCGCTGATTGACGTCACCTTGTCGCCGGCCACGAGATAAGGCTGTTTGTCGGTCTTAATATCGACTGCCTGAATTTTTTTCGTCTCCGTGTTGTAGATCGCCTTGTCTCCAACGAAGAGGCCGGCGGTCCGGTAAATTCGAACATGTCCCTCGGCGAGCACCTCGTGGGTCTTTGGATCATAACGCGCGGAATCGGCGTAAATATCGGCATCGCCGGTGTGAATAACCACATCGCCGTGGGCGGTCGCGACGCCCTCCTCGTATTTCGTCTCCCCGCTGGAGGTGATCTCCATCGGTTTCTTGTCAGACCCCGCCTGCGCCCAGGCGATCGACGACGCGGAGAACAGGAGTAAAAACGTTAAAAACGGCCTACGCATCGCGGGATGCGAAGCTACCGAAGGGGGACAGGGTTGCAAAGGCGAAAACGCCCGGCATAGAGCAGCGGTTGGCGCTTCCCGCCCCGGGTCGAATCAGGCCGTAATGCTGACGCGAAGTCCGGCCACTTGCTGGTTGAGCCCGCAGCTGGAAATGAGAGCGCTTCTGAATGGTCGCGAGGCGAGTTGCGCCGGCAGTCGTTGGGTCGTCAGAGCCTGCGCCGCGCAGATAGTTTGCCATAAGTTGCTCGCTCCGACGCTTTCACCTAAGGCGCCCTTGATTGCATAAATGTCCGCGTCCGGGCAGCAGGCCGTGATCGCGGTGCGTTCCGCCCTGTCCACAAAAGTCCCGTTCGCGCTCGCAATGACGAGGTCGGGCGCATCCCGGCAAAGATCGGCAAACGTGCTTGTAACGGCTTGGTCGGCTTCGTGCTGATGGCGAAAGTTCGTTCCGGGCGCGATCCGTTCTATGCGAATTGCGCCGTCGCGCCCGAGTAACACCGCGCCAGCGCCTTCGCTTAAAATCATACCTCGCGGTGGAGTCTGAAACGGCTCGATCGGGGGTGCATCACGAAGCAGTCGCCATTTTCGATAGGCATCGCACAGGAGCCAGTCGGCTTCTTCGGCCCCAACGACAAGACAGTATTCCAGCGCATCGTTCGACATCAGGTCTTCCGCCATTTTCAGGGCGAGACTGCCGACGCTCCCGTCGCCAACCAGGGTGTAACTCGAGCCAGTAATTCCGAGAATGGCCGCGAGATGACTCGCGGGTGCGTTGAAAACTGTTTCAGGGAAGAGGAGGGGACTGGCCGCTTGTGCGCCCGATTCAACGATCTCGTGGTAGAAGCGTTTCGTGTAAACGACGCCACCGTTTGAGACCGCGAAAATCAATGCCGTCCGCCCGGCAATCTCCGGATTGAGAGTCACATTTGCGGACGCCAGGGCGTCGAGGCCGGCAACCGCGGCGAAGCGTGAAATCGCGCTCGATCTTCGGAGCCGCGGATGGGCGGGCGCCTTCGCAATGGCCGAAGCCGGCACCCGGAAAACCGGATAATCACGACCGAGCGGACTCGATACCTTGTCGACCACGGCGCTCTCGCCGTTTAGCAACCGACTCCAAACCTCGTCGACTCCGCTGCCGAGCGGCGTCACCCATCCCATTCCGACGATCCGCAAATTCATGCGGTGATGGACCGCATGATGACGGACGCGTTCGTGCCGCCGAAGCCGAAGGAGTTCGAAAGGACAGTGCGCACGAGAGCGGGCTTTGCTTCGTTCGCGACAATGTTCAAATCGAGACCGGCGTCACCGTGCCGAAAATTGATATTCGGGGGGAGAAGCTGGTCGCGCAGGGCCAGAAGACCAATGATTGCCTCAATCGCGCCGGCCGCGCCTAACGAGTGGCCCATCATGCCCTTCGTCGAACTGACTGGAACGCCGCGGAATAACTCGGCGATAGCTTTGCCTTCGGACGCATCGTTAAACGGCGTCGCGGTCCCGTGAGCATTGATATAATCGATGTCGTCGGCGGCCATTCCCGCGCTTTGCAGCGCCGCCTCCATCGCGGCGCGCGGCCCGCTTCCGGACGGATCCGGCTGGGTCAGGTGAAAGTTGTCGGTCGAGATCCCGTAGCCCACGACTTCGGCGAGAATGTCTGCGCCTCGCTCCCGGGCCGTCGCGAGATTCTCGAGGGCGAGGACCGCGGCCCCTTCCCCCAGCACAAGGCCGCTTCGCTCGTTATCGAAGGGCCGGCAGCGGTCCGGGGTCGCAGCCTGGAGTGAATCGAAACCGACAAAGACCAGCTCGGAAATAGCGTCATAGCCGCCCGCTAAAACACGCTGGTAACGACCCGACCGGACGCAATGAAACGCGTGGCCGATCCCATTCGTGCCGGAGGCGCACGCGTTTGCAATGACCTGGCAGGGCGCGCCGATCCCAAAAGCCTCCTGCGCGTCCATGATAGGTTTCTGCGGCGTGTAATTCGCGATCAAGGAAGGCGCGTGGCGCGCTGAAGCTCCTTTCTTGCTCAGGCCGCGATAATATTGCTCTCCAAAGGTCATTCCGCCGCTGGTTGTCCCCATTACGGTGAGCTCCGGCTCGAAATCGCCTGCCCGCGACAATGCTTCGCGGAGGGCGAGAATCATCATTTGCGCGACCCGATGAAGCCGCCCGGGATGGTCGTGAAACTCGTTGGCCTCAGCCAAACGTGCGTCCGAGACCTGCCCAGCCGTCTGGCAGCGGCAGCGATCCACCGGGAAAGCCGTCACTGGCGAGACACAATCGCGTGCTTCCCGGAGGGAGGTAATGGTCTCGTCGACACCGAAACCGAGCGGGCTGACAATGCCGGCGGCGACCACGGCTACGCGAGCGTTGGCGGGAAAGGCGGAGGCGGGAGAAAAATCAGGCATTTTCAGGTGGCTAGACTGGGCCGGATTCTAGTTGCTTTCCCGGGCGAAAGCCTCTACTAATCACGCCGAAAAGAAAACGGAAGCTCGGCGTTGGTAGATTGTCAGTTGAGATAGTTCAGTGGCGATTTGAAATCCGATGAGCGGGAACAGTGGCCGGGCGACGTTTTCCTCAGTTAACTCAGATGGGTACTAAATTATACGTAGGCAATCTTTCCTTCAACACTACCGAAACCGACCTCCAGGATATGTTCGCCGGTGTCGGTCCAGTGCAGGAAGTCACGCTGATGCAGGACAAGTTCACCGGTAAGTCGCGCGGTTTCGCGTTTGTTACCATGACGACGGAAGGTGATGCGCAAAAAGCCATCACGGAGTTCAATGGGAAGACCGTCGAAGGCCGGCCCTTGACCGTGAATGAAGCGCGTCCGCGCGAACCACGTGCGCCAGGTGGCGGCGGCGGTGGCCGTGGCGGCGGTTATGGCGGTGGCGGCTATGGCGGCGGCGGTGGCGGCGGTGGCGGCTACGGCGGTGGTGGCGGCGGTTACGGTGGTGGACGTCGCGATGGCGGCGGAAACCAGCGGCGCGGGCGTTAAGCACCGCGCTTTCGCGCATCCCAGTCTGGCAGGGCGAGATCGCCGCTGGAGCGGTCTGTCCTTGCGATGAAGTTTTCCCACAAGGTTGCGAAACTCGCGCAGCCGCTGACGTACCGGCGCGCCTGGCGCCGGGCTCAGCGCCATTTGCATCCGGTCTCGCTTCGATCCCTCATGGCGGGAATCGACCCGGTCGGCTTTGCTGCGATCCGGGCGCGGTATGCCGATTCGACGGAGCACTACGCCAAATACGCGGACGTTCCGCGCTGGCTCCGTCTCAATATCGCGCGGGCGCAGGACCTGGGACTGCACCGTTGCGGACCCAAATCCCTGCTCGATCTCGGCTGCGGCGCCGGGTTCTTTCTCTTCGTTGCACAACGGCTCGGACATCGCTGTCTGGGCTTGGATGCGGATGTTTTTCCGCTCTTCAGCGAGCTCCTCGAGCTGTTCAAGGTGGAGCGCCGCGTTTGCACAATTGCGCCCTTCGAGCCGCTGCCGGATCTCGGCTGCAAGTTCGACCTCATCACGGCTTTTTCGGTCGAGTTCAACCGCAAGGGTGATTGGTGGTGGGGCCCGGCCGAATGGGCATTTTTCCTCGACGATTTAGGCCGCTATCTTAAGCCCGGCGGTCGCGTCTTTTTCGGCCTGAATCCCGGCAAGGACAAGCAATTCTACACCCCTGAGCTTCGCGATTTTTTTGTAAGCCGCGGGGCTTCAGTTGAGCGGGAAAACGTATCGTTTCCTCCAACCGTCTCCAAATAATCCACTTGGCGTGCGGCTAAAAGCGCCGCCTCATCCGAAGTACAAGGAAACCAACTAGGAGCGCAGCCATGGCTGAACAACAAGACCAACAATCAAATCAAAATTCCGGCACATCATCCGAAAGCATCCAGATTCCACCTATTTCCAAGCAAACGGCGGGAGCCGCTACAGGCGCTGTCCTGGGCAGCGTGGCCGGGCCGGTCGGCGCTGTCGTCGGCGGTGTAATCGGAGCCGTTGTCGGACGCTCCGCTGGAGCGAAGAGTTCAGGTTCGGGAGGTTCGAAGAAGTCCGGCGGTTCGAAGCGCTCGGGTGGTTCGAAGAAATCCGGCGGCTCGAAGAAGTCCGGCTCTAGCCGGGGCAAAAAGAAATCAGGTGGCGGCGCAAAAAGCCGGGGCAAATCGTCCTCGTCCAGCCGCGGAAAATCGGGCGGCGGAAAGAAGTCGACGAAGAAAGCCGGCAGCAAATCCTCGCGCGGCAGGTCTCGCGGAGGCTCCGCGCGCGGGAAGAAATCCGGCGGCAGTAAATCCAGCCGTGGCAAGAGCAAGGGCAGGAAGTCCGGCGGCTCAGCCAAATCGCGTTCGGCAAAACGCGGGGGCGGTAAATCGAGCAAGAGCAAGGGCCGCGGCGGAAAGAAAAAGCGCTAAACGCGCTCGCGGACTCTCTAATCGCAGCCACTTCGCCTTCGACGCGTCGTACTCGCTCGAGAGAACGGGGAATTGCTCCGCGGCAGAATTGGGCAGGAGTGGATTCGAACCACTGAAGGCGTAAGCCAGCGGATTTACAGTCCGCCCCGTTTGGCCACTTCGGTACCTACCCGTATTGCCGCGAACCGGGGAGCGTTGATATAGGCTGGGAGATGCGCTGTCGCAAGTGATCCACCTAGAAGAATTCCGCGATCGATTCCGCAACGTAACGCTGCGCCTCACCGGATAATTCCGGATAGATTGGCAGCGCCAGCGTTTCTCTCGCCGCGCGATCGGTTTCGGGAAAATCCTCCGACTGATAGCCGAGGTAGCGGAAGCATTCCTGCGCGTGAAGCCCAACCGGATAATAGATCGCGGTTCCAATCTCGCGCCTCGAGAGGTGCTCACGAAGCTCGTCGCGGCGCTGCGTCCGGATAACGTACTGATGATAAATGTGATGATTCTTCAGGCCATTCTCCCGGTATGGCTCGGCCGGCAACGCGATCAGTTGTAAGCCCAGTCGTTGAAATTCCGCGCGATAATTGTCCGCCACCCGTCGCCGCGCCTCCGACCACTCATCGAGGTGCGGCAACTTCACGTTCAGGATGGCGGCTTGGATCTCGTCGAGGCGAAAATTTCCGCCGATGAAATCATGGTAATAACGCGGCTCCATCCCATGTTGACGGCAGTGCCGCAGCCGTTGAGCGAACGTTTCCTCGCGGCATGCGATCATCCCGCCGTCGCCCGCTGCCCCCAGATTTTTTGAAGGATAAAAGCTAAAGGTGCCTGACTCGCCCATCGTCCCAGCTTTGAGGGCCTGTCCCCGAAACAAATATTCAGCGCCCAGCGCCTGGGCGGCATCCTCGATTACGGGGAGCTGAAAACGGCCGGCAATTTCCATGATGCGATCCATGTCGCAGCACAACCCGAAGAGATGGACAGGGACAATGGCGCGGACCCTGTCTCCTTTAGGCGTTCGCAAATTGCCTTGCGCGTCCGATTCACACGTCTCCAGGTAGCGCTCGAGCGCGGTGGTCGAGATATTGTAGGTGACCGGGTCGATATCTATGAACACCGGGGTTGCACCCACGCGAGCCACGCAGCCGCCGGTGGCGAAAAATGAATAGTCGCTCGTGATAACCGCGTCACCCGGCTTGAGATCCATGCCCATGAAAACGGCCAGGAGCGCGTCAGTGCCTGAGGAAACGCCAATCGCATGGGGCGAGCGGCAGTATTCGGCCACCGCCTTTTCGAACTGCTCGACCTTTGGCCCGAGGATAAACTGCTGCTTGGCGAGCACTTCTTCGATCTCCGCCCGGATCGGCGTCGCCAGGGCGGCGTATTGTTCACTCAGGTCAAGCAGCGGCACCCTCATGGCTGGGACAGGATGGCAGCTTCACTCTTTGGTTCAAACCGGAACTTTGGCATGCGGTTCGCTGCGTTGACCTCCATCAACCAGTAAGTTACCATCCAAATCATGTCGCTCCTTCGCGGGCTTTTCTGGCTCGTCCTTTTTGTCTTCTTCACCTTTTGTTTTGTCGTGCTCTTTGAGTACGGCACCCACGATTTTACGAGCGGGTTCCAGAAGGAATTCGAGCGGGTGAAGTCGTTTGCCAAGGAGGCCGGGAAACCGGCCGCGAAACCGAAGAAGTAGAGCGCGTTACTCGGCGAATTCGATCGCCGGCAGTTTCGCGATGTACCCGGCTTCGTGCGCCCGGGTAAGGAATCGGCGAATCGCTTCACGGCCTTTGTTGCCGTAATCGCGGGTGTAATCATTCACGTACATCCCAATAAATTTCCCGGCGAGTCCGGCATCCATGTCGCGGGCGTAGGGCATCGAATGCCGGACTGCGGCGTCGCGGTGCGCGAGCCCATAATCAATGCTCTCTCGCATGATCGCCAGAAGGTCGCGCTGAATGGCCCGCGGAATGTCCTTCCGCAAAACATTTCCGCCGAGCGGCAGCGGTAAACCCGTTTCCCGTTTCCACCATTCGCCGAGATCCACAATTTTGCTGAACCCGGCGTTGGCGTAGGTGAGCTGGCCTTCGTGAATGATCAATCCGGCGTCGGCTTTCCCGCTTTTGACCGCCTCGAAAATCTGGTCGAACGGCACCACGATGTGATTGAAGTCGCCAAGATAAAGTTGGAGCGCGAGATAGGCGCTGGTCATGCGGCCGGGAATTGCGATCGTCCGGTTACGCAGCCATGAGCGAATTTTTTCGTCGGACATTTCGGTGCCACCGTCCATCGCCACGATCATCGGCCCGTAACCATCCCCCATGCTCGCGCCGCAGGGCATGAGCGCGTAGCGGTCGCTAACGTAGGCGAAGGCGTGAATCGAAATCGCCGAGATGTGGAGCTCGCCCCGGAGCGCGCGCTCGTTCAGCGTTTGGATATCTTCGAGGCGATGTTCGAACCGGTAGCCGCGGAGATCGATCTTCTCCTCGGCCATGGCGTAAAACATAAAAGCGTCATCGGGATCGGGTGAATGTCCCAGGGTAAAAACCTCGCTCGGCATGCGCGAATGGTAACGTGCGCGCGCGTGGTCGCAAAATCTGTTCATGCTCTTGATCATGATCCCGATATCAGGCGTTCACGAATGATTAGGATCATGATCAGGAGCAGGAGCATGAATGGAGGCACCTCTGTGTTTGCCTGATCACTGCCGAACCGATAACCTGCAACACATGGCAAAATCCGGTCTCGGCAAAGGTTTGAGCGCATTAATCAGCCCGCGGCCGGCGCCAATCCGGCTCGAGGCCCAATCCGGCGAGACAATCCAGCAAGCCGATCTTGCGAGTATTGTTCCCAGCCCGCTCCAGCCGCGGAAAAATTTCGCCGCAGAGGCACTCTCGGAGTTGGTCGAATCGATCCGTCAGCATGGGATCATTCAGCCACTCGTAGTGCGTTCGGTTGGCGGGCGCCACGAGCTGATCGCGGGCGAACGCCGCTGGCGGGCGGCCCAGGAAGCGGGCTTGTCGAAGGTTCCTATCGTCACCAGGGCGGCAACGGATCTCGAAGTGCTCGAGCTTTCCCTGATCGAGAACCTCCAGCGCGCGGACCTGAATCCGATCGAGGAAGCCCAGGCCTACTCGCGGCTCGCGAATGAATTTGGGATGCGGCAGGAAGACATCGCGGAAAAGGTTGGCAGGAGCCGTGCGGCAGTGGCCAACTCGATGCGTCTTCTCGACCTCCATCAACAGGTGCAGACCTGGCTTACCCAAGGCCTGCTTTCCGTTGGCCACGCGAAAGCGTTGCTCGCCTTGAAAGAACCGCAGGAGCAGCGCGCGGTCGCGGAAACGGTCCTGCGGCGGAGTGCGACAGTGCGCGCCACCGAGCGGCTGGTTTCGCGGCAACTCGGCGCGACGCGTCCCCGGCGGCGTCGCCAGGGGGCGGCGAACGCCGCGACCTCAGCGACGATCGAGGATTTACAAAATCGGCTGCAACAGCATCTCGGGACCAGAGTCACATTACATCATGGAGATAAGCGAGGCCGGATCGAGATTGAGTATTATGGGAATGACGATCTGCAACGCGTCCTCGGAGCTCTCGGCCTGCCCGAAAGCCAGTAAACGTGGATCGTGCGCTTCGGGCGCGATCAGGGATTGGCGAGTGCGCTCTAGTCACGCGAACCGCGCGCGGAGCGCTCGATCCACCTTTGTATTTCTAGCGCTTTTAATTGTCGCAGGGTGCGACCAGGCCGCCACCAGGTCGCAGGGCGCTGCCCAAAAAAAAATCTGGGACGAGTTCTCCGGCGAAAAGGCGCTCGCCCACGTCCAGGCAATGGTCGATTTCGGGCCACGGCCGCCTGCAACCGATGCGATTGAAAAAACGCGGGTTTACCTGACAAAACAGCTCGAGCAGAGCGGTTGGAAAGTGCAGCGCCAGCCGTTCTCAAACGATACGCCGCGCGGCAAAGTCGACTTCGTTAATCTCATCGCCACTTATGGAACGGGGGCCTCGCCGTCCTTTCTCGTTTGCTCGCACTACGACACCAAGACCTTTGATAACGCGCGCTTCGTTGGCGCGAATGACGGCGGTTCCAGCACGGGGATCCTGGTGGAGTTGGCGCGGGTTTTGGCGGCGAATCCTGACCTCGCGCGGAAAATCGAGCTCGTCTTCTTTGACGGCGAAGAAGCCTATGAAGCCTTCACCGACACCGACGGACTCTATGGGAGCAGATATTTCGCCGCCGATCTCGTGGCCCAGGACAAGGTGAAACTTTTTCGCGGCGCTGTTCTGCTGGACATGGTCGGAGATAAATCACTGACGATCACGCTCCCGCCGGATTCGCCCGCAATCCTGGCGCGCGATATTTTCGCGGCTGCCGAGGCGTTGAAGCTGCGCGAACACTTCACCTACTTCGATCGCGATATTACGGACGATCACACGCCGTTGAACGAAGCGGGTATTCCCGCGATCGACCTTATCGATTTCGATTACCCGCCGTGGCATACGCCGGCGGACACAATCGATAAACTGAGCGCCGAAAGCTTGCGAATTACCGGCGCGGTCACCGCCTATTACCTTTCTGAATTCGCCGTCAGGTGAATTCGCGACGCCTCGCGAATTTCCGTATTGCGCCGCAGATGGTTTGCCGTGATTTTTGCCCGTCGCACGGTAAACTGCCGGGGCATTCCCGGAAATTGATTTAGAAAATGGCGAGTCGAACACGAAAAAACGTTGGGGTGATAGGCCTGGGCATAATCGGCCAGCGGGTGGTGAGTAACCTGCGTGAGCACGGGTTCCACGTCTTTGTCTGGAACCGGACCCCGCGGCCGGTGCCGAACTTTGTGGGGTCCCCCGCCGAGGTCGCCGAACTCTGCGATTACGTCCAGATCTTCGTCTCGGACGACGACGCGCTTCTCCAGATGATGCAGCGGATGACGCC
>JBJMXC010000087.1:0-18490 GCA_045809825.1 Chthoniobacterales bacterium | reverse complement strand
GATTTCCGTGCGCGATCCGACTTCGACGATGCCGCTTGTCGGGTCCACCTCGCGCAACATGATCCTGAGCAGGGTCGATTTTCCTAATCCGTTCCGCCCGACCACGCCGAGTCGTTCTCCGGCGGCGAGATTCAACGACACATTTTGAAACAAGCTCCGTCCGCCCAGTTCCATTCCTACGTCGCGCAATTCAATGACGCGGTTGGCTAGTTTCGGCGCCGGCGGAATGATTAGGTCGACGTCGAGCTCCGCTTCCGTTACTTCTTGTCCCGCCATCTCGAAATAACGCTCGACCCGATCCACCGATTTCGTCCGGCGCGCTCGTGGGGCCTTGCGGACCCAGGCCAGTTCGCGCTTCAAGAATTTCTGGCGCTTGCGCTCCTGCATTTCCTCGACCGCCTGGCGTTCGGCGCGCGCAATGAGGTAATCCGTGTAGTTGCCGTCGTAGCTGTGAAATTTTCCGCGCGAAAGCTCGAGGATGCGGGTGGCGACGCGATCAAGAAAGTACCGATCGTGGGTAACGAAGAGGCAGGTACCGGAATAACGCGCCAGGAAATCCTCGAGCCACTCGATGGATTCTGTGTCGAGATGGTTCGTGGGCTCGTCCAGAATCAGGAAGTCGGGTCTGGCCAACAAGGCGCGGCAAAGCGCGACTCGGCGTTTCTCCCCGCCGGAAAGTGAGCTGACGATCCGCTCCGGATCCGGCGCATGTAGATTCGTGATTAAACTTTTGATTCGATGTTCCAGGTTCCACCCGTCGAAGTGCGAAATCTGATCGAGCAGGATTCCGCTTCGCGCGCTTTCCGCGGGGGCGGCCTCATACTCCGCGATCAGATCGAGAATGCGTTGCGCGCCGGAAAGAATGTTGGCGTGCACCGTCGCGCCTTCCTCGAGCTCGAACATCTGCGGCATGTAGCCGACGACGAGGTCGCGCCGCTGGTGGAACTCCCCTGCGTCCGGTTTCGCAACTCCGGCCGCGATTTGCAGAAACGTCGATTTGCCGGACCCGTTCCGCCCGACGAGCCCAACCCGTTCACCTTCCAGGACCGTCGCGGTCGCCCGGTCGAGCACGACCTGATTGCCGAAGCGCACGATGAGTTCGCTCGCGCTCGCAACAGAATTCAGGACGGGCTCCGACATCCCTTCAGATAACACATTGTTCGCTTGCGATCAGTCCTTGTCGTCGCAAGCTGCGGCCCGGATGTTCGAACTTCTCAAAAAAGACGCGACGACGAAAGCGCGGCGGGCTCGGCTAACGACGGCGCATGGCGTTATCGAGACGCCTGCGTACATGCCGGTCGGGACGCAGGGGAGCGTGAAGGCGGTCAGCTCGCGCGAACTGGAAGAGCTGCAGTCACAGATCGTTCTCGGGAACACTTATCATCTGTTCGTTAGGCCGGGGTTGGAGGTGATTCGGAAGTTTGGCGGGTTGCACCGGTTCATGAATTGGAGCGGGCCGATCCTGACTGATAGCGGCGGTTACCAGATTTTCTCGCTGGCAAAGCTGCGGAAGATCACTGAAGAGGGCGCGCATTTTCAGAATCACATTGATGGATCGACGGCATTCATCTCGCCGGAGATCGCGATGGAAATCCAGGCGACCCTCGGTAGCGATATCGCGATGGTGCTCGATGAGTGCCCGCCATGGCCGTGCGAGTACGACTACGCGGCGAAGAGCCTGGAGATGACGCACCGCTGGGCGCGAAGGTGCAAAGAAGCTGCGGCGAAGCGAAGAGGGGAAAACGTCCAACGGCCAACGTCCAACGCGCAACGCCCAATAGCAGAGGAGCAGATGGTTTTCGGGATCGTGCAAGGCGCGACGTTTGAAGAGCTGCGTCGGACCAGCGCGCAAACCCTGGCAGCGATGAACTTCGATGGTTACGCCGTTGGCGGCGTGAGCGTGGGTGAACCGGAGCCGGAAATGATGCAGGCGGTCGAGTGGGCCGAGCCGCACCTGCCGGAAAACAACCCGCGCTACGCAATGGGATTAGGGACGCCGCCGCAAATGGTGGAGCTCGTCGCGCGCGGCATCGATATGTTCGACTGTGTTTTGCCGACGCGATTGGCGCGGACCGCTGCGGCGTTCACCGCGACCGGCACCCTAAATATTAAAAACGCCGAGTTCACCTTCCAGACAGGTCCAGTCGAAGAAGGATGCGAGTGTGAAGCGTGTCGCGGCTATTCACGGGCCTACATCCGGCATCTGCTCAAATCGGAAGAAATTCTCGGTCTCCGTCTCCTCAGTATTCACAACCTGCACTTTTACCTGAACCTGATGAAGCAGGTGCGAGCAGCAATTGACGACGGAAGTTTCGCTGACTTTCGCGCCCGCTTCGTAGCCGGATACCAGCGGCACTCAGGTTTCCTCTAACCGGCATCGCTGCGCCCGGTCGTGAGGTACGCCAAGACCGGAATCGACGATCCCGGCTACAGTTAATTCGCGGAATCGTCGCGAGTGAGCTGGCTGAATTTCTTCTCTCGCACTCCCATCGCGAGTTTGGCGTCGAGCTCGCGCTGAATACCGTGGGCCCACGCTTCGGACGACTCGCTATTATAATGGATTCCATCGCCGCCGGTTTTCCCCATGACGTAATGGGTGACGTTGCGCGAATCGATGATTTCAAACCCCTTTCGCGCAGCCGCGCGCCGAATCACCTGGTGGATCCGACCCTGCGTTCGCCGAAGTCGCGCGGAATCGGGCGGCGCGATCCAAACGATTTTCTCGACCGTGCCGCGCCTGGCTTCATCAACAAGGCGGCTGAGGTAATCGTTCATTTGGTCGTCGCTGAGATTGCGATCCATCCAATTCGTCCCGAGCTGAACGACGAGAATTGTCGGCTTATGTTTTCTAATCAGATCGGCCAGCTTCGGCGTCCGCGTCCCGCGCGGAGCATGGCCATTCACGAAATCACTGTAGATGTCCGACGTTGAAGTGCGCTCGCGGTAACCGCATTTCGTGATGAAAACGGGTTCGGCGGCGAGCCAATGTTCGGGGGACGAACCACATGAAGCGTATGCCGCGACCCGCCGCTTCAACGCGAGATGTGCCTGGACGACTTCGCCAAATTTTCCGACTGAAAGCGAATCGCCGATCATCAGGACGCTCGGGGGCGGCGCATCCGGAACAGTCGTGCTCGGCTTTTTCGTTTTGCCATCAGCGACGAGAATAAAACTGCCGATGCCGACCACGAACGCGAGCGGCAACAACACCGGCTGAAGCAGCTTCGACCAGTCTTTTTTAACGGGCATGGTCGGGATGTTTCATCTCATCCTGGACGCGGATGTAAGGCTCCAGATTGATCAACCCGGAATCATCCTTCGATTTCGCGGTTTTCCAAACTGTGTTTTCGAGGTCATGCAATTCGAGGCGGTAAGTGTGGCCGGTCCGCCAGCGTCCGAGCCGTTGTTCCTCCAGCTTGATATAGGCCGGATGCATAACCAGGATTTGCTTTTCGGAATAATTTCCCGCGATCACATCGACAACGTCATACAGGTAGCCAACCAGGAATTCCTGGTAAGGCAGGAACTCCTTGACTGGCACCGGCTTCGTTTTCGCGACCAGCTTTGCCCGCACTTGCAACGTTTTCTCCTTCGGATGTTCGGCCGGCGGCGTCGCCTCGCTTACCGGCCCGGGTATTGCAGCGCTTTCGGCCAATGGCTTGAGAGACGCGAAGGATGGACTGGATAAATCCTTATCGACGATTTCAAAAACCTTGTCCGCCCATTGGTCCATGTCCGCGCCGAGGAAATGTTCCTTGTCGGGCTCCATATGATGATACGGATAGGACACCAGCTCGCGGCTATCGATGACTTCAGCGACCTGGCCGACGTCGTTGCGTGTCTGTTGTAACACGAAGTCCTGGATTTCCTTTGAAACCCGGCCTGAAGTCGGCGGGCCGACCCAGTAAATCTTGCGGAGACTGGAAGGCGTCTTCACGGCCTTGTTAATGAATGGCGCGAAATAGCTGCGAAGCGCCGGACCGTGACGGCGCGGGGTCACGCTTTTGTGATCGGGAAAAAGTTCGAAAAGATTCGTCCCGGTTTGCATGATTAAAATGTCGGGCTGCAACGAAGTGAGAAGGTCTTCCAGTTTCGGGACCGGATGCGAACCCGGTGTGTGGCCGCGGGTCTGGCCATAAACATCGTGCAGAGCTTTGACGTGTCCCGAGGCGGGATTCGATTCGATGCTGACAAAGCCGCAGTGAGTTTGAATATGCGTGTAGGGGCGCTCTTTCAGCCAGCTCAGCGGATTCGTTCCGCAGGTAATGTAGGTAAATGTCGCTTTCACCTGGGGGTTTTTCCGAAAGCGCTCGTCGAGACGTTGCCCAAAGCCGCAGAGCGCGAGGGAATCACCAAGGATCAGGACCTTCGCGCCGTCGGACGATGGCGACGGATTTGGTTGAGCAGAGGACCGCAATTCCGCGGCGGCAAGCGGAAGCGCACTGAGCAGCGAGGAAAGGATGACAAGGATGGGCTGCCTGACGCGATTCCGCACGGCAACGCTTTCCCGTTATTCAAGCGTTGCGTCAAGATTAAGCGCGCCGTTGCTACAACAAAACCAGTCGGCGGTTTGAAACCGCCGCTCCTGGTCATTTCACTAGCGGCACTTTCGCCCAACCCTCGGTCGCCTCAGTAAATTCGCGGGCGGCGAAACACCACACAACGACCTTCTTCTTCGTCAGGTATGCCGGATCCTTTGCGGTCCGCCGATAGAGATTGATCCGCACCGGCGTCGCTCCTGATCCACGTGTGCCGATGAGGTCCGGCGCGAAACCAAGCTGGAGCGCGAGTTGATCTACGAGCCCCGCACGTTCGGAAAGGAAATCGTGGTAGACGAGCGTGTGGCTGTCGCCCATGAGGAGCAGTGGACTGTTCGCGTCGGGCTCGACGGCGGCGCCGTCTTTTCGGCTCACATTTTGCAGCGTGATTTTCTCGGGACCTGGCTTGGGTGCGTCTTTCGGCAACAGACCAGCAAGGTCGCCGGTAATTTGGACGTCTTTCCATTCACCAGCGAAATTACCGGGAGCGCCGGGGCCGGTGACCTTCGCACGCACCTTCTCCGCAATCGCCTGCGCGGCGAACGCGCATCCAACGCCTGACCAATGACTGTCGGTTTTGCAGAATACCGGTCCGCGTCCGTTCTCGCGGTCTTGGATAAAGAGCGCGGTAAGATCGAGGACATCGATGCCAGCCGCGCCCAGCTCGGCGTAAAATTGGCGAAGATGAACCGACGGATTGCTCGCTTGGGCGTCGAATCCTGCCACGATCTTCTCTGGATAAATCGCGGCCTTCGGCGGAACTGGAACCAGCAGGAGCTCGATCCCGTGCGCTTTTAATTGCTGGTGGAAATCGACGATCGCAGACAACGGATCGGCCAGCTCCCGTTTGTGGGCACGACTCACCTTGGCGGCGTCGGCGCCCCAAAAATGCCCCAGCGAAAGCAACCGCAACTCCCCTCCGAAGAAGAGCCAGCCATCAATCCCCAGGGCTGCAGCCGCGTTCTCCTTTTCCAGTCCGGCGACGATGCCGGCTAATTTGGAGGCGAAATTTTGCTGCGCGGCGGAGGACGGCGTTTCGGCGCGTAAGGAAAGCGCCGATAACGCCAGCAGCAAAATCGCGCAGAAGAATCTCATTGGAGTTGAAAGCCGGTAGCGCTAATACGCATTCTTTCAACTGCGCTCGCTGTTTTATTCGCAGTCGAGCGCGTGAGCTACCGCGTGGTTTTTAGTTCCCACATCTTTGTTTATTATTTCCTGCCGCTGGCGCTGGTGGGCTATTACCTCCTCGCCCGCGCCCGACAACGCTGGCGCAACGTCTGGCTGATCCTGACCGGTTACATCTTCTATGGCTGGGCGGAGCCGAGGTTCATGCCGCTGATGTTTGCCACGACCTTCGTGGATTGGCTGGTCAGCCTGATCATCGCGCATGACACCTGGAAGTTTTGGCGGGTGTGGCACAAACCGGTCCAGCAACTGCCGCTCCGTGGCCACCGCTCGACGACCCAGCGGCGTGCCATCCTTATCTCCGTCCTTTTGAATCTCGCGACGCTGGGCTTCTTCAAATACTTCAATTTCGGGATCGAAAGCTACAACGCCCTCATCCATGCCTTCGGGCTCGAGCACGCGCAGTTCGACACCTTCTTTCGCGTCGTCCTTCCCCTCGGCATCAGTTTCTACACCTTCCAGGCACTCAGCTATACGATCGATGTTTATCGCGGCGAGGCGGAGGCGATGTCGAACTTCATCGATTTCTCCTGCTTCGTTTCAATGTTTCCGCATCTGGTTGCGGGGCCAATCCTGAAGTTTTCTTTTTTGGCTGAGCAACTCAAGCATCGCCGCCTGACCAGAGACAAGTTCGCCCGCGGCGCCGCCTTCTTCATGCTGGGCCTTGCGAAAAAAATCCTGCTCGCCAATCCCTGCGGCAAAATCGCGGATGTGGCCTTCAACGCGGGCTCCGTCAACACCCTGGACGCGTGGTTCGGTTCCCTCGGTTATACCTTCCAGATTTACTTCGATTTCAGCGGCTACTCCGACATGGCAATCGGGCTCGGTCTCATCTTCGGGTTCGTTTTCGCAAAGAATTTCGATTCACCTTACCTCTCGGAATCGATCACCGATTTCTGGCGGCGCTGGCATATTTCGCTTTCCACCTGGTTGCGCGAATACCTTTACGTTCCGTTGGGCGGGAATCGTCGCGGCACGCGCCGGACTTATTTCAATCTCGTCATTACGATGTTGCTCGGAGGCTTGTGGCACGGCGCGTCGTGGAATTTCGTGATCTGGGGCGGCCTCCACGGTGGCATGCTCGCCTTCGAACGGAGCCAGGGTCGCGAAGGTTTTTATCACAATCTTCCGCGGCCGCTTCGGATCGCGTTCACCTTTTTGATCGTGTTGCTTGGTTGGGTCTTTTTCCGGGCGTCCGATTTGCCAGCGGCGCTACGCTACTTCGCGAGCATGTTTGGTTTCGGCCAGGCGGAGCCGGGTGCGGTCCTGCTCAGCGGCATTCTTTACAAACCGTATTACCTGCTCTCCATCGCGATTGCCGCCGCAGTGGTCTGGGCGGGCCGGCAAACCTGGGATTGGACCCAGCAAATGACACTGCCAAAAACGGCGTGCTGTTTCGCGTTGGGCTGGCTCGCTCTCATCACCCTCGCCACCCAGGAATACAACCCGTTTATCTATTTCATTTTTTGATGAGAATGGATGACCCGAACCCTGTAATCGCGGCGCTCAGAAGCTGGGCCGGTTACCACGCCTCGACTGAGCGAGTCGGCTGCAACGCTCTTTACGCATGACTACGCCGAACGAGCTTTCACCGGTCGGCGGCGAGGAACCGTTGAAGCCGACCCATTCGCTGCCGCGCTACAGCGAGCCGACGCCGGAAACTCACCGAAGAGTTTCGCGCGAGGAGGAAGCTGAACTGGCTTTGAAGAACACTCGCTATTCGGCCGGTGCTCGCCCTGTTTTGATCATCCTGTTCCTCGTCACGATCCTGGCAGTTCCTGTAATCCAGTTCGCGTCTGAGATCGCAGCTCCCGCAGGCTCGGGACCACCTGGTACCTTCAATCTGTACAAGGCGTATCCAGCCTGGAAAAAAATCACGGCAGTGCGGAGCGGCGCCGATCTGTGGCACCTGCTTCCGCGCGCGGCGGAGTTAAAAGCCGCGGAGAAAGAGCTCGAGACCGATTCAACCGTTTCCGAATGGCTGCTTCCGCGCGTGCAATGGCTGCTCAGCGAAAAGCTCGGCGTCGGGAACGAACAGGTTTATCTCGGACAGGGCGGTTGGCTCTTTTACCGGCCCGACATTGATTACATTACCGGTCCTCCTTTCCTCGACTCCATGGTAGCGACTCGTCGCGCTCATGCCGCTGCGGTCCAATCCGACCCGGTCAAGGCCATCACGCATTTTCGCGATCAGCTCAGGTCGCGCGGCATTGATCTGGTTTTGCTTCCGATCCCGATGAAGCCCGGAGTCGAGGGCGAACACCTTGCTGCGCGCGTTTCCAAACCAGGCGTCTTTCACAACAGCTCGTTCGGTGAATTCAGAAAGCGCCTCGAACAAAACCATGTTCGTGTTTTCGACCCAACGCCACTTCTCGCGGAGCGAAAATCTGCCAACAGGGCGCAGTCTCTCTATCTCGAAAATGATACGCACTGGCGTCCCGAGACGATGGAGTTCGTCGCGGAAAAATTGGCCCTTTTCATTCAGCCAGCGGCGACTGCGGACACCGCCGGCCCCGCCGAGAGCATCACAGGCACCGGAGACATCGCGCGTATGCTTAGGCTGCCGGCGTCGCAAAATGTCTTCCATCCAGAGACCGTCACGGTTCACCCTGTTACGCCGGACCGCACACCGTGGCGACCGGCGAAGAACGCCGATACTCTGCTGCTCGGCGATAGTTTCTGTAATATCTATTCGCTTCGCGGGCTTGGCTGGGGAGAAGCAGCCGGTTTCGCGGAACACTTGAGCCAGTCGTTAGGCCGGCCCCTCGACTGCATTTTGCGCAACAGCGACGCGGCCTTTGCTACGCGCGAAATCTTGAGCCGCGAGCTGGGGCGCGGCCGAGACCGGCTGGCCGGAAAGAAACTGGTGATCTGGGAATTTGCGACGCGGGAGCTGGCGTTCGGCGATTGGAAGCTGCTCGATTTGAAACTTCAGGCACCGAAGGCCGCGACATTTTTCGTCCCCAAAGCTGGTGAGACGGTAAAGGTGACAGCGACCGTGCAGGCAATTTCCAATGTGCCACGGCCCGGCTCCGTACCTTACACCGACCACATCCTTGCCCTTCATTTGATCGACGTCGCACCTGCTGGCGGCGGCGAGCCGGCAAATGTTGAAGCGATCGTTTACGTTGAAAGCATGCACGACAATGTCCTGACCGATGCAGCTCGCCTGGCGCCGGGCGACCACGTGACTTTGCAGCTGCGAGCGTGGAGCGACGTGGCCGAGAAATATGAAAAGATCAACCGGAGCGAGATCGACGATCCGGCAGTCCAACTAGAGGAGCCGTGTTGGGGGGAGCTTACGGATTAGACACGCCGATCGCGCGCTGCCTCCCTTGCTTTTCCACGTTCCTTGTGCTCTCTAAGAATCCGCTCGTCCGGTTCGGAGCCGTTGTTGGCCCGACCCACGAACTACCACCTTCCAAGCCATGCTGTTTTTACTTCTCGCGCAAGCGCCCGCTGCCTCTCCCTCCGGGGCTGGATCTGGATTGCTTGGCATGCTCCCGTTCATCTTCATTTTCGTCATCATGTATTACGTGATGCTGCGGCCCCAGATGCGGCGGCAGAAAGAACAGGCGAAACTGGTGTCTGCGCTGAAGACTGGCGACCGTGTCGTCACGTCCTCCGGAATCCACGGCCTCATCTCCAATGTCAAAGACACCACCGTGATCGTAAAAGTTGCCGATAACGTGAAGCTTGAAATGGAAAAAACGGCCGTCACTAACGTAGTGAAAAACACGCAATGAGCCCCGGAACCATGTTTTTTGTCGAGCTCCTCTGGCTCGCACTTTTCGGTTGGTACTTCGCGACCGACTACGGCACCCGCAAACGGGTCCTGGCCTTCATTCTCGTGGCTGTCGCCGTCGGGATGAGCATCCTGATGATTTACCCGCCGAAGGACAAGATCCAGCTCGGCCTCGACATCAAGGGCGGCACCTCGTTCCTGATCAAGCTCCAGGGCACCTCTGACAAGGACGTCACTCCCGCGATGCTCGACCAGGCCGTCGAAGTTATCCGTAAACGCGTCGACTATTTCGGCGCGTCCGAGCCAATCATCAGTCCAGTCGGCAAGGACCGCATCCTGGTTCAGATCCCCGGGCTTAGCACCGAGAAAATCCAGGAAGCGCGCCAGCAACTTTCACGAGTGGCGAAGCTCGAGTTTCGGATGGTGTATCCAGACAACGGTGAGCGGCTGCGCGCGATCGACGCGGGTACGGAAGTCATCCCGCCCGAGTATAAGATTGAGACCCACACCCCTCACGCCGAAACCAACGGAAAGAAACCGGAGAGTGAGCGGCTGCTGGTCAAGAAAAAGGCCGACCTCGGCGGTGAACGGGTCAGCGGCTCGAACGCCTACTTCGGAAACGAAGGCTGGGGCGTGCAGCTCCGTTTCGACAGTGAAGGGGCCAAGCAGTTCGGCGAGATCACAGAAAAATCAAAAGGTTTCCGCTTCGCAATTGTCCTTGACGGCGCGGTCCAGTCAGCCCCGGTAATTCGCGACGCGATTTACGGCGGGAGCGCGACGATCACCGGCCGTTTTAGCGAACAGGAGGCGCGCGGTTTGGCGAGCGTGCTGGAGAATCCGCTGCAGACACCGGTGAGCATCGAAGAAGAACGCAGTGTCTCCCCCACCCTGGGCCTTGATTCGATCCGCGCCAGCATCCTCGCTGGTGTCATCGGACTCGCGATCACTCTAATCTGCGTGCTCTTGTATTATCGTTTCGTCGGAGTGATCGCGTGTATCGCGCTGCTCGTGAACATCGTGCTTTTGATTGGCTCCTTCCAATTGATCCCGGGCGGTGTTGTTCTGACCCTCCCTGGCATCGCCGGTATTATTCTCACCATCGGTCTCGCGGTAGATGCGAGCGTTCTGATTTACGAGCGGCTGCGGGAAGAACTCGCGCTGGGCAAGACATTACAGACGGCGATGCAGGCAGCCTACGACAAGGCGTTCAGCTCCATCTTCGACGCCAACGTCACCACCCTGATCACTGCAACGATCCTTTTCTGGAAAGCCACCGGTCCCGTCCGCGGTTTCGCGATCGCGCTCACTCTCGGTATTCTCGCATCGCTCTTCACCGCGCTGATCGTGGGCCGCAACGCCCTGAGCTGGTTCGTTGATACAGGCCGCGTCAAAAAAGTGAGCATGCTGCACCTGATTTCGTCGCAGCATATTAACTTCCTCGGAAAAGGGCTCTTGGCGGTACTGTGCTCGATCGCGCTGATGATCGCAGGCGCGACGTCATTCTATCTCAAGGGCGAAAAGAACTTCGGCGTGGATTTCAAGGGCGGCGACTTGGTGACGCTAAGTTCACCGGTTGTAATCGATGTCGGCGAAGTCCGTCGCGCCTTGGAGACCATGAACATCCACGACGCCTCGATCCAGGAATCGGCCCAAGGCGGAAAATATTACATCACGGTGCGGACGCCGCTGAACACGAGCGACCAGGTTAAGCAGCAGCTACCGCAGTCGATTCCTGCCGCCCAGTTCCACCTCGAAGGCTCGGAGCGTGTCGGCGCGCTGGTCGGCGGTGAACTGGCGAGGAATTCGTTGATCGCGCTGGGGCTTGGTATTCTCGGCATCCTGATTTTCGTGACCTTTCGGTTCGAATTGTCGTTCGCGGTGGGCGCCATCGTTGCCCTGCTCCACGACGTCATCATCACCGTTGGCGTTTTCTCACTGCTCGGACGCGAGCTTAGCCTGACAATGGTCGGCGCGATCCTGACGATCGCCGGTTACTCGATCAACGACACCATCGTCGTTTACGACCGAATCCGTGAAGGCCTTGCCAGCACCAAGCGCGGGTCGATCGAGCAGATCATGAACGACAGTATCAACCAAACGTTGAGCCGAACCATCCTGACGAGCACGGTGACGTTAATCCCGATCCTCTGTTTATTTTTCTTTGGCGGCTCAGTATTACGCGATTTCGCGCTCGCCATTATTATTGGCGTCGTCGTGGGAACATACTCGTCGATTTTCATCGCCTCCCCGATCGTTCTTTGGTGGACGCGGGCTCGCGGAACCAGTGCTGCAAGCCTCCGACGGGAGGTCGCAGATAAAGCTACAGCAACAACGGGCCGAACGGTTTAGGAAAATTGTAAACTTGACGAAAGAGCCCGGCCTGGGGGCTGGGACCGATCAAGTTCCGCGAAAGTTATTCACAGTAGTTGACGCCTGCTGGCCCCCCGAGTAGGCTCGGCAGCAACCGGGCAAGCCGGACATTTTTGAAAAGAGGAAATTACCATGCCTGAAGTGATCGTTCGTAAAGGCGAGCCGGTGGACCGGGCGCTGAAGCGGCTCAAAAACAAGCTCGATGCCGAGGGGATTCTCGAAGAGGTCCGGCGTCTGCGCGCGTTTGAGACTCCAAACCAAAAGACCCGCCGCAAAGCTAAAGCCAACGCGAAACGCGGCCGCACGAAATTCCGCTTCAATCCTTCCTAAGCCGCTACCGCTAGAAAGTTTCTCCAGAAGGCGCTCGCTCCGGCGAACGCCTTTTTGTTGTACCAATCTTAGTCGCACTCGCAAACGATCCGGAAGCCGAGATCGTTGCAAGAGTAATTCGGAACGTTTGAATTCCGAGTCGTCGCCCGGAGACTGCCGAACCGCGATTTCCAGCTGCCGCCGCGATAGACGCGCTTCGCGCCGGAAGTCGGTCCGCGTGGGTTGACCTTCGCGATTCCACGATAGGGTTCGAGGTAATCGAGGCACCATTCCCAGACATTCCCCGCCATGTCTTCGACGCCGAATGGGCTCGCTCCAAAAGGAAAAGCGCCCACCGGCGAACTCTCGGCGTAACCATCGTCAATCTCGCGATCGCTCCATGCAAAAACTGTGTTGCGGTCGGCGAAGTTCGCCAGATCGCCGCGGTGCTCGTGATTGCCCCAGGGAAACTTCCGCCCATCCGTTCCGCGCGCGGCGTATTCCCACTCCGCTTCGGTCGGTAACCGATATTTCTTTCGTTCCTTCGTCGAGAGCCACTGGCAATACTTGATCGCGTCGAGACTGCTGACGTAGACGACCGGATGGCGATCGCCGGCGCCAGGCGCCCGTTTGCGGACGTGGCCCGCATCAAATTGCTGGTAGTCGGCATTCGTGACGAGGTGGCGCGCGATGTAGAAGCGGCTCAGGGTGACTTTGGTCAGGGGTTTTTCATTCGGACCGGCATCGGCGGCATCGCTTCCCATGACGAACTCGCCGGACGGAACGAAAAGCATCTGGCCACCAAGGGAATTGACGTAATTGGCAAAACGACCGGAGCCGGGTTCAGCGGCCGGCGCGGCCGCCGGGGCAGGCTGACCGGCGTGTCCGTTCGCGGCCTGTTTCGCGGGCTGCTCACGAGCGACGACGACGTGGGGCGCGGCAGCAACTTCCGGCTCCGCCGTCTTGTCCATTTCCTCGAGATATTGGTCGACCAGATCTTCGGCGTCGTAGGCTTCGATTCCAAGGTTTTCGGCCATGTTGACGAAGGCGTCGCGGGTGTCATTGGCCATCCCATCACTATCGAGTCCGCTCAGGCGCAACATCCGAAGGAAGTCTTCTTTTGGATCGATCGATCTGCCTCGGCGCTGCCGTGACTCCCTGGCTGGCGTCGTTGCAGCCGGGGTCGGCGCGGCGTTAATCGGAGCGCGCTGAGCGCCGCTATCCTTTAGCTCCGCCTCGATGTACTCGGCGATTTGTTCGGGCGTTAACCCATGCTCCGCCCCAAAGCGATGGAGACTTTTTTCTTCCTCAGGGGTCAACACGCCGTCCGCCAAAGCGAACGTAAGATATTTGTGAAGTTCGATCGCCGCCTGCTCGCTGGCCTGGGCAGCGAGCTCAGAATCGACCTTCTGCCGACGTTCCGGATCGAGCAGCTCTACCCGCGCTTCCGTAAGATAACGAGAGGATTCGTCCAGTCCGGGACGCAGGATTTGGGCGAGCGGATTGCTCGGTTGATTCTTGAGGGGCAACTTCTTCTGCCACCATCGCATCAGCTCGCGGCAATGCTCCTCGATCAGTTCGTTACTCGGGTTCGCGTGCGGATCGAGGCAAAGCCGCTCGTAAAAATTGGGCGACTTATATTTGCTCCAGCCATCCCACTTGTAGGGATCGTCCGGGAGCGGGGTCGGAAAGCGCTCCTCCAGTTGCACCATATTACATCACCGCGATGGCGCCGAGGCCTTTCGCCGCGCGTTCGACTTCGTCCGGCGCCAGACCTGTGTTGCGTTCAATTCTTACTTTCGCCTGGTTGCCCGAAGCGTTGACGGCAACTTCGAGGACCTGGTTGGCGTTGTATTCGTAGGTCAGCTCGACCGGTGAACCCTTGGGCAGGAATGCCGGCAGCTCAACGTCACATAACCCCAGTGGAGTGCATTCGGCCGGCAGCGTGCTTTCGCCTTCGACAATCCGGACAACGACCTGCTGCATGTTTGCGCTCGCGGTGCCA
The DNA here is from genome assembly GCA_045809825.1 of Chthoniobacterales bacterium. Classification (GTDB taxonomy): domain Bacteria; phylum Verrucomicrobiota; class Verrucomicrobiia; order Chthoniobacterales; family UBA10450; genus AV80. Next base: position 4,338 of record JBJMXC010000087.1, on the reverse strand, counting down.
AATGAGTTTTTCGCGGTAGCGGGGATCGCCGTCATCTTGCGAATCATCGGGAAGACGTATTCCTCGAGGTGGGCTTCGTCCCAAAGGACTACGCCGAGCGTGTGCGAAGTGATGTTGGTGACCTGGATCAAGCCGCCTTCCCGCGAGGAGAATTGCTGCCGTGTATCTTCGGAAAGGGTTCGTTCGCCGGTAGTCTCCTCTTCTTTTAAGAGCGAGAGGATTCCCTGGATTGCTGCGCCTACCGCAACCGCTTCATCAGGATTGACGTCGTCGACCAGCGGCAACGACGAAAGGTTCGCCACCATCTCGCGCACCATCGGCATCCGGGTCATGCCGCCGACCATGAGAACCTTGTTGATGTCGCTCCATTGCATCTGGGCTTCCTGGAGAACCATCTCGCAGATCGTTTTGCATTTCTCGACCAGATGTCGGGTCTTGGCCTCGAACTCGTCGCGCGTCAGCTCGACTTTTACACTCTTGCCGTTGTGGCTGTGGACAAGCGCCGTCCGGGGCCGGGTGGAGAGCTGGATCTTCGTGGCCAGGGCGCGGCTTTGCAGATCCTGGTAGCTTTCCAAATCGAGCAATGGATTTTCGCCGTGCGCCCGATCAAATTCCTCGGCGACGTAGTTCACGATCACGTCGTCCCAGTCTTTTCCGCCGAGCCGGTGATCGCCGTTCGTGGCCAGCATCTGGATGCCGTGCCCTTCGATCCGCATGATCGTGACGTCGAAAGTTCCCCCACCGAGATCGAAGACGAAAACGGTTTGGTCTTCATCCAATTTGTCGAGCCCGTAGGCGACGGCCGCAGCGGTGGGTTCGTTGATAATCTGGAGCACGTTCAGCCCGGCGAGCTGGCCGGCGGTGATCGTCGCTGTGCGTTCCGCGTCGTTGAAATAGGCAGGAACCGTGATTACCGCATCCGTCACCGGCTCCTTCAAATATTTCTCCGCGTCCGCCTTCAGCTTTCGCAAAATCAATGCGGAAAGTTCCTCGGCCGAATAGATCTTTCCGCCGAACTCCCGAGAAAATTGCTCTTTCGGCTTGCCCATCTCGCGCTTCACGAAATCGACAATTTTTTCTGCTTCGGCGACGGAGTTGTTCTTCGCGAGGGTGCCAACGATCACGGTAGCATCGTCGAACAAAACAACCGACGGGGTGAGGCGCTCGCTTTCGACGTTCGGGATGATCTGGGGCTTACCGTACGGATCGATATGGGCGATCGCGCAGAAGGTCGTGCCGAGATCAATTCCGACTACTTTTCGTCGCGTTGCAGGTTGAGTCATGTTCGCAGCTAAGGAGCGGTGTGGTATGGAGCACGAGCTGCAGTTGCAATTTCCATGCCTTCTGCCCGAGGCATTTCGGCGTTTTTCACCGCCGAATTTCGCGGGCTGGCTGTAATTACGAGAATCGTTTTGCGACCACTTCTTCCGGGCGCAAAACCTGGTCGCGCCAGAGGAATCCGCGTTTCACGCGCATGATGATCCGCCCATCTTCCTCCGCGAAATCGGCCGGCTCATAACTGAGGACACGGTGCAGAGCGCGATCCACGGTTTCCTTGGGCTCGATCTCACTCACTTCCATCCGGTGCAAAATTTCCGTCAACGAATGAAGAGCGTTCTCCAGGTTGTCGCGCCACTGGGCGAGCGGACCGCGCTTCCCGTCGGTCGCGTCGAGCGCGGTTTGAAGCTGGGTAAGCAGGCTCGTCAAATCGTCAAAAAGAGTGACCAGGTCCCGGATGAATGGTTTCTGGAGCGATTCGTGCAGGAAATTATCGCGATACTTGATCAGCTCCTCATGAAGGGAATCGAAGAGCCGCTGATTGACCGTCTCGGTGTTCCGAAGCGCAGCCATCTGTTCATCCATTTTCTTAAGCTGCTCAGCGAGGTCGTGCTTCTCGGCGTTCTCAAGCTTTTGCAGCCGGGCGAGCACCGCCTGCTCGAAATTCGTCATCCGGCCGTTCAAGCTCCGGAATTCATTCAGAATCTGGTTAAACTGTTCGCCGGTTGATCCTTCGTCCCAGCCGTCACCAGGCAGAGTCTTTTCAGCTTCGGCGCTCAACTGTTGCATCGCCGATGCAAACTCGTCCGTGATCTTGATTTGCGTTGGCGTGTTCATTCGTCAGGTTTCCCGCGCAAAAAACTTCCGGATCGCGTCGACCAATCCAGGGATGTCGTGTCGCCGCGCTTCAACAGCCACCTCGAGCCCGCGATCGCGCGCAGTCTTCGACGTGATCGGGCCAATGCTGGCAATCTTCATTTGCGCCGGCCACGGCAAATCGAGAGCCAGGAAATTTTCGACTGTGGATGAGCTGGTGAACGTGATCAGATCTGCGCCTTCTTCAATTAATCGGCGCCGCGCTCCGCTATCGTCGCGCGTTTCGGGAACCGTGCGGTAGGCAAAGCCTTCGTCCACAATAGCTCCTAAAGCCGAGAGCTCCTTGGGTAGCAAATCCCGGGCCTTCTCCGCGCGGGCAATAAGAATGCGCAGGTTTTCAAGGTCGCCCTCCTTCTTGAACTCGCGCGCAAGCGACTCAGCTACGAATTCTTCCGGTTGGAGATCCACATGCAGGTGGAAATCCCTGATCCGCTGCGCCGTCGCCGGGCCGATCGCGGCGATACGGGCAGCACCGATCTCACGAGCATCGTCGTACAGCTTGTAAAACAATTCGAAGAACGCGTTCACCCCGTTCGGGCTCGTGAACACAATCCAGTCGTAAGCGTGAGAGTCTTGAACCAACTCGGCGAACGCGCGCAAATCGGTCGGCGGCTCGATTCGAATCGTCGGCAGCTCGATGATGTCGGCCCCGAGTTCGCGGAGCTGCTCCGTCAACACACCCGCCTGGGTCCGTGTCCGCGTGACCACGATTCGCTTTCCGAAAAGCGGCCGTGCTTCAAACCAATTGAGCTCGTCGCGGAGCGATACCACATCGCCAAATACCGCGATGGCTGGCGGGGCGAAACTTTGCGCGGTCACGCGCTCGGCGATGTTGTCCACGGTACCCACTAGCGTTTCGTGGCGGCCAGTCGTAGCCCAACGAATAAGCGCGACGGGCAAATCCTTTCGGACGCCGTTCGCCATCATCTCGCGGGCGATTGTTCCGATCCGCTCAACCCCCATCAACATGACCTGGGTGCCGCCAAGCTGTGCCAACGCCCGAAAATCAATCGAGCTCTCCGATTTCTCCGGGTCCTCGTGGCCGGTGAAAAAAGTGACGTGAGAATTCTTTCCGCGATGGGTCACGGGAATTCCGGCATAAGCAGGACCCGCAATTGCGGAGGTAACTCCGGGAACAATCACGAACGGCAGCCGCGCCGCTGCGAGGGCCTGCGCCTCTTCGGCGCCCCGCCCAAAAAGAAACGGATCACCGCCCTTGAGCCGGACGACGTTAAGTCCCGCGGCGGTCTTCTCGACGAGCAAGGCGTTGATTTCGTCCTGGCTGAGGGTGTGTTCGCCGGCTTTCTTGCCCGCAAAAATCAGTTCCGCTTTATCCGGGGCCCATCGCAGCATCTCCGGATTACAGAGGTAATCATAGACGATCACCTCTGCCTCCTCGATGCATTGCCTGGCTCGCAGAGTCACGAGCCCCAGATCGCCCGGACCTGCGCCGACGAGAAAACAGCGTCCCTTTTTTTCAGCCATTAATGGCCTCCCACAACTTTCTTCCCAGCTCTTTTGGGTGCACGGGGCTACCTTCGGCGCGGCCAACCCACGGTTCAACGCGCGGCGGATCGAAAACCTGGCCGCGTAAGCTCAGCTCCTCGCCAGAAATGGATGCGAGGACGCCTACCGGCGAATTGCAATCGCCTTCGAGCAGGCGCAAGAACTCACGTTCGGCGGCGAGACAGCTAAACGTGTCGGGATCGTTGACGGCGCGCAGGAGGTCGCCGCTGTTCCGGTCCCCACTTCGAATCTGAAGCGCGATAACACCCTGGCCACCAGCCGGCAAGAATTCGCCCAATGGAAGCGCCCGCGCATGGAGCTCGGCATCTTCGAAGCGGAACGAGCCATTTTCAATGTCATGGCCTAACCGCCGCAGTCCCGCACCGGCAAGAACGACCCCCGCCCAATCGCTTTGGACAAATTTGCTCAGGCGTGTCGGGACATTCCCACGGAGATCAACCGTCTCGATGCCGGCAAACTGCCATCGCAACTGATATTGCCGGCGAACGCTGCCGGTCGCAATCACTGCACCATGTCCCAACGCCATTTCCTGCCGCGTCTTCGTAATCAGGACATCCTCTACGGGGGCCCGGCGCAGGACGGCGCCGATCACGAGATCCGTGAGCATCTCGCTCGGCAAATCTTTCGCGGAATGCACCGCGACATCGATCGTCCCTT